>QJZC01000051.1 GCA_003247575.1 Pseudomonadota bacterium
CAGGTCCTCCACCTGCCGATAGATCTCCGCCGTACCGATGCGAACCCCGCCCGGATTGAGCGTGGCATCCGATCGACCGTAGACGATGGCCGTACCGCGCTCGGTCAGTTCCACGAAGTCGCCGTGATGCCACACTCCCGGAAAGCGCTCGAAGTAAGCGCTTCGGTACTTGGATCCATCGGGGTCTCGCAGGAATCCAACCGGCATCGATGGGAAGGGCCGCGTACACACCAGCTCTCCCTTCGCACCGACCAGGGGGCGCCCATCACCGGAGTAGCAAGCCACCGCCATTCCGAGCCCCGCACATTGAAGTTCCCCAGCGTAGACCGGTAGGTTGGGGTTTCCCGTGAGGAAACAGGACACGATGTCCGTCCCACCCGAGATCGAGGACAAGCGCAGGTCGCTCCCGATGTTCTCGTAGACGTAGCGAAAGCCTTCCGGCGACAGAGGCGATCCGGTGCTCAGCAGAGCACGCAGCCCACCGAGTTCGAATCTCTCACGAGGACGCAGCCTCTCGCTCTCCGCTGCTGCAAGGAACTTGGCACTCGTTCCAAAGATCGTGATCCCCGCACGCTCGGCCATGTCGAAGAGCGCATACCCCGAGGGATGAAACGGCGAGCCCTCGTAGAGCACCACGCTGGCTCCCACGGCCAGAGCGCTCACGAGCCAGTTCCACATCATCCAGCCACAGGTCGTGAAATAGAAGATGCGATCCTCGCGCCGTAGATCCGTGTGCAGCAGCAGCTCCTTCAGATGTTGCACCAGGGTCCCCCCTGCTCCGTGCACGATGCACTTGGGTGGACCCGTCGTTCCCGACGAGTAGAGCACGTAGACCGGATGATCGAATGGGAGCTGCTCGAACTCGAGCACGTCCACAGAAGGACCCGCTCGATCGAGAAAGTCCGCCCAGGCGACGCAACCCGACATGTCGGCAGCCGAGTCGGTCGGGTCTGCATAGCGAACCACGATCGTCTCCACGAGCGACGGCAAGCCGCGTCGAATTTCCGCCAACGCACCGCGCCGATCGAAGGAGCGCCCCGCGTAGCTGTAACCATCGACGCCAATCAACACGCGCGGCTCGATCTGAGCGAAGCGGTCCAGAATTGCCTCGGTACCGAAGTCGGGAGAGCATGAGGACCACACCGCGCCGATGCTGGTGACCGCGAGCATTGCGATCACGGTCTCTGGCAAGTTCGGCAACACCGCCGCTACGCGATCTCCGGGAGACAGCCCCAGGCCGCGGAGGGCTGCGGCAGCGCGCGCGACCTCGGCATAGAGCTCCGCATAGCTCAGCTGGCGTTCACCGCCGCGCTCGTCGAAGAACAAGAGCGCGGGGCGCGCATCGCGAAAACGCAGCAGATTCTCGGCGAAGTTGAGCTTCGCTCCGACGAACCAGCGAGCTCCGGGCATCTGGTCATAGTGCTCGACGATCCGCTCGGGCGGCGTGCTCGCACGCACGTCGGCGAACTCCCACAGCGTGCGCCAGAACTCGGAGGGCTCGTCGATCGACCACTGGTGGAGCGCCGCGTACCCGGCTGCTCGGGGACCCCTTCCGTCGAGTCGGTTCTGGAAGGCGGTCATCAGTGAATCCGCCACCTGTTCGGGGCGCGGCTCCCAGAGCTTCTCGGTCATTCCGCCATTCCTCCAATCCGAGCTCGTCCCTGGATCGCTCCGCAACGAGCGCGCAGCGAAGCAGGATCGCCATCGCACAATGAACGCTGCGAGCTATCCTCTCTGATGTCGGAAGCACCACCCGTCGGTCGTGGCCCACGCGGACACCGAACGCACACCAGTGTCGCAGACCGGTGTCCCGCTCGTCGCCACCTGCTCGCGACGACGTGGAACTCGCTACGACGTGTGAGTCGCAACGACGAACGCATGGAGGAAAGCATGACGCATCCTTCCTCGGGCAGCGAGCCTACACCTCCCACAAGCGATGAAGACGCGGCCAGAACGGACTCCGAGAATCCCATGCAGACCGATGGCTTCGAGTTCGTGGAGTACGCGGCACCCGACCCGATTGCACTCGGACGCCTGTTCACACAGCTCGGGTTCGTGAAGGCAGCCGTCCACCGCTCGAAGGACGTAACACTCTACCGGCAAGGGGACGTCCACTTCCTGGTCAATGCGGAGCCAGACAGCTTCGCTCAGGCGTTTGCGCGCGTCCACGGCCCCTGCATCTGCGCCATCGCGCTCCGCGTGCGCAACGCCGCGAGCGCGCTCGAGCGCGCTCGCAAGTTGGGAGCCTGGACCGTCGATCAGAGGCCGGGCCCCATGGAGCTCCACATTCCCGCGATCAAGGGGATCGGGGACAGCTTGATCTATCTCGTCGATCGTTATGGCGATCACACCATCTACGACGTCGACTTCGTGCCGACCCAGGAGTCCGAGTCAGAAAGCGACGCCAGCGGTGCCGGCCTGCTCGAGATCGACCACCTCACACACAACGTCCACCGCGGCCGGATGCAGGAGTGGGCCGATTTCTATACACGACTGTTCGGATTTCGCGAGATCCGCTATTTCGACATCACGGGCGCGAAGACGGGTTTGCGCAGTCGCGCCATGTCGAGCCCCTGCGGCAAGATTCGAATCCCGATCAATGAGTCCTCAGACGATCAGAGCCAGATCCAGGAATACCTCGAGGCCTATCAGGGCGAGGGCATCCAACACATCGCGCTGTCTACGCACGACATCTACTCCACCGTAGAGATGCTCCGCGCGCGCGGGGTGGCGTTCCTGTCCACCCCGGATACGTACTACGAGGCGTTGCCTCAGCGCATCACCGAGCACGGCGAAGACCTGGAGCGACTTCGAAAGGATCAGATCCTTCTCGACGGTGGCCCGACCGAGGGCACTCTGCTCCAGATCTTCACCGAGACCGTGATCGGGCCGATCTTCTTCGAGATCATCCAGCGCAAGGGCAACCAGGGGTTCGGTGAGGGGAACTTCCAGGCTCTCTTCGAGGCGATCGAACGCGACCAGATCCGGCGCGGAGTGATCAAGCCATGAAGCGACGGATCGAGTTTCCGCGAGCGGAGGGACTCTACTCACGGCAGGCTCACGTGGCCCTTCCGACGGGCACTTTCGAGCGCGAGATCGGACGCCAAGGATTCTTCGGTCCCGCTACGCACATGTACCACCGACATCCCCCGACCGGATGGAGTCAGATCGAGGGCCCGCTGCAGCCGCGAGCATTTCGCGCGAGCGATCTCGGCGCCGAGGAGACCGATCAGGCCCCCTGGGAAGCGCCCTCGCTCATCAGCAACGCCCACATCGACCTGCGCATCTGGCACACGCGGAGCGCCTGCGATCGGCTCTATCGAAACGCCGACGGCGATTTGCTGTTGTTCGTACACGAAGGTGCGCTCGACTTCTTCTGCGACTTCGGGCACCTGCCCCTGCGCGAGGGCGACTATCTCCTGATTCCGAGATCCACCTCATGGAGAGTGGCACCTCACGAGCCGGCGACCTTGCTCGCCATCGAGGCGACCGAGTCGAGCTTCGGGCTCCCCGATCGGGGCATGCTCGGCGAGCACGCCCTGTTCGACCCCGCGATCCTCGAGACCCCCAAGATCGACGAGTCGTTTCGAGCACAGCAGGATGACAGGAGCTGGACGATCGTCGTGAAGGCCCGTTCGGCACTCTCCAGCTTGACCTATCCCTTCAACCCACTGGATGCGGTGGGCTGGAAGGGCAATCTCGCTCCGGTTCGCGTCAATTGGCGCGACATCCGGCCGGTTGCGAGCGATCGCTACCACGTTCCACCCTCGGCGCACACCACCTTCCTGTGTGATCGCTTCGTCGTATGCACGTTCTGCCCGAGACGGATCGAGAACGATCCAGAGGCACTGAAGGTTCCCTTCTTCCACTCCAATGACGACTACGACGAGCTGATCTTCTATCACAGGGGACAGTTCTTCAGCCGCGACGGGATCGCACCGGGTGCAGTCACTCTCCACCCGCGAGGCCTGACCCACGGCCCACACCCGAAGGCGCTCGCGCAAAGCCAGCGCCAGCCCCGCAGCGAGACGGATGAGGTGGCCGTGATGATCGACTGTCGCGATGCCGTCGTCGTCAGCGAAGCAGCAGCGCAGGTCGAGGTGCCAGGCTACGCGCAGTCTTGGAGCGAGTCGGCATGACCTCGACGCGCACATGAAGCTTGGAACCCTACGAAACGGTCGCGACGGCACACTCGTCGTCGTACACCGAGATCTCTCGTGTGCAGCACCCGTCCAGGCAATCGCGCCGACCCTGCAGGCGGCACTCGACGATTGGGATCGCTGCCGTCCCGCCCTCCAAACCGCCTACGAGAGCCTGTGCCGCGGAACCTTGGTGGGCGCCCGCCCCCTGGACACGCGAGCCCTCGCTGCACCGCTACCGCGCGCCTATCAGTGGGCAGACGCGAGCGCCTACGTGCGTCACGTCGAGCTCGTGCGACGCGCGCGTGGAGCTGATATGCCGGATAGTTTCTGGACCGATCCCCTGCTCTACCAGGGAGGCTCGGACCACTTCCTCGCAGCCAACGACGACATCGAAGCCGCGTCCGAAGAGCAAGGGATCGATCTCGAAGCGGAGATCGCCGTGATCACCCGCGACGTGCCGCGTGGCGCCTCGCGCGACCAGGCGAGTGGTTGCATCGCCTTGTTGGTGCTGGTCAACGACGTCTCGCTCAGGAACCTGATCCCGAACGAGCTCGCGAAGGGATTCGGGTTCTTCCAGAGCAAGCCGGCGAGTGCGCTCTCTCCGGTCGCCGTCACTCCCGACGAGCTCGGGCAGGCGTGGGATGGGAGCCGAGTGCACCGTCCGCTCGAGGTCTGGGTTCGAGGTGAGCAGCTCGGAGCTCCGGATGCAGGCCGCGACATGACGTTCGGCTTCCCCGAGCTCCTCGCGCACGCCGCTCTGACGCGTGCGCTCGGCGCCGGTACGATCTTGGGATCCGGCACGGTCTCGAACGCGGATCCCGCGGCCGGAAGCGCGTGCCTCGCAGAACGACGCACGCTCGAGCTACTGGAGCACGGGAAGGTCGAGACCCCATTCTTGCACTTCGGCGACCAGATTCGAATCGAGATGCTGGATGCGCAGGGTCGCTCGATCTTCGGTGCCATCGACCAGCGCGTCGTGCCCTATCGGCCAGCGTCGGCCCAGGACGCTGACGAGCCCCCCGGCTAGAAGCCGCCTGCCTCGGTGCCCCTGCCCTCGGAGCCGCCTACCCTTCGGAGCCACCTGAAGGGGCGCCGTGCGCGGATCTCGCAGCCGGCGTGAACCGTCCGGTCCACGCAAGCTGCGACGCTCCTCCCCGCGTGCGTTCCGAGCGGGGCTGCGGCACCCTCGCGCCATGGAGCGCACACAGACCATCGTCCTCACCGGCGGCGGTACGGCCGGTCACGTGACCCCGAACCTGGCACTGATCCCACGGCTCCGCGAGCGCGGCTTCCGGGTCGAGTACATCGGCTCCCACACCGGTCTGGAACGCTCGCTCTGCGAACAGGCAAATATCCCGTACCACGCAGTCGCGGTGGGGAAGCTGCGCCGCTATGTCAGCTGGGAGAACCTGATCGACCCGTTCCGGCTACTCCAGGGAATCGCCCAAGCGGTCCCGCTGCTCGGCAAGCTGGGGGCCTCACTGGTCTTCTCGAAGGGTGGCTTCGTCGGAGTTCCGGTGGTCTACGCTGCAAAGCTGAAGGGAATTCCCGTCATCCTGCACGAGTCGGATCTGAGTCCCGGGCTGGCCAATCGTCTCTGCATCCCCGTAGCGACGCGCGTCTGTGTTGCGTACAAGGAGACCCTCGATCTGCTCCCGGCCCGAGCTCACGGCCAACACACCGGAACCCCCATCCGCGCGAGCCTGCTCGAGGGTGACCGCTCTCGGGGCCAGGCGCGTTTCGGGCTCACCTCGGGACGCCCCACGGTGTTGGTATTCGGCGGCTCCCAGGGGGCTCGCGCCATCAACGAGGCCGTACGCGAGCTCGTCCGACTCGGCGGCACCGATCTCCAGTTCCTGCATGTCTGCGGACCCGGGAATCTCGAGGAGAAGTTCGAGGGTCGCCCCTACTATCGCCAGTTCGAGTACCTACACGACGAGTTCGCGGACGCGCTCGCGTGCGCCGACGTCGTGGTCGCACGCGGCGGGGCCAACTCGCTGTCGGAGCTCGTCGCACTCCACAAGCCCGCGATCATCATTCCGCTTCCGCGTGACGCGAGTCGTGGCGATCAGATCGAGAACGCGGAGCAGCATGCAGCGAAGGGCTTCGGCATCGCTTTGGCGCAGAGCGAATTGACGGCAATGCGCTTGCGCACCGAACTCGAAGCACTCATCGCGCACTCGGAAGACTTCATCGCAGCGATGCAGCGCGACGCTCCGCTCGACAGCGCGGCAACTCTGGTGGATCTGATCGCAGAGCTCGCGAAGCCCACCTGCTGAGCTGCGCGCGCTGCGGTCGCGGATCCTGGCTCGTCTGGATTGCCCGACCGACGTGCGCGGCTCCCGTGTCCCACCCCACCTGAGACACCCGAACCGCGAGGGTGCGAACGAACATGTCTCGGATCTACCACTCGAGGAGGAGACCGACGTGAGAAACCATTGCGTCTGCACAGAACGCCGAGTGTTTCCACGAGTGCACGCGAGCGCAGGGGAATTATCGCTACGAGTGTGACCTGCGTGATCACTCCGAGCGGGTAAGCCCGCTCTGGAAAACTGCCGCCAGCTTGGCACCGCTGCGATGATCGATCTCGCCTGATCACTGACCGCTCGGCCAACAATTCGCGCCGCGCGCTTCCCATTCAGCGGACATCCGAGGCGGCGCTGCGATCTCCGGCGAGTCCATCTCGCTTCGAGTTGATTTTCTCACGCAAAGGGGGGAGCCTGGCTATACCGCCATGATCGCCCGAGCGTACGATCGGCATCGTCCACCCCCACAGTTCGCCCCCCAGAGTTGATCACCCACAGTCGATCGCCCCGCAGTTGATCGAGACTAGAGGCAAGCCCAGACTTCACCTGGAGACAGAGTTCAGCTGGAGACAGAGATGCGGAAGATCAGGATGCCGGCGGTGAACACCTGGATGCGGAGTAGAGTGTCATGGCAACGCCATTGGTAGTAAACTGCCCTGTTCAGACCGACACGCGAACGACTCGCGGAGGAGATCTGTTGGCAGCGCTCACATCGGGCTCGACCGACGATGAAAATCTGAAGCGCGAGCTGGGTCCGAGTGACTCCCGGCGAGAAGTGCACCGAGCCTCGGACGACCCGGAAATTCCCAGCCAGACCACGACCGAAGTCAAGCGGCTCCGGCACTACTTCGGTCAGTCCAGCGAAGGCATCTACGGATTCGAGCTCGAACCTCCCGTGTCGATGAGCCTGCCCCCCGACGAAGCGATCAGCCAGTGGCTCGAGTGCGCGAGGCTCGTAGAATGCAACACGACCTTCGCGAAGATGTACGGCTACGCGCATCCCGACGAGCTGATCGGAACTCCCCTCAATCCGTTCCTCAGCGATAGTCCGGAACACAACCGCGAGTACCTCCGGGCCTTCTGGGACTCCGGCCTCGATCTACGCGACGGTGAGTCGCAAGAGATCGATCGCTTCGGCGCGCGGAAATACTTCTTGAACACCTTGTTCGGAGTCGTCGAGAACGGACATCTCGTGCGCGTCTGGGGCGTTCAGCGCGACATAACGGAACAGCGAAGCCTGGAACAGCAACGTCGCATCCAGCAGCGCTCTCTCGCCGTCGAAGAGCTCGCCGCCGGTATTGCACACCACTTCAACAACATGCTGACGATCATTTCGGGCAATCTGAGCCTGGTCCTCGAGGGATCCGCGCTCACCGACGGTGACGTCGACGCACTGACGAGCGCGTCGCGCGCAGCCGACTTTGCGGCCGTCCTGACGCGCCAGCTGCTCACCTTCAGCCAGCGGCATCAGCAGAACTCGGAGCCCGTAGATGTAGCTACAGCAGTGAAGACGGCGTGCCAGCTTCTCCGCCCGACTCTGGGCGAACAGATGCACCTCGATCTCGACTTGAGCGAGGCCCCCCACCTGTTGGCGGATCCAGCGCTGATCCAGCGGCTGATCGTCAAGCTGGTCGAACACGCACGCCGCGCGGTGAACAACATCGGGACGGTGAAAATCCAGCTCCGCAGCTTGGGTGACGACACGACCTCTCCCCAGTTGGTGCTCCGAATCTCCTATCCGGTGAGCCCAGCGAGCCCACTTCCGAGCAATACTGGGCTCATCAACCCCTACTTCGCGGGCAGACCCGCCGAGGATCTCACGGAGGTGTACGGGATCGTACTCAATCTGGGCGGGAGCTTCTCGACCGAGTCTTCGGAGCGAGAGATGACGATCGCGCTACAGTTCTCGGCCGAATCATCATCTGTCGCTCCCGCCAGCCAGCCGACAGAGCGGCAGACATCCGAGACGTTGGAGACGGCGCTGGTGGTCGAGGACGACGAACAGGTCCTCTCGGTCGTGCGCCGTTTCCTGCTGTCGTCTGGGTATCGCGTCCTGATGGCCGCGACTGCGAGCGAGTCGTTGGAGATTCTCGAGCACCATCGCGGCACGATCGATGTCCTCATCGTCGACGTCGTCCTTCCCGACAAAAGTGGGACGGAGCTGGCCGCAGAGTTGCTCCAGCAGCGCCCCAATCTGCGAATCCTGCTGATGTCGGGACTCGGCAGACCGCCGGGCCTCGACGCACAGCTCGCCGCGCTCGAGGTGCTGCCCAAGCCATTCTCACGCGAGGAGCTCGAGCAACGGCTCAGGCAGCTGCTGAAACGCGATCGAAGCTCCTGACTCGTCGCTCGACGGCGCTTCGCGAAAATTTGGTGCAGAAGGCAGACTTCCGCCCTCGGATCGCTTACCCTGATTTCCGTCGGCGCCCGACGAGTGCCCGCGCACCGCGTACGAGCCCGCCAGTCGGCCGGCCAGTCGGAAGTGGTTGCCCCCGCCGAGACCCGCCCGGGTCCGGAGAGAGAATCGCTCGGCAGTCCGGTCTTCGTTCGGCAGGACTCGATACCTAGGACTCGACAGGCAAGACTCGACAGGCAACTCTGGACACGAAGGTCTCGACACGCAAGCTGGCCGCCCGAGCCCTACACGCGCCCGTCTTGCTGCCGAAACCTCACCCGCGGACACGGCGGCACCAGAACATCTCGAACGCGCACCACTGAAGCCAAGTTCAGCAAGCAGCGCAGGGGAGGCCCCATGACGATCACGGAATTCATGCGACGGCACTATCGGCACTTCAATGCTGCGGCCTTGGTAGATGCGGCCGATGCGTACGCGAGCCATGTGGAGCACGGAGGCAAGATGCTCGTCGCCATGGCTGGTGCCATGAGTACCGCCGAGCTCGGCTGCTCGTTGGCAGAGATGATCCGTCAGGGGAAGGTACACGCGATCAGCTGCACGGGCGCCAACCTCGAGGAGGACCTGTTCAACCTGGTCGCCCACGATCACTATCGGCGCTTGCCCGACTACCGCAACCTGACCCCTCAGATGGAGAAGGAGCTCGAGCACCAGGGTCTGAATCGGGTCACGGACACGTGCATCCCGGAGGGTGAGGCCTTTCGCGCGGTCGAGAAGACGATCCTCGAGCTATGGAGCCGAGCGGATCGACAGGGGACACAGCACTTTCCGCACGAATTCCTCTATCAGCTACTTCGCGAGGGGCACCTCGACGGCAGCTTTCAGATCGATCCGGCAGACTCCTGGCTCATTGCAGCGGCGGAGCGCGACCTCCCGATCTTCGTGCCCGGCTGGGAGGACTCGACGCTCGGGAACGTGTTCACCGCGCACGTCCTGAACGGAGACCTGTCTGGCTACCGCGTCGTGCGCAGCGGGCTCGAGGCCCTCGGAAAGCTGGCAGACTGGTACTGCAACGTCACGATGGGTCGACCGATCCAAGAACTCAGACAGATCGCGCCGGCGGTCGAGGGAGAGGGAGGCAGCTTGCGCTCGATCTCGGCCAGCAAGGCCGAGTGCCCCGTCGGATTCTTCCAGATCGGCGGAGGCATTGCCGGAGATTTCCCGATCTGCACCGTCCCCATGATCCACCAAGATCTGCGGCTCGGGTGCCCCTACTGGGCCTATTTCTGTCAGATCAGCGACTCGACCACCAGCTACGGGTCCTACTCCGGAGCCGTCCCCAGCGAGAAGATCTCGTGGGGCAAGCTCGACATCGACACACCCATGTTCGTGATCGAGTCGGACGCGACCATCGTGGCACCACTCATCTTCGCGCGCGTTCTCGGCTGGTAACCACGGCAGACGACATCACCCGCTAGGGAACTCCGCGCAGCCGCTCGACCAGCTCTTCCTGAGACTTCACCTCGAGCTTCTGAAAGACACGCCGGAGATGGGAACGTACGGTATGCGTCGAGATTCCGAGCGCACGAGCGATGTTGGGGACTCGGTGCCCCTTGAGCAGCAGCCGCACCACGTCCCACTCGCGCTCAGACAAGGTGGCGAGCTCGGGTAGAGCTTGGACCGGATCGGTGACCTCACCGAGCCCGATCCCGACCTGCTCCACGAGCCGAGCGATTCCCTTCAGGCTTCGCTGCAGGTGCTCCACTCGCTCCTCGGCTCCACTCCTCTGATGACGCTTGTCGTGCTCGGTCTCCGCCTGGTCGAGCATAGTCTCGAGCTCATGCGGCTGACAGGGCTTGCGCAGAAATCCGAACGCGCGCGCTTCGTTCACTGCCCGCACGGCAACGTTGTAGTCACCGCGACCGGTCAGAAGAATCCGAACGGTGTCGGGCGAGCACTCCGCCACGCGCTGGAGCAGCCGCAGACCGTCCATTCCGGGCATCACGAGGTCGGTGAGGATGATGGCCATCGGTTCCGCCAGCAGGACGTCCAGAGCCTCGTCTCCGCTGGACGCCTCCAGGAGCTCCCACTGATCCTCCAGAATCCGCCGCAGCCCACTCAGCACGCGAGGCTCGTCATCGACGATGAGAATGGGACCGCGCTGCGCTCGCTGCATCTCCCCATCTCGAAACCCGCGGCTCTCAACTTGAGACGCGCCTCAAGGGAGTAGATCCAACGACCGCTGGAACCCAAGTGAGGGCAACCGAACCCGGCGACAGGTACCGCAGGCGTTCACTACTCGGCTTCAGTCTCCTGCTCAGTGCTGGCGCAGCCCTGCTCTGCTCCGTGTGGACGCCAGCACTGGCTCCGGTCTTGATCTCGTCTGCGCTGCTCTCCGTGGCCACACAGCATCCCGCGAGCATCGGGTGCGCCTCCGTCGCTGCGATTGCACTGCTCTGGACGAGTCACTTCGGACTGCGCGCCGTTGGACTCGGACATTCGGACACTACGCCGATCCCAGCGCCCTACGCGGTCATCAGCGTCTGTATCGCCCTCGGAGGCTATGTTTCGAGCCGCTGGATCGCCCTCCAGGGGCGCCGGCTGCGCGTCGCGGGTGCTGCGGCCAGCTGCGCTGCGGATCTCCTGCGCCGGAACACGCGCCGCCTACAGGCGCTCCTCGACTCGACCTTCGATCCACTTCTGCTGATCGACGCTACGGGCAACATCCAGGCGGCCGGCACGGCCACCGATCGCATCTTCGGCCTGGCCCGAGAGAAGCTCAACGGACAGTCGGTGAAGCAGCTGCTGCCGGACTTCGATCTGGAGCTGCTGAGCACCGACGACGGATCCTCTTTGCGCACCGGCTGGGCTGGAGAGTTCGAAGGACAACGCGCGGACGGTACACCCATTCCATGCGAGATCGCCCTCGGATGCGTCGGGGCCGCAGACGAGGAGCCGGATGCGGAACGCCTCTTCTTGCTGCACGTGCGCGATCTGACGCTCGTACGGGAGCGCGAGCTGGAGCGATTCCACTCCCACAAGATGGAGTCGATCGGCCAGCTGGCTGCGGGAATTGCGCACGAGATCAACACGCCAACACAGTACGTGAGCGACAACCTGCGCTATCTGGAGCGTGTACTCGGGACCGCCACTGAGGCCCTGAGGCAACTGGCCCCTTGCCCAGTCGATCACCAAGACGATCTCTCGGGCGCAGAGGACTCAGACGTCGCACATAGTTCCCACAGAGATCCTACGGACGCAGAACGGAACGCCATCTGCGCACTCCACGCTCGCGCGCCGGAAGCCATCCGCGAAGCCCTGGAAGGAGTCGCGCACATCTCCGGGATCGTACGTACAGTCGGAAACTTCGCTCATCCGGACAGCTCCGCCTCGAGCGAGAACTGCGTGGAGGTGGACGTCAACCAGGCCATCCACGACACGCTCGCCGTCGCCCGGAACGAGTGGAAGCATGTCGCACACATCGAGCTCGATCTGGAATCGCCGTTGCCACCCCTGGCCGCGGTACCCGGAGAGATTCACCAGGTGCTGCTCAATCTGCTCGTCAATGCCGCACATGCGATGGCCGATCGCCAGCTGGAGGACGTTCGAGCGGATCGCCTCGAATCCCCAAAGCTCGACTCGATTCGAATCTCGACCCGCCACGTTCAGAACGAGGTCCGCGTCGAAATCGAGGACTCGGGAACCGGAATTCCCTCCGACATCCAGAGCCGGATCTTCGACCCGTTCTTCACGACGAAGCCCGTGGGGAAGGGAACTGGACAGGGACTCGCGATCACACATGCGATCGTACGCCGTCACGGCGGCAGCATTGCTTGTCAGAGTCGGGAGGGTCAGGGAACACGCTTCAGCATCCGACTCCCGCTCCAAAGTCCCGCTTCGGATCACTCGAGCTGAAGTCGTCTCGAGAGGGCGCACTCAATCTCGCCGGTGCCCACACCGAAACTCTGAACTGGACCCTCAGGAGCGACGGCCATGCCCGAACGTCGAATCGTGATCTTCGATGAGAGCGGACTCCTCTCTGCGCGCGTAGAGGAGATCTGCGGGATGTACCGCTTCGAGCTCTCGAGGGTGCGTAGCGTCGAGCGGCTCGTCGCCGTTCTGAAGGAGCGGGCAGCCTGTCTCATCCTGATCGCTGTCGAGTCCCCGTCTCGCACTGGGTTTTCTGCCTTCACGCGCGCACGCATGACCTGCCGTCAGCCACCGCCCATCCTCCTCGGCACGCGCAGCCTGCCGCAGAGCGAGTTCGCGGTCCACTCCAAGCAACGCTGGCGGGCCGATGGATACCTACAGTTGGACGAGCTCGACAACGACCAGCTGCGTCGTGAGCTCGGTCGCTGGGTCCGATTCGGCGGAAAGCGAAAGTCTGCCCCGGAGACACGAAGTCGCGCGCGAAGCGCACACTCGCAGGCCCCGAGCAGACAGCTCGCCCCAGACGAACGCGGACAGTCCGACGACTCAGGATGGCGGAGCGAGCTCGTGGAGGAGGGCCCGCCGCTCGCTTCCGAGACCCCGCCGCCCACCGAAGCCGCCGTCGTGGCGGAACAACGCGAGATCGAGCAAGCACGACACGAAGCGCGGGTCGCGCTGGAACGCGAGCAGCTGCGGCATCGAGACGAACTCGAGCGGCTGGATCAGGAACATCGGTCGGCGCTCGAGAACGTCCGACGTCAAGCAGCGGCAGAGATTGCCGCTGTTCAGACACAGGCACGCGACCTAGCGCAGGCGGCCGCCCAGCACCACGCAGCTCAGCTCGACGCCCTGCGACACACCCACCAGCTGCAGATCTCCGCGCTGAAGAAGCACCACGAGAGCCGGAGTCAGGCGGAACGAGCCGAGCTAGAAGCCGAGGTCGAGACCTTGGAACGTCTACTCGGGATGGCCCCGGAGCAGCGCTCCGTGCAAGCCGAGCCGCAGGCGCACCCGGAACAGGCGCACCCAGAGGGCACGCCCTTAGAAGTGCCCTCGGAGGCGTGCGCCAGCACCGAAGAGGCGCCGAAACCGGTTACCGAACGCGGTTACCGAACGCGGTCGGACTGATTGATCGTCCAATCGTACGGAAGGAAGTCGACCTCGAAGCTCTCGGGAATCGGCTCCGAGCGATAGCGATTGATGTAGCCGATCAGCGATCCCGCCTCTCGCTCGAACTCCGCCTGATAGAACTGGAGGATCGAGGATACGCGCACGCGCCCCGCGTCGGAGTCCACCTCGAGATTCCCGGGATCGGTGAAGAACTCGCGAGCCTGGCGCTCCAGCTGCGCTTCGAGACGCGCTCCCGCGAAAGGCTCCTGCGGAAGCCGCGGACAGCTGACCGACATACAGTTGAGCGCAAAGTGAACGCGCGGATCACCGAGGTCTCGGATGGTTTTCTCGAAGCGGTACAGGGTCTGGCGGCGCCCCTCTACCCGGTAGCGCCACAAGAAGAAGAAGGGGATCTTTCGCAATCCGGCGTTCGTCGCAGGAATGCCGGCTCGGAGGACACCGTACATCGAGAGAGCGTTGTACGCGTTGATTCGGTGAGCCAGCTGGTGTTCGCGGCTGGGGTAGCGCTGTGGATCTCGCGCGGGATCGACCTCCGACACGTAGCGCAGGTAGCGATCCAGATCCTCTCGATCCGAAGCGAGCGCACGAAAGGCGACCCTTCCGGAGGTATCTACGCGCTCTCCGAGCACGCGGGCCCAAGCCGCCTGCGCCTGATCGAACGTCACCCGATCTGTCCTCGCCTGCGGCACCGCCGCGCATGCGGCCTGATAGACCAGCACGAGCGGCAGCGCGACTCGCACCCAGAGCGGGCGTGGACCGGCTCGAGCCGGTCCCGTGGCATCACTCAAGAACGCAATCCTGCCTCGACCGGTGCATCTCCGCGCGACGCCTCGCGACGCTGGAAGAGGACTCGCCGTGAGCGCCCCTTGGTGAACTTGAGCGGGTGCGACGTGGGGTCCACGGGATTCGGCGCCTGATCGTCCTCCTTGAGCAACCCCGTCAGTGGATCCCAGAACTTCTTCTGGCCCTCCTCGTCGACCTCGACGCGCTGCAGGATGAACTCGTCGCGCTTTGCGTTCGCGAGGCACATCGACACCGGGCCATCGCGCGTCACCGTGTAGAAGGAGCACGCCTTGATCCGATCGGGCTCGAGGTGACAAGCATCCATGAAGTTGTGGATGAAGAAAGAGATGCGATGCACCCTACCCCTTGCCGCGATCAGATCGCGCCACCCTTGCCGTGCCATGCGTGCCACATAGCCCGCCGCAGCCAGCACGCCGCGCGGATGATCGCGAACCCAGCGAACCGCGGCCGCGAGCGGCGAGAGTCGAGTGTAGCGGTCCCACTCGGTGTCGCGGCCCGCCACGATCTGGGTTACGAAGTCGGAGTCGTCGAGCGCATTGAACAGGCGACCGTTGACCTCGAAGCACATCGCATACTTGTTGCAGCGAGTGTGTCCGACCGGCGATGCGCCGAAGTTGATCGAGATCCCCGTGGCCTTCTCGATCTGCTCGATCACGGACTCCTGATTGATGATCACGTCGCGCTCCCGCTGCGTGCCGCGCCCGGTATCCGCTTGGAGCTGGAACGATACGGTCTTCACCATGTCCGCGTTCTTCACGTAGAAGCGAACCAGATCCGGAATCTCGTGAAAGCTCTCCCGTGTTACCGTGAAATTGAAAAATACCGACAACCCGGTACCGCGGGCGTTGTCGATGTAGCGCTGCCGGATCTCGTTGAGCTCGACCTCGGTCGAGTAGCCCTTACGCTCCTGCGTCAGATCGACGTGGAAGGCGACATCCGCGAGCCCCGCCTCGGCCAGCTCCTTCAGATATGAATGCGGCGCCTTGATGCCGTTGGTGAACAGCGACGGGCGCAGGCCCACGTCGCGCACCCGCCGGATGATCTGGATCAGCTCCGACTTCTTGCGCAGGGTCGGGTCGCCCCCGGTGATCTGTACGGCAGTCCCGGGACCGTAGTAGTCGACGATCGTCTGGATCCGGCGGAAGATCTCCTCGAGCGGCAGATCCCGAACCGCCTCTGAGTGCTCCGACAGGTAGCAGCACGTGCAGTCCAGATTGCACCGCTGCGTGATCTCGAGCGCTACACAGCCGATGGCCATTCGATTCCCCAGCTGCTGGCGAGGACCGAACTGTCCCACGGACTCGAGCCGCCGGCGCACGATCGCGTGCCGATCCGCGTCGGGAGCGGGCTTCGGATCGATCGGGTAGGCCTTGATCTCTTCAGGTGTCAGGTACTGGTCCATCTGCTTCTCAAGCCTCCAGCTCGGCACAGTCACGCAGCGCGGCCCAGCGCCACGCTCAACGCACTCACCTCAGTCAACCCAATCGGACGGACCCCGGAATCATCCCGAGCGTCCGGCGGAATCCGCGAGACTCGAGGCGGTTCACCGCTGCGACGGAGGACCGGCCGAAACGCGTGCCGGATCCGTCAGGGAGTCGTCCCGAAAGGCGCCCATTCTAAACCGGATTCCAGGCCGGATTCCAAGCCGGACTCCAATCGGGATTCGACTGCGATGCGGGATGCGTCGGCGATGATCCTCACGCCCTCGCGTGAAGGTCGCCGGCTGCATCTCCACCAGTGTGAACTGCCTCGGGTCTGTCCGCCCCCGACGGCTCCGGCATTATACCGGTCCCATGCGTCGCGCAAACCACGGAATGTCTGCAGCCGACCGGCAGCGAGAGCCGATCTTCACCTAGAGATCATCCCTTCCTCCTCCAGGCCGCTATACTCCCACGATGCGACTCACCGTCTGGGCCTTCCGCATCCTCTTCGGACTCGTGCTTGGCATCACCGCCATCGGCAAGCTGCTCGACAACCGCGGATTCGCGGAAGTCATCGCCAACTATCAGTTTTTCCTCCCCGAACCGGCGCTGCTGCCGCTCGGGCTCTTCATTTCCCTGGCGGAGCTATTGATCGCCGGGGCCATCTTCGTTGGCTACCAGCTGCGGCACTCAGCCCAGCTGACGATCCTCATCCATTTTGGCTATACCGCGCTCGCGACCGTGACGCTCTGGCGAGGCATCGAGCTCGACAACTGCGGATGCTTCGGCGTGTTCCTCGCCCGCAAACTGGGCTGGAGTACGGTCTTCGAGGATGCGATCTTGACCGCGCTCGCGATCGGTTTTCTCGTCGCCGTAACCAAGCTCGAGCAACGCGCGGCATTCCCTGCCCTGGGGGCGCCCTCCGCTGGCTCGAGGCGTCGCTATCTCGCAGCAAGGGGGCAGGTCGCGAACGGAGGGGCCGACGCGACGAGCGAAGACGAACCGGAGAGCGGCGCCACCCTTCGGCCACGCGCCTGATCGCACACGCATTCGCTCCGCTCATGCCCTGACCGATCATGCCCTGATCTCGACACGCGCGACGTGCGCATCCCGAGGGTTCCTCGGCGCCGAGCCAGCGTGCGGACGCTCGCTTGCAGCTCTCCAGCAAGCACACGGCCGCCCGTAGACGCTGGATCCAAAGCGCGGGCCCCTGGAGCGCGAGCAGGCTCGGCAGCTCCTGGGGTAATCTCGGCAGTTCAGGCGTTCATGTTGGAGGGGAGACGATTGCACGGAGAGATCATCGCAGAAGGGCTCGAGTTCCCAGAAGGTCCGGTCTGGGTAGATGGCGTGCTCTATTGTGTCGAGATCATGGGTGGCCAGATCGCACGCTGGAGCGGACCCGAAACTCTCGCGCGCATCGCCCACACCGGTGGCGGACCCAATGGAGCGACCTTGGGGCCGGACGGAGCCCTGTATGTGACTCAGAACGGCGGCATGCGCCGGTCGGGACGCACGACTCCCAGCATTCAACGGGTGGGTCTCGATGGAAAGGTCGAGCGGCTGGTCACCGAGATCTCCGGTGACGTGCTGGAAGGCCCGAACGATCTGGCCTTCGGCCCGGATGGGCGGCTGTACTTCACCGATCCGCGCGGCGCCTCCGATCCCGCGCTGAACCAGCGCCCGGGACGCATCTTCGCCTGGGACATCGAGAGACAAACCGGCACCAAACTCATCGAGCTCGGGCCGGTGTTCCCAAATGGAATCGCCTTCGATGCCGAGGGAGCGCTGGTCTGGACCGAATCCTTTACGCGGCGCGTCATGCGTCTACAGCTGGGGGAGCAGACGGGCGAGCTGGTCCCGGAGGCTCCACCAGAGTGCGTGGTCGAACTGCCCGAGCGACACTTTCCGGACGGCTTCGCGATCGGAGCAAGCGGCCGGCTCTACGTTGCCTCGACCTACGGACACTGCGTAAGCGTCATCGAGAAGGGCAAGCTCGTAGACCGCCTCGTATGCGGGGATGGAATGATCACCAACTGCTGCTTCGGCGGCACCGATCTCTACGTCACCGAGAGCCGTCACGGCGCGCTCTGGCGCTTCTCGCTCGACGAGCCGGGCCTGCCACTCCATTGACGACCGATTCGACGACGGATCGCGTGCTGCTCGAGCACGCTCCCATCGTTCGCTTCCCGCTCGCCGCCCCGACATCGGCGTCCTCCCAATCAGCGGATCCGTGGGGAACACCGGCGCATCACGGTGTGCTGCGCGTCCCCACGGGCGTGGATCGGCCCGCGACCGTGCTCTGCCTCCACGGGGGTCTCGAACCGCTACCGCTCGAGACTCTCGAACATCTGGCCAAGCGAAGTATCCTGGCCAACGCGCTGCTCCGAGCGGGCTTCGCGGTCGCGTACTCGACACGTCGCGCACTCCCCGAGGATCCGCACGTCTCGTCTCGTGGACTCGGCGCCGTCGCCGACATCCGGCAGGCCGTTCACGCACTGCGCGTCCGGACGGATATCGATGCGCAGCGTCTCGCACTGCTCGGCAGCAGCGGAGGCAGCGACCTGGCTTTCGAGGTGGCCGGTATCGTGGGTCCGCGAGCACTCGTCGTGGAGGAGCCCGCCACGGTACTCCTGGCTCGCATCCTCGAGCCGGACACGCCGAAGGCGGGGGCGACCTGGACGCCGACCGAGGTCTGGCCCAAGGGGCTGGTGCGCGCCTACAGTGGCTGGCGCCGTCAGCACATGCGGGCTCTGTTGCGAGCGGTGGCCTGCCCGATCTTCCTGCCTCGCGGCGACCAGCCCCTACTCGACGCAGATCCTCAGCGAGCCATACGCGAGATCCTGCTCCCGGAGCTCGAGCACCTGGGAAAGCAGGTCGAAGAGCGCGTGTACCCCGGTCGAGCGCACGGATTCGGCTTCCTCGCAGGCGCATCGCCGGAGCCCGTATCGGCTGAGGCTGCCGACTCCGTCGCACAGCTCCTGAAGGACATCGTGCGCTTCCTCAAACCCCTCTGCTCGGAAGCGTGAAGTAGCAGCCTTCCCTTACCCCTAACCCCTACCACCCGCCCGAACCGGGCTCGCCCTTGAAGGGCCCGACCAGCTCGGGTGTCACCCAGCCAGCATAGAAGCCACCCGGCTGCGCAATCACGCGCTGCCCTTCCACGTAGCACTCGAGCAGGGCCGGATAGAAGCCCACGAAGTCGCGAATGCACTCGAACTCCGCAAATGGAGCTCGGTAGCACCATGCCGCTCGCGCGGCTCGACCTCGGGCTGCGACGACGTCGAAGTAGGTGGCCTCCCCCTTCCACTCGCAACGGGAGCCGCCTCCGACCTCGACGAGCACTCCGGGAACGATCGAATCTGGGGGCAGGTAGAACGTCGGCGGATGCGAGGTCTCGAGTACGCGGACGCTGGCCCGGGTGCGCGCAACTGGAGCCCCCGCGAACTCGACGACGATCGCACGCGGATCGGACACGGGACACGCCGGCCGTGGATAGTCCCAGACCGACTCCTGCCCTGGCCTCGGGACGACGGCGAAGTGCGGACGCTCCGCGCCGGTGTTCTTCCATCCGGCGCGCCCGAGCCGCGCCCAATGCGGGAGTCTGCTGTGTCGTTCGTCCATACCGAGCAGTCAGTCTACTGCGTCAATCCTTCGGCAACCCGAGAATCCGCTCGGCGATGATGTTGCGCTGAATGTTTGGCGTTCCACCGCCGATCACGACCTCGGGCCAAGACAGCGCAACCTGTTGCCAGCGACCGCCCTCGATCGCGGCCTCGGATCCAGCGACGTAGCACCCGGAAGCACCCTCGATCTCGAGCGCCAGCTCCCCGAACTCGACCTCGAGTACGGCGCGATGCAGCTTGTTGATCGACGTCTCGCTCGAGAGCGTCTCGCCCCGCAGCTGTTTGGTCAGGAACCGCATCCCGTTGTAGCGCATCGCCTCGATCCTCGTTTCGACCCGCGCGATCCGGCGCCGTAGCGCCGGATCTTCCAACACCGCCCGACCGTTCTTCGAGCGCCCACGCGCGAGCTGCTTGATCTGCTCGAGCTTGCGTTGCAGCGCCTCGACCTCGGCAATGCTCGAGCGCTCGTTCGCGAGCGCCGAGATGGTTACCTGCCAGCCCTGCCCTTCTTCTCCCAATCGATTCTCGAGCGGGACGCGCACATCGTCGAAGAAGACCTCCGCAAAGAACAGCGATCCGTTCATCGCTCGAATCGGCCGCACTTCGATCCCGGGAGACTGCATGTCGACGAGCAGACAGGTGATGCCGTCGTGCTTGACCGCGACCTCGGTCTGCGTGCGCACCAGCAGAATCATCCACTTGGCGACAGGCGCCAACGACGTCCAGATCTTCTGACCAGTCACCGAATAGTCGCCACCGGCGCGGACGGCTCGACACTGTAGAGAAGCGAGATCACTGCCCGCACCGGGCTCCGAGTACCCGGTACACCACTGGTACTTCGAGTCCAGAATGTCCGGGATGAAGCGCCGCTTCTGCTCTTCCGTTCCATACTCGATCAGTGCGGGCCCGACCCAAGCGAGCCCCATGTAGCAGGCCCCGAGCGGCGGAGCCTTTCGCTTCGCCATTTCCTCCTTGAGGATCACCTGCTGCATGATGCTGCCGCCGCCACCCCCGACCTCCTCTGGCCACGAGAATCCGACCCAACGCCGCTCGCGCACCTTCTTCATCCAGGTCGCGGGATCCGTCGCGGGCAGGTTGTCGTCCAGAAAGCGCCGCACCTCCTCGCGGAAAGCTTCCTCCTCGGGAGTCAGGTTGAAGTCCATCACAAGCCTCCGAACTGAGCGACCCGCTCGTAGTGGAAGTCCGCATCTCCGAAGGCGGGCCGAGCCCACTTCGAGCGCTTGAGATACAGCTGGATGTCGTACTCATCCGTATACCCCACCGCGCCATGCAGCTGGATCGCATCGATCCCAATCCGAGCAAAGGCTTCGCTCGCGTAGGCCTTCGTCATATACACGGCGCGGCTCGCGTCGGCCCGTTCCTCGTCGAGCGCCCAGGCCGCGTAGTAGAGCAACGATTTGAAGGACTCGACGTCTACGAACATGTCCGCGAGCGGATGCTTGACGCCCTGGAAGCGGCCTATCGGTTCGCCGAACTGAATCCGCTGCTTGGCATACTCCGTGGTGATACGCAGCGCTTCCTCTGCGGCGCCAGCGATCTCGGCTGCCATTGCGAGCGCCCCTCGCGCGGCTGCGCGCTCGATCGCATTCGGCGAGCCCCGCTCGAGCAGACGCTCGGGCTCGACGCGCACCTCCGAGAGGATGAGATGACCGAGCCGCTTGGTCGCGTCGATCGAGCGAAAGCTTCGAGCGACGACCCCGGGATCGTCGCGCTCCACGACGGCCAGCTGCGGCACACCCTCCAAGCGAAAGGCCACGACGAAGAGGTCCGACGTTCCGGCATCATGCACACATGGCTTCTCGCCGCTCAGCACGAGCGATCCTCCATCGCGCCGCGCCTCGAGCGAAACCGCATCGACGTGTGGATACTCCGCGTCGAACAGGGCCAGGGTAGCGATCGACTCCCCCTGCACGATGCGCGGCAGCCAGCGCGCAGTCTGCTCCGAGGAGCCCGAGTCTACGATCGCGGCCGCAGCCAGGACGGTCGAAGCAAAGGGCGCGGGAACCAAGCCGCGGCCCATCTCTTCGAGCAGGATCACCAGGTCGAGCCAACCCAGACCCGCTCCACCGTGAGCCTCCGGAATCGCGATCCCGAGCCAGCCCAGCTCGGCGATCTGCCGCCACATCTCCGGGCTGTACCCCGCTTCGGAAGCGGCCAAGTGCCGGACCACAGACATTCCGCAGGTCGCCGCCAGGAACTTCCGAGCCTGGTCGCGGAGCAGATCCTGCTCTTCACTGAAGCCGAAGTCCATCGCACAGCCTCCATCCGTCGCCGCAGCCGCCAGGGATCGCGCGGAGCGCCAAGGCTCCGGGGCACGCATTCCCGATACGGGCGCCGAACCCGTGGGGTGCTGGACCAGTGCCCGAGATCTTGGCGCGACCGAACAAAAACCGTCAAGCCTGAATGTATGATTCAGTGCCTCCGTCCGGGAGAGAGCCGTCGGGTGGGGAGCCTCTGGCGGCCCGAGCATCTCAGGCCGCTATACTCGGCGGGGACGATCGCTGGCGGCGAATCTCGCTATCTGGTTGCCCGAGTGCCCGACCGACGGATGCCCAGTGTCGATTCGACCGCCGAGTCCGGTTTCGATTGCCGAGCGGCGTAGGGGGTGCACGGTGGCCGCAAGGAAGGCGAGCACGAGCAAGAAGGCGGCGATGCGGCGCAGCGCGGGCGGGGTGAGGTCCAAACCGTCGGCCCGCAAGCAGTCCGCCCGCAAACGCCTCACACCTGCCCGACAACGTCGCGGTGTCGGCGCGGCACAGATCGTTCTATCGGCCGACGACGAGGCATTGTTCGAGCTGACCGAGCATGTGCGCCGCGAAGGCGGGGTCCCGATCGGAGGCTACCACGAGCCCCTTTCCGGACATCCGATGCTTCTCGCGGCACTCCCGCTGGGCTCCGTGGAGCCCACACCCTTCCAGCGCGATCTGTCGCCGACGCACACCAAGCGCTTGGCCGAGAAGATCGATGCGAGCGCTGCCTTCCTCGATCCGCTGATCGTGGTCCGCGGAGATGATGGGAAGCTCTGGACTCCGAACGGCAGACACCGCCTGGCGGCTGCGAAGGTCCTCGGCTTGCGCATGATCACCTGTCTGATCTCACCCGACGACTCGCTCGCCTTCAAGATCCTGGCACTCAATACGGAGAAGGCGCACAACCTGAAGGATCGCAGCCTCGAGGTGATTCGCATGGCGTACACACTCGCCAAGCGTCACAAGCGCGCGAAAGAGTCCTCCTATGCGGCAGAGTTCGAAGAGTCCTCGCTCCTCACGCTCGGGATCGTATACGAGCAGTCGAAGCGCTTCGCAGGAGGCGCCTACCACCCGTTCCTGCGCAAGGTAGACCGGTTCTCGGAGCGTACGCTCGCGGTGAGCCTGCGCGAGCGCGCCGGATTCGCTGCCCGGCTACTAGAGATCGATGAGTACGTGAAAGACATCATCCAGGACCTCCGGGAGCGAGGCTTCAAGAGCCCCTATCTGCGCAGCTACGTGGTCGCGCGCATCAACCCCGTGCGCTTCCACCGAGCCAAGCCCGGATCCACGGCTCCCGCGATGCCCCAGGGCGCCGCTCTGACCCGCATGTCGTCTGCAGCTCGGAAGTTCGATGCGTCCACTGTCCGCGAAAGGGACATCGCGCTCGTGGCCGCAGTCGCACCCGATCCATGAACAGGGGTCAGCTCTGAGTTCGAGTGTCGGATGAACCGCTCACCGGAGTGGCCAACAAGGTGTACACCTTCGCCAACAGCTCGCGCTGACTGAAAGGCTTCTTCAAGAGTGCGATTCCGTCGGGCAGGACTCCGCGATCGGCGAGCACGTCGTCCGAGTATCCCGAGATGTACAACACCTTGAGAGTACGGCGCTCGCGAATCAGCCGCTCGTAGAGAGCCTTGCCGTTCATGCGCGGCATGATCGCGTCCGTAACGAGCAGGTCGATGCGACCGTCGAACGCCGCGGCCTCATCGACGGCAGCGGCTCCATCGGGCGCCTCGAGCACGTTGAACCCGGCGCGCCCCAGCGCTCGAAAGACCTGCAGGCGGACCATGGGATCGTCCTCGGCAACCAGCACCGTCTCGCTGGCAGGCGGACGCTGATAGGTGGGATCCACCGGCCGAGACGCACGTACGGGCTCGTCGCAGAACGGGAGTAGCAGCTCGAAGGTCGAACCTCGACCCACTTCGGACTGGACCCGGATTCCGCCGCGGTGCTGCTTCGCGATCCCATACGACGATGCGAGCCCGAGGCCAGTGCCGCGGTCGCCCTTCGTCGAGAAGAAGGGCTCGAACAGCTGTGCGAGAATCTCCGGTGTCATTCCATGACCGTGATCGGAAACGACCAACCGAGCATACGCACCCGCCGACACGCTGTCGAAGCTCTCACGCTCACTCTCGGCGATCTCCACGATCGACGTCGAGATCGCAACACGTCCCCCGTTCGGCATCGCATCCGCTGCGTTGATGACGAAGTTCATCAGGATCTGCTCGATCTGACGCGCATCGGCACGCACGTAGCACTCTCCGCCTGGATCGAGTTCGAGCACCACGTCGTCCGGAACCATACTTCGGAGTAACCCCTTCATCGACCGCATGAGTTCGTTCAGCTCGACGGCCCCCGAAGCAAGCGCTTGCCTTCGGCCGAACGCCAACAGGTTCGAAACCAGATCTCGAGCGCGTTCTGCTGCTGCAATGATCTCGGCCACCTCGTCGCGCTGATCGCCTTCGAGGTCTTCGAGGAGCACGTCGGCATTACCCACGATTGGCATGAGCATGTTGTTCAGGTCGTGAGCCACACCTCCAGCGAGCCTCCCAAGTGCGTCGAGCTGTTGAGCCTTCTTCACTTGTTCGTCGAGGCGACGTCTCTCTTCCTGGATCTCGAGCTCGCGCGTGACGTCGCGGAGCATGCACAGAACGAACGACTCGTTCCCGAGTGTGACTGGCAAGAGGTCGGTCTCGGCCTGCAAGGTCTCCCCGCTTCGGCGCCGGTAGCACCAGGTGAAGCGTCGCTGCTCTCCGCGCTCGGCATTCGCCAGACACGAGCGCATGCGCGCGGCAGAAGACGATCCATCCGGCTGACGAGGTGGGGAGAGGTCCTGCATGAGCATGCCGGGCACTTCCTCGAGATCCACCTCGAAGAGCTCACCGAAGCGGCGATTCGGGTGTTCGATCCGGAAGTCGCGCACCAAGAAGATCGCCACGGGGGACGCTTGGATCAAGCTGCGAAACAGCTCCTCTCGATTTCTCAGCGCACTCGCGGTGCGGTGCTGCTCGCCGACCACCGCAGCCAGAGTGAGTCCGAGCAAGCACGTCAGCACCAAGAACGCCTGCGCGCGCAGGAGCCTCGGTTTGAGCATCTCGTCGGACTGCCATTCCACCTGGCCGTCGCCGAGGATCAGGGTCGTCAGCGTGAGCGCCGTGAACCACAAGCAGGCCGCCGCCGTTCCCTTTACTCCGAGCCTCAAGCCAGACCAGGTAAGGAGCGGAAGTGCGGCATAGAAGTGCCAGCCTCCGCGCAGCTCGATCATCGATTGCGCAGCCGCGGTCAGACACAGCAGCACGACGAGCAACAGCGCTTCGAGCAGCTCACGTCGGGTCGGCAGATCTCGCGTCTGAATCGCGGTCAGTCCGCATACGAGGACAGGAGTGATCAAGGTCAGCCCGAGGGCATCCGAGATCCACCAGGTCAGCCAGATTCCGGCGAACCCTCCGCCGCTCGCAACCGCCGACCCGAACGCCCCGACCGTCGCGGTCATTCCGTTCACGAGGACAGCTACACCAAAGAGCGCAACGATGTCCCCCACACGCTCGAATCGGATGTTCGGCCCACGCACCTTCAGCATCGCGAAGGCTCCGACTCCGATCTCGAGTGCACTGGCCGTGGCGAATCCCATGGCGAGCAGCGGGGGCGTACCGACCACGATGTTGGCCGCCCAGTGTGCAGCGAAGAACCCGACCCAGAGCCGAGCGCGCGAGCCGGACTCCAGCAACATCCCTGCGAGCGCGATCCCGCTCGGCGGCCAGAGCAGTGAGATGAGATTCGCATCGCTCAGAAGTCGCTTCGATAGAACGATGACGACGGCATAGGCGACCAGCCAGCTCGCGATACGGACAGACTCGCGCACAGGCCGGTCCCGCGCTGCGAGCGGACCTTCACTCCCCTGTACACCGCCCTGTACACCGGTCGATTTCATCGTGAACTTTCTATCGCGATGACCAGGAGATCGATAGTGCCCCGACTAGGGCACACGCTGCAATCGAGATCGACTCTCGAAGCGCCGCCCCGCCAATGACTCCGCTCGCCTACGTAGCCGCAGGCACCCAAGACATTCAAGTCGACTCGCACGAGAGTCTTGTGCATTTCCATTCCTGCACGTGGATCGGGCCCAGCATACGCGCGTTCCGAGGTCGGTGTACGATGCGGGAATGAGCCCTGAGACCTTGGACCAGAAGATTGCGCGCGTCAGTCACGAGCACGTCGCGCTCGCGCCCTATGATCTTGCATGGCCGGAGCTCTTCGCGGAGGAGCGCGATCACCTGCGCCACCGCGTACCCGCGACTCTCATCGGCCGGATCGAGCACTTCGGAAGCACGGCGGTTCCGGGTCTGATCGCCAAGCCGATCATCGACGTGCTCGTGGAGGTCCACGACCTCGAGTCCATCCGGCGTGAGGTGCCTCGGATTCTCGAAGCAGAGGGTTACGACTACTTCTGGAGACCCACCTTCGGCGACGACGTGCCCCCGTTCTACGCCTGGTTCATCAAGCGTGACTCGTGCGGAATGCGCACACACCACATCCACATGGTCGAGCCACACTTCGAACACTGGGAGCGCCTACTGTTCCGCGACTACCTGCGGCTCTATCCGGATGTCGCGCGAGCCTACGGCGCGCTGAAGTCGAGACTCGCCGAGCAGTACCCGGACGATCGCGTCGCGTACACGGCCGGGAAGACTCGATTCGTGACCGAGCTCACACAGCGCGCCAAGGCATATTTCGGCGATCCCAGTCATCTCTCGCAAGAGATCGGTCGGTAGCCGGAGATCGACAGCAACGGCGAGTCAGAGTTGTCGCCACCGCACAGTGACGCATCCATGACCGCAAGCTCCCCAAGTATTGCGCGGAAGCGTCCGGCTTCGTCGTCCGCGCCGTCCCGCGATCGCAGTGCTCTACAAGCCATTCGCCAGACATCGAATCGAACCGACCCTCCATAAAAATATTACTCGGAAACATTTATGCGGGTATAGTCACGGGCAGTTCCGGTGATGCACCTGCCACACGAGGGGTTCCCACGCGATGCCAATTCCCCCATGTTTCTGGCTAATTCAGCCACATTTCGCGCGATCAGCAACTATACTCGGTCGCACGCCGCTGATGATGAGGTGCGTTCACCCATGAGAATTCCGATGTTTCTGCAAGCACTCGCAATCTCCGTGGCGATCGCGTCACCGGCTGCAGCCGAGTCCTTCAGCAATGTGTACGTGTTCGGTGGGTTGCTGGCGGACCAGGGCAACGACCTCTTGCAAGTGGGGATCTCCTCCCTGCCTCCCGAGCTCTTCTTTGACACGACCGTGAAGGACGGGCCGCTGGCGGTCGAGCGGCTGGCAGACGAGCTGGGAATCGACCTCATGCCCTCGGGACACCTGGTAGGTCCGACGGTGGGCACCAACTTCGCAATCGCGGGTGCGAGAGCCACCGGCGATTCCCCCGAATCGCTCCCGCGGCAAGTCGATGCATTCGAAACGGCAGTCGGTTCCGACCCGAAGGGGCTGTATGTCCTGTACGCCGGTGAGAGCGACCTGTTCGATGCCGCCATCGAGTCAGCCAGTGAGACCGAGGCGAGCGCCGCCGCTCGCACGGCTGCCAATGCTGTGGCAGATACCGTCGAGCAACTGATGGGGTCAGGAGCGCGCAGCTTCCTGGTGCTCGGGCTGCCCGATCTCGGTGCAACACCGTTCGTCGAGAAGCAAGGGCTGGGACCTGAGCTGACCCGGCTCGTGGACGTGTTCAACGCGACCTTGAGCCGACGCCTCGCGCGCCTTTCGACGCTCTTCTCCTCGAGAGACATCGTCAGCTTCGATACGCGGCGCTTCATGGACGAGATCGTGCGTGACCGTGAAGAGCTGGGCTTCAAGCTGCTCAGCCCCGCGGTGTGTCTCCTGAACTTCGGGTCGGCGCTAAGTGGTGGCATGCCGCAGTTCGAGCCCGCCTGCCAGCAGGGCCGCCGTTCGGACGATTTCCTGTTCTTCTCCGATCTCTCCTTCTCCGCTCACTTCGAGCGTCGGCTTGCTGCCGCGCTGTCCGCACGCTTGCCCGGACTCCGAACCGGAGACGCGGACCTCATATCGAGGGCCGCGTCCGCGAGGGGATGCAACGACGAGACACCCCCATGCGCTACGTTCGGACCGCTGCCGGGCTACTCGCGCATGTACGTGTTCGGCGACGCGCAGTCTGATCAGGGCAACGCGCTTCGCGGCGGCGGGGATGCCGAACCGGGCGCATTACCGGCGGTCGGCCATCTGGCGAACCTGTTGGACCTCGAAGCTCCGCTTCTACCCTCGCGGCACCTGCGCGGCCGCGCAAGATCGAGCAACTTCGCCGTTGCCGACGCCAGCACGCAGGGGCTCGGCTCATCCTCACTCTTCGGTCAGATTCGCGCATTCGATGAGATCGTGAGTCAGGAGGACCCTGACGGACTGTACGTGTTCTACTTCGGTTCCACGCAAATCCTGCAGGATTCGCCTGGGTTCCTGACCATCGGAGACTCCGCGAACTCCCAACAGGAAGCGCGCTCTCTGGTGATCGGGATCGAGCGGATGATCCAGCGCGGGGCACGCCAAATCTTGGTACTCGAAGTCCCAGACCTCGGCAGCTTTCCGTTCTCCCACAGCGACTCGACCACCGACACGGCCACCCGGCTCAGCCTCACCTACAACACCGCGCTGCGTGACGGTGTCGAGGCATTGGTCGATGCACATCCCGAGGTAGACCTGGTGCTCTTCGACACCTTCGAGTTCGTTTCGGAGCTGCGCGAGGCGGGCGCCAACTTCGGCTTCAGCGAGACGCGGAGGGCGTGTAGCTCGAGCACTTTTCCGCTGTTCTCGCTTGGGTGTGATTCCGCGGATGATCACCTGTTCTTCGCTGACTCTACCCTGTCGTCGCACGCAGAACGCCGGATCGCGCTGGCCCTGTTCTCGCGACTACCCGGACCCGTTCGCGGACGCGCAGTCGTGGATCCGCCTGCGGAGGGCGAGTAGCCGCTACGGGCCGAAGCTGAGACATTCAGCACGACTCAGCACAGCTCGCACCCGCCGAATCAGTTCGCGTCGCTCGATCGGCTTGCTCAGCATTTCGTCGAAGCCGGCATCGAGACACCGCCGGCGCGCTTCGGCCTCGGTACGCGCCGTCAGCGCGATCACCGGCTGACGAAATCCTCTGCGCCGAAGCTCCGCCAGTGCAGCAAAGCCGTCGACCAGCGGAAGCTCGAGATCCATCAACACCAGATCGAGTCGTTCGCCGGCCTCTCTCGGACGCAGAGCCTGCTCGATTCCCTTGGAACCATCTGCAGCGAGTTCGACCCGTCCACCTGCGGAACGCAGCAGGTGAGCGAGCAAGCGCTGGTTGTCGGCACTGTCCTCCACGAGCAGGATGTTCGCCTCCAGACTTTCGACTTCTCCGGCCGCGAGAGGAACATCGCCGCGGCAGATTTCGCCGCGTACGTCGCTCCTCCGCACGAGCCGGCCGGGAAGCTCCACGACGACGCAGGTGCCGGCCCCGGGCGAGGTCTCGAGCGAGAGTTCTCCCCCGAGCGCTTCGGCCAGTCGTCGGCACAGCGGCCCGCCGACTCCCGCTCGGCCCGTGTTCTCGCCGCCGAGCCCTCGTCCGTCTGCCGCGTCCGACGCGAGTGATCGCTGCGCCTCGGTGCTCAAGCCTCGACCATCATCCTCGACGATCCAGCGCAATCGGGTGACCTCGTCTCCGCGGCTAGGCGACGCCGCTGCGGCTTCGAGTCCCACACGGACCTGGGTGCCGCCGCTCCAGATGATCGCATTGCCGATCAGGTGTCGAAGAATCTGCCGCGTACGCCGTGCCTCGCCGTACACCCACTCGGTCACATCCGGGTCCACACTTGCACGGATCGACATTCGAAGAGACCGGTTCCGGCTCGCCTCGCGAATCACTTCATCGAGCATCGCTTGCGGCGCGAACACGACGGACTCCAGCTCCAACCGCCCGGCCGCGAGCTTCGCAAGGTCGAGCAGGTCGTTGATCAGGCCGAGCAGATATCGAGCATTTCTCTCTACGGTCGCCATCCAGTCCGCGACCTCGTCGTCCAGCTTCTCATCCGCGCCCCGGTCCCCCCAGCCATCCTGGAGCACCTCGCAGAATCCTAGAATGGCCGTCATGGGAGCCCGCATCTCGTGGCTCAGGGTCGCCAGAAACTGGCCCTTGGACTCGTCCGCTGACTGCGCCTGATCTCGTGCCTGCGCCAGATCCTGGTTTGCAGTGCGCCGGCGAACCAGCACGCGGAGGCGCGCATCGTCGTAGACCAATGCGAGCACGAGCAGCCACGTCGAGAGCAGTGTGCAAGCCAGCGAGAATCCCCGGCTGGCCTGGGACGGCGCTACGAGGTCGTATGGCACGAGCCCCAGTGAAGGCGCTGCCGCGAGTGAGGCGAGAGCGAAGCAGCTGATCAGAAACCAGAGGATCGCGGAGCGTGCCCCCAGAATCGCCAGAGCGATGACGGGAAGCACGACGAGCCAGGGCGCCCAGAACGAGTGGATCCCTCCCGAGAGGGAGATGACCCCCACCATCAGGAGGGCGCCCAGGGTCATCACTGTGTTGACCGGTGTGCGAACGCTGCCCGTGAGCTTCATCAATACGGGAACCGCCAGACAACACGGTCCGACGATCAGCAGGAGAGTGCAGATGCTGGACGCGACACCGGACGGGAATACGCTCTGCACCAGAGTGAGATGCCCCGGCATGAGCAGGATCGGCGCGAGTGCAAATCCGACGAGCATCTCGGATCGCGCGAGCGTCTCCGGCTGGTCTGCGAGTGCCTGCGGAACGAAGAAGCGGACGAATCGACGCCACAACCGCTCCACCCCTGGCATGAATCCAGCCGCCGATCCTGGCTCTGCCTGCTCCTTTGCTGCTGCGCACGGTGTATGCGACCGTGCCTCCGCCGCAGCACCATGAGCTCGCATCTCTGACCTCTCGAGCTCGGTTCCTTGGAAGTACTCCGAGACGAGGCTGGCAAGCGTCTGGGGAGAGATAGGCTTCGTCGCGTAGGCATCGAAGCCAGACGCTAGGCAGCGCTGGCGTGTCTGCAACATCGCATCCGCCGTCAGCGCGATGATCGGAAGCTTCGCACCGGAAGCACGCAGCTCGCGCGTCGCAGCATACCCATCCAGGACCGGCATCTGAAGGTCCATCAGGATCAGTCCGAAAGGGTCGGCCGCTTCCTCGGCCTCGAGCACCTTGGCAATGGCATCACGCCCATCCACCGCCACCTCTACCCGCGCACCACCGCGCTCGAGCAACCGCTGCATGAGTGCGCGGTTGTCGTTCGAATCATCCACCACCAGGATTCGCGCATCCGACACCCAGAGTTCGCCCGCTGAAGATGCACTGGTAGAAGACGACGACGGGGGGGGCTCGTGCGCATCGCTCGGAGCCGTCCCTGCCAAGAGAACGTCCACATCGAAGCGCGTACCCACCCCAGGCGCACTCTCCAGCGAGATCGTAGCGTCCATGGCAGTCAGAAGCTGTCGGCTGATGCTGAGCCCCAGACCGGTTCCACCATAGAAGCGGGAAGTCGATGCCTGCGCCTGCACGAAAGGCTCGAAGAGGCGGGACTGATCCTCCTGGCTGATGCCGATTCCCGAATCCGAGATGGAGATACGGAGCCGGTCCGGTCGCGCTCGGGAGGCTGCCAACTCGACCCTCACGTACCCCTCCGACGTAAACTTGATCGCGTTGCCGACCAGGTTGACCAGGACTTGCTTGAGACGGATGGGGTCCGCAAGCACGGCCACCGAAGACCGAGTCTCGGCGTGAACCTGAAGTTCCAGACCCTTTGCCTCGGCGCGCAGATTCAGGAGCTCTCGTACCTCGTTCACCAGAGTCCATGCATCGACCCGCTCACACTGCACGTCGAGAGTGCCACTCTCGATCCGGGAGAGATCCAGCATGTCGTCGATGATGTGCAGTAGATGCTCTTCATTGCGTTTCATCGCCCGAAGCGAGCTCTCGTCCTCCGGCACTCGGCAGCGCCCGAGCACGAGCTCCGTGTAGCCGAGGATCGCCATGAGTGGGGTGCGGATTCGGTGGCTCATTCGCGACAAGAAGTCGGTCTTTGCTTCACTTGCGCTCTGAGCTTCGGCGCGCGCGTCCTCGAGTTCGCAGTGCGCATCGCGGAGCCTGCGAGCCTCCCGATCCTGCATGCGATCGAAGAGAACGAAACACGAGAGCGTGATCATCATGATCGATACACTCTCGCCGAAGAGAAACAGCTCGTTCGTAAGCAGTTCTGCACCGATCCACGGGCCACGAAAGTCGGCTAGGCCGAAGGCTGCATAGGTCGCGGTCGTAACCGTCCACCAGACGAACGCTTCCCGCCGGCCTTCGATCATGAGCGCGACCGTAGGCAGCATGTAGAACCAATAGAAGGAATGCGATGTCGAGCCTCCGGACACGCAGCCCAGAAAGGTGAGCAAGCCCAGCGCTGCGCCGAGCAGCAGCCGCAGCGCCGGACGCAGGCGCTGCGTGCGCCACAGGACGGGCCCGGTCGCAAGGAAGACGGGAACCGTCGCGAGAATGGGGAGGACCAGAACGAGCCGTAGAGCACCGGGAATGCGATACGCGTAGGCCGCAGCGAACAGGAGGGCCGCGGGAACCGGAACGAAGCTCATGGCGATGAGCAGGCGAGCTCGACGCCAGGTATCCACCTCGGACTGCATGCGCTCCGGAATCCAGCTCTCGACGAGCCGCGAGAGTCGGCGGAAGGGAGTGGGAAGGCTGAGCATGGTCGGCCACATCTCCGAGTTGCAGGGGCGACGCGTCATCGATTGGCTGCCAGCGTATCGGCTGGGCAGTCCTGCTTCCTTTGCAGGCCGCATCGAGTCGGCAGCCGAAACGCAACTACACACGTCCTCGATCTCCCCGAGCCCTCGCTCGGGCCGAACTCTCCGTGCCGGCCGCCAGGAGGCGAACACGGAACGCTCGCCTATACTCGCGCCTCATGTCCGCCAGCTCAGCCTCATCGACGCCCACGCCTCCCCATGGATCGGGGATCCCACCGGAGCCGAATCGAGCCTGCCAGCACGAGTCCCGCAACCTAGTCGGCCTGGCTCTACACGGCGCCATCACGCGCACAGGATGGATCTTCAAGACCGAGAGCGTGCTCATGCCCGCCTTCCTCGATGCAGTGGGCGGAGCTGGCTGGCTCCGTGGCCTGCTCCCGCTGCTCAACCGGGTCGGTCAGAGCGTGCCGCCCTTTCTCGGAGCGCGCCGGATCAAGCTCACCCGCCAGAAGGGTTCCGCCCTCGCCTTGGCGTCCCTCGGGCAGGCGGGGTGCTTCGGGCTCCTGGCCCTCGTCACGGCGTACGATGCACTGACTCCTAGCGTGGTGATCGCATCGTTCCTCATCCTGTATACGCTCTTCTTCGCGTTTACCGGACTGCTCAACGTCGCGCTGGGAACACTCACCGGAAAGCTGATCAGCGCCAGCCGGCGAGGACGGCTCCTCTCCCTGTCCACGGTGGGGGGCGTCATTCCCGCGGCCGGCCTGGCCGCATGGCTACTACCGGAATGGCTGGAGCCGGCAGGATCGGAATCCTGGACGGCCATCTTTGGTGTAACCGCCGCCTTGTTCGCACTCGCCGCGGCATGCACTCTCGTGTTTCGTGAGCCCCCGGATGCGTACACGGACCCGGCCGAATCGGTTGCGACACAGCTTCGCGGTACCGCAAGACTGCTACGCGCAGACGCAAACCTGCGTACGCTGATCGCCGTGGGGGTTCTCTTCAATACGGCGATCATGGCGTTTCCGCACTACCAGGCGTTCGCGCGCGAGGTCCTTGGACTCGCGGGGACCAACCTGATCATCTGGGTGATCGCGCAAAACCTCGCCATGGGTGTCGCCAGTCTCATCGTAGGACCACTGGCCGATCGCTACGGAAATCGCCGAGTGCTCACCCTTCTCTGCTTTGGCACGGTCGGCGTGCCGGGTCTGGCCGTACTACTCGTGCTGCTGGAGCGTGAGACGGCGCGCCTCTTGTTCCCACTCATCTTCGTGGGCAACGGTCTGATCCCGAACGGACTGCGCATTCTGGTCAACTACACCCTGGAGATCTCGTCAGAGGCGGAGCATACGCGCTATCTGAGTCTGCTCCAGCTGTGTACCGCGGCCGCCTTTCTGGGGTCGCCTCTTCTGGGCGCGGCCATCGACCGCTCGGGCTTCGAGGGGGTGTTTCTTGCGGCGGCCGCGATGGGCCTCAGCGCCGGCCTCACCAGCCTGCGACTCACCGAACCTCGCGAAGCGGCACATCCATCGGTCGCACCCTAGCCGCCCGGAGTCGGACGGCACACGGCGCCGAATGTCCGGCTACTGGAAGCAGCTCCGCGACTTACTCTCCGCGATCCAGCTGCAGCTGCTCGGTGTAGAACCCAATCTGCTCTTCCACGACCTTGGACAGCTGCGGCTCTGCGTAGATGTCGAAGTGCCCCCCCTCCGCCAGACGTAGCTCTGCGCGCGGGATCTGCGACGCCAGCTCTCGAATCGCTGCCGCTGGCGTGATGCGATCCTGATCGGCGGCATACAGCCTCACCGGACACGAGATCGCGGTCGGCCGAATGTCGGGCACATAGGTGCTCACACGATAGAGCACACGAGCCGGCATGCGATTGCGCCAGTTGCTGTTGGGTACGGAAGCGACGAAGCGCTCCAGAGACTCGCGCTCCTCGGCGATGGTAATGCCCGCCAGCTTCCCCGGCTCTCCGGCGACGTCGACCTCGAAGCTACTCCCGAAGAGTCTCAGCAGCCCGTCGAGGGTCAATGCAGCGACGGCCTTGACCATGAAGAAGGCCCCGTGATCGTCCTCGACAGACGCGCCGACATAGGGCACTTGCGCTACGACCGCTCGAATGGCGCTCGACTCCGATGCGAGCACCAGAACATGTCCCCCACTATACGAGCTGCCCCAGAGTCCGATCCTGCTGGCGTCGATATCGGCACGTCGTGTGACGAATGCGATGGCTGCCCGCCAGTCCTCGAGCTGCCTGTCCGCCGCCACGTCATAGCGTGGTGATCCCTCGCTACCTCCAAAACTGCGGTAGTCGAATGTGAATACGGCGAATCCCGCCTGAGCGAAGCGATGAGCGTGGACGGCGAGGTATTCCCGCGTCAAGGTGAGCCCGTGGGCCATGACGATGACCGGGAGGGAGTCGCGGCGCCCTGGTGGCAGATAGAGGGAGCCGCGGCAGCTCAGGCCCCCACACGGGAAGTCGAGATTTGCGCTGGGGTTCGCCCCGGAGACCTCCACGTCCGGCAGGGGCTCCGCCCTCACCGCGGGACCCAAGGAGGCAAGACCGAGAAACGCGAGGATTGCAGCCATCTTCATGCGCGCATCCTAGCATCCCGCGACCCCGGTGTTCCCGACCTACCGCGCACGACCACGCCTCTGCCAACCCACCGCACCAGCGCCCAGCGAGGGCGCTGGTGCCCCAGCAGCCGCTACTGGGTCTCGTCCTCCCACAGAGCGCGAAGATCGCGGAGTGGATCGCTCTCGAGCGAGACGTGCTCATCGAAGACCATGGTCGGCCGCGTCTCCGGATCGAAGGCCGGCCACTCGGGGATCCCCGCATGGCTGGGGTTCCCCGAACGTGCAAACGCAACCCACGCTCTGGAATAGCGCTCGGCCAGCGTGTGCATCGCCGGCGAATCCCCGACCATCGCGCCACGCGTGTTGTTGAAGGTCAGACCGACATCGACCCCATGGATCGCACCGAGCTGCCCATCCATGGCGGGCGACGGCCAAGTGAAGAGGTAAAGATAGGCTGGCGCTCTGCCCAGAGCCGCCTTGCGTTCGGCCATCGTGCTGGCCGCGCGACGCGCGCCACGATCGGTCAGCATGCGCGCCTGAAGCAGGTGCGCCGGTGCCTCCGGATAGTGTTTGCGATAGGCCTCCACGATCCGTTGTGCGCGTGCACCGAACGTCTTCTCGCACCAGCCGACGAGGCCGGGGTCTTCCAGACGCCGCCCCGTCCGAATGCCGCTGTCGTCGAGGGTGGTCCCAATGATCATCGGAATGTCCGCAGACAGCTCTGGAGCCTTCGGATCGAATGGATGCGTCGGCAACGTCGTGCCGTCGACTACCGGCCAGAAGACGTTGCGCGGATCCTTGCGAGCGATTGCACCCTGCGCCTCGATGAGCCTATCGATCGGAACCTGCTGAAGCGCTTCGGCCGCCCGTTCGCGCTCGATCCCGAGATGGGCCAGTAGGGCCTCCGCGGAGCGCATCGATCCCTTGCGCTGAGCCATTCGAAGTGCCGAGCCACTCTGCACGCCCGCGCGATGAAACAGCCCCCGCGCTGCCGGCATGGCCAGCAGGACCGCTGTCTTCGCACCACCTCCGCTCTGCCCGAACGCGGTCACGTTGGACGGATCGCCTCCGAAGCGCTCGATATTGTCGCGTACCCACTCGAGTGCAGCGACGAGATCGAGCATCCCCACTCCGCCGGACCGCGCGAACTCCTCGGGCGCACCCAGGTCGGCGAGATTGAGAGAACCCAGCACGCCAATCCGGTGGTTCATCGTTACGACGACGACATCACCCGTACGCGCGAGCGGATCTCCGTTGTAGCCTGCCATTGAACCAGAACCGCTGGTGAACCCGCCGCCATGGATCGAGAAGAGCACGGGTCGGCGCGCACCGTCGAGCGCGGGCGTCCAGACGTTCAGTACGAGGCAGTCCTCACCCATCGGAGGCTGTCTATCCCATCCGATGAGGCGCGCGTAGCCACCCTCGGCCTTTGTCTGAGGAGCAGTCGCGCCGAATTCCAGCGCATCGCGCACGCCCGTCCAGGACGCAGGCGGAGTAGGCGGCCGAAAGCGTCCCCTGCCCGCGGTCGAGCCGCCATACGGAATTCCCTTGAACACTTTGATGCCGCTCTTGTCGACACCGCGAAGCCGCCCGTAGCTCGTCTCGACCTCTACGAAGCCCCGCTCCTCCAAGGCGTTCGACATCCTCTGGTCCTCCACCCGTGCTCGTCGCCATACTTCGACACGCACGCGCCGATGCTCGATCCGACAGCGCACAGCGCGTGAACCCAAGTCCCTTCAACCGAAATACAGTCCCGATAGCTGAATTACAAGCGCGAAGGGACCGAGTCGCGAATCTCGACTCGGCGGGGCGGTGTCCCCTCGGGCACAACGAAGCACCGCGCTTCCAGCGCTCGAGCGGCACGAGACATCGCTCGGACGCGGAAATACGAAGGATTCGCGGCAGCAGACGTCACCGAACAAGCGGCGTTCAAGCGAAAGACACGCTTTCACCAAGGTCGACCACGGAGATCGCTCCGATCCCGTGCATGGGGCGCAGGCACGAGGCCGACCTTCTCCGGGATCGTGATTTGCTTTCTCTATCCCAGCGCAACGATCGCGCCTCACCAGTGCCGCGCGCAGGGGATCGAGAAGAGTCCCTCAAGGGGCCGTCAAGCGCCGCCCGGCGGCGCCCCGGCCATCAGTATCTCGGCTCGTTGGCGCTTGGTAGCCTCGTCGTCGACCTCGAAGACCTGGCCTCCGAGCTCTCCACGAAAGACGACACCAAATCGCCAGCGAGCAAGCTCGAGCGAGAGTCGGCCCGCGACGACCTGCTTCAGCACGGCGCCGGGCTCCTTCTGTAGATCAGCCACTGCCTCGTCGTCCAGAATCGACTCCGGAAACCTCACGACGCCCGACCTCCTACTTCAATCTGCCGCGGGTCCTCCATCTGAGGCAGGTCCCGATTGCGCAGCACGACTACTGCGCAGAGCAGCGACAATCGCACAAACCGAGCGCCCGACCGAGCCATCCCTCACCGGCCTGGGGCTCGGGCCGCATCTCCGGTGGCACACTTGCGTACCCCGACTCATACGCGCGATCGAGCGAAGCCGCGGAGGCCGCTGGGCAGGTCTCGGCGTAGTTCGGCATTGGGCGCAGGCCGCGCTGCGCGTCGGAAATTCCTGCCTGTGAAGCCGCGCCAGGCGTGCAGCGGCGCCCCACATCGACCGACGTCATCCAGGCACAGCCCGAGCTGAGACAGAGTGATGCGATTAGCCACACGAGTCCGCGTGGTGCGGCGAATCGCCCTACCCCACCCCCATCGATGGACCATGAAGTCAGGGATGACCGCCCGGTTTCCAGTTGCTGCATGCGTAGTTTCTCCCAAAGTCGCCAGATCGGCCCCATTGCTGGAGCCTAAACAACGCAAGCATCGTACCCATTCGACTCATCAGGCCAGGTGCCACACCGAGCCCACATCTCCAGCACGCCCGCTTGCACGAGCGCGCCGACCGATCGATACTGGCCTGCCGGTCTGGGCGGCCAGGTCCATGGGGAGAAGATGCGATTCGAGATGCTTCGAGCGGCTGGCATCGCGGCCTCGTTCCTGCTGCCGAGCGCACCGCTCGGTGCCACAGAAACAGATGCACTCACAGAAGCAGATGCACTGGCGGGGGAGCTGGCGCAGCAATGCGCGTCCTGCCACGGCGAGAAGGGGATCTCGCTCGTCGAGGGAGTTCCATCACTAGCCGGTCAACCGGAAGCGTACCTCACGAGGCAGCTCGACCGCTTTCGCGCAGGTCAGCGCAGCTCAACGACCATGCAGCCCATCGCCAGTCGTCTCTCGGAGAGCCAGACGACAGCCCTGGCGAAACACTACGCTCGCATGCCCGTCCCTCAGATCCCGAATCCTGCCGACTCCGAGCTCATGGCCAAGGGACAGACGCTGGCTGCAAGTCGCGTATGCGACGGTTGCCACAGAGGCGGAGCAGCCACGCATGAACTGGTTCCCAGGCTCGCCGGCCAGCGAGAAGACTATCTCCGGGCAGCTCTGTTCGCTTATCGCGACCGCGAGCGCGCGAGTCCCGAAGGCGTGATGGCAGCGGCGACCGATCGCATGCCCGACGAACACATCCGCGCCTTGGCCCACTTCTTTTCGCACCTCCCCTGACACGAGACACGCGAGCCGGTTGGATCGAATCCCCGGACGGCTCCAATCCCCGGACGATTGGAACACCCGGCCCCAAGGACTCTGCTAGACTAGCCCGCATGGAAGCAGCCGTTTCTCGCTTTGCGAAGATCCTAGGCGCCAGCGAGACCGAGGTCTCCGGGCACGATATCCGCTTCTCTGTCGACGGCGCCAAGGGTGATCGCCTACGTGCTTCGTTCGAGGGAGACCCCCAGCGCTTCATGGCCGTGTTGATCGATGCCGCAGGAGTCACGCGCGCAACTCTCGACGTCGCGCCGGTCAGCCACATCGAAGAAGACACCACGGCTCCAGGACGAGTGGTGCTTCACGTAGGACGCACACTGGTCCGCATCGACAGCCAGCCCACTCTCGCCATCGAGATGGCCTCGAAGGAAGGTAGCTAGCAGTCCGAAGCAACCGCAGTTTCGCGCCGAGCGCAGACGCGAGAACGCACCTGCGCTCGGCGAGCAAGCTCTAAGCTCTTCGACGACCGCTCGGACGCGAGGCGTCGGACAGCTGCTTGATCGTCTCCTGGGGAAGCCGCAGCTCGAATCCAGCCAGGCACTCCTCCTGCTGCTCGAACGTGCGCGGTCCGATAATCACCGACGTGACTCCTCTGCGGCTCGAACACCAGGCGATGCTCACCGCACTCGGACTCGCCCCCAGCTCGGCCGCTGCCGTCTTCACGGCATCGACGATGTCGAAGTTTCGTTCGGTGAGAATCCACTCTGCCATGCGCGCGCGTCCCGCGCGACCGTAGCGGGAGTCCTCTGTTGGGGCTGAACCTCGCTCGTACTTACCCGTGAGCATCCCCCCACCCAGCGGACTGTAGACCAAGGTGCCGAGTCCATGACGCTGACATGCCGGCAGGACATCTGTCTCGATATCGCGCGAGAGCAGCGAATAACGCGGCTGTAGCGAGACGAAGGGCGTTCCATTCTGTCGAGCCGCAGCCCATTGCGCCTCGACGATCTGGCTTCCCGTGTAGTTCGAACAGCCGATATAGCGCACCTTGCCAGAGCGAACGAAGCCGTCGAGGGTGGCCATCGTCTCCTCGATCGGCGTATCCGGGTCCCACGCGTGCATCTGATAGAGATCGATGTAGTCCGTTCCCAAGCGCTTCAAACTCGCCTCGAGAGCTCGCGTCAAGTGCACGCGGGACGTACCCATATCGTTCGGACCTCGCCCCTGTGGACCGCGAGCCTTGGTCGCCAGCACGACCGAGTGCCGTTTCTCGCGGATCGCCTTCCCGACGATTCGCTCGGAGTCTCCCGCCGTATACACGTTGGCCGTGTCTATGAAGTTGTTTCCGCGTTCGACAAATCCATCGATGATGCGCCGAGCTTCCTTCTCGTCGCAGGGTGCCCCATGAGAAAGTCCGAAGTTCATCGCTCCGAGACAAGCCCGACTGACCTTCAAGCCCGAGTGTCCGAGATTCCGATACTCCACCTAGCGTCCCTCCTGTGCGCGGTACCACCGCAGCGAAGGACGATTTCATCACATATGATCGACAAAATCAGCGCGTGTGCAGAATCACCCTGAATCAGCTCCCGCCACTGGACACAGCGTCCCCTCGGGGAGACCCGCCGAGCTCCACGATGTAGGAAGCCCCCGCAGGGAGCCACTCGACTGGAGCGTTGGACTCGAGCAGCTGCTGCGTCTCCATCACCTCGAGCACGGCGCCCAAGATCTCCGAATCGGACCGGCCAATCTCGTTCAAGGCTCTTCCGACCACCGCCGGCCGGGTCGACGATGCTTCCGCCATCTTCTGCGAGACCTTGTTGGCCGTCTCGCTCTTGATCAAACCCACCCGGTTCTCTCCATCCTGCTTCATCGCGCTCGTCACTTGGACCAGGCGCTTCACGACCTTGTCGGTGATGTTCTCGACCATGAGCTGGTCCGTGAACTCGACCTTGCGAATGTAGACTGATCCCAGGGCATAGCCCCACTTCTCGGACAGGGGGGACACCGTATGCCTCACGGTGCGACTGAGGCTGTGCCGATCCTCCAGCATCTTCTCCATCTCGAGATTCGAGAGCACCGAGACCGTCGCACTGGCGACATTGGCTTGCAGCGAGCCATCGGGGTTCGAGTTTTGAAACAAGAAGGCCACGGGATCCCGTACCTGCATTTCGTACCAGACACCCACTCCCATCGGAGTCCCCTCCTCGGAGTTCACCATCTGACTCCGGAGATAGTGCTGACGCAGCGCAGTTCCGACCGTGTAGCGCTTTCCGAAGAAAGGCAGGAGCAGAGCTCGGATACCGAAGCGCCGGACTGGAAAGTGCAAGCCCGCCTCATCCAGCTTCCCGACCACACGGCCGAACAATGTGTACACCTGAGCTTCACGCTCGTTCACGATCGCGTACAGGCCGAAGGCACGGGCAAGCGAGAGAAACAATGGAAGCGTGATCAGCCCAGCGAAGAAGGCGACGAACGTCAGGAGTCCGAACTCAGACATGTGCCCTCCCAGTGCGAGCATCCCCGTTCGCTTCGGCCGAGAATACGATACGTGAGGTCTTCGAGAGCAGCCCCAGCCGCATGTTCCGTAGGTACGCCGCGACTCCCGCCGATCCTGCCTCGAGCTTGATGTCGGACAAGGTACGCGCAAGCTCACGCAATGGGGCGACCTCGGCCTGCGCATTGTTGCTCGCGATCTCGACGGCTCGCTGGCTCATCGTGATCTGCTGCTCCGCATCCGCACGCGCAGTGCTGATGTCTGCAGCCACCTGATTGCGTGTGCTGTTGATCGCCGACAACGCACGATCGACCTCTCGAGGCGGGTCGATCTCCGTGATCAGTGCTGCGTCGAGCTCGATGCCATAGCGGCCGAGAGCCGAACGACACTGCTCCTCCATGTACTGATTGAGCAGCGGGAGGTTCTTGCGCAGGTCATTGATCGAGACCCCCTCCGAGAGATCGACGGACGCACTGCCGAGTTCTCCGTCAGCTCCCGCAAGTCCTTCTCCACGCGGATCTACGAAGTTGGCGATTCGCTCTCGCAGTACGGAGACGAAATAACCCATCACATGCTCGAGTGGACTTTCGACCCCGAACAGGTAGGCGTACAGATTGGATTCACTCACTCGATAGCGAATCTGCCCATTCACCCCAGTCGTGAGATTGTCCTTCGTAACCGCTTCGATCGTGGCCTGCTCCTTCGTAGGATCCCAGGTCAACGGAACGGCCTGTGTGGCTACCGACACAGAACGTACTTGCTGCCAGGGCCACTTGAAGTACGGCCCACCCGGTCCGACTACGCGCACGGCTGGGTAGCGATAGCGTTCGCGTTCGTCTTCGGACAGGTCCACCAGAGACTCGGCTGCATCGGAGAGCCGCAAAGCACGCCCGAAGCTCGTGATCACCGCGCGCTCATCCGGAGCCACGGTGTAGAACCCAGACACGACACATTTGAACAGGAAATAGATTGCGAGCCCCGCAATGAATGCGATCGGTAGCATACCCAACCTCCCAACGAGCTGGCCCGTGGTGGACCGTCGCCGCCCCGCACTCGATTCTGCACGCAGATCACTGTAGTCTTTCGAGACGCGGGAGGCAGCTCTCCGAACGCGACGCGATCTGTTCGAACTCGGCGCAGGCGGCGCTGGTCCATCGACAGTCGTCGCAGCCGTTCTCAAGAAGCGACATCCGCATCTGCGCTACGCACTGTCCGATCTCCATCCAAGCCTCGATGCATGGGCGATTCGCAAGCGAGAGGAGCCATCACTCGAGTGGAAGTAGCCGCTTCGCCGGAATGTCGATTCAAAGCGGGCTGGGTTTCGGCGGTGTGGTAGGATGCGCCCTATGAATCGCATCTGCCTGCACAACTATGCCGCCTCGCCCTTCGCCGAGAAGGGCCGCCTCCTGCTCTCGTTCAAGCGCCTCCCGTGGGCCTGGGTCGAAGTACCGAACGTCCTTCCCAAGCCCGACCTGGTCGCACTGACGGGTGGATACCGCAAGACCCCGGTGATGCAGATCGGGCGCGATATCTACTGCGATACGCGCATCATGCAGCTCTATCTCGAGAAGCTTCAGCCCGAACCATCGTACTTCGTTCCAGGTCAGGAAGGGCTGAGCCTCGAGCTGTCGTCCTGGGCCGACACGACCTGGTTTCGCACGATCGTCTCGCTGTGCTTCTCGGAACGGGGTTTCGAGTCCTTTCGCCAGCGCATGAGCCCCGAGCAACTCGAGGCGCTCGTGGCCGACCGCAGGGCACTCCGAGGCGGAGCACCGCTTCCAGCGTTCGAATCCGCTTACATGGCATTTCGCAGCTATGCGCGCAACCTCGATGCGCAGCTCGCGAAGAGTTCCTACTTGCTCGGGGACCGGCTCTCACTGGTCGACCTGTCGCACTATCATCCGCTGTTTCTCCTGGGCAACGTCCCGACCGTTGCAGTCGAACTCGACCCTTATCCTCACGTGCGTGCATGGGTCGAGCGCATTCGTGAGCTCGGGTGGGGCGACTACGAGCCGATGACGGGGGAGGCTGCCATTGCGCTGGCCGAGTCCTCGGACAGCTGGACGGACCCGATCGATCCCGAGCCGCTGCCGCTCCCTCACGTCGAGCTGGGCGATCAGGTCACCGTCGCCCCGACCGATTCGGGAACCGGGGACGGTGTGACCGGAGAGCTAGTGATCGCCAGTGCGAACGAGATCGCGGTGCGACGCAGCGACCCGCGCGCAGGCCAGATCACCGTCCACTTTCCCACGGTCGATTTCTCGGTAGTCGCCGCCTAGCACGAGACCATCGGCGCGCCGATCCGGCGTGGTTCTCCAGTTCCCTACTCGAGATCCGAATCGTATCCGAGCCTCGCTGGCGTCACGTGAACCACCAACGGCCCGACATCCTTCGCAAGCGCATCGAGATCGCGCCGGCGAATATCCACTCGAGTACCCACTAGCCCGCGCTGGGCATACACTGCGGCGATACTCTCGACGATCTGCTGCAAGACGCTGGCGGTGAGCGTGGCAGGGGGCAGGTTCGCAGAGCTCAGATCTCGGAGCCTCAGGAGCTCCGCCGCATCACCGGCGGCCACGAGCTTCCAAGCGCCGTCTGCTGCGCGCTCCACGGGAAACGCCACATCGAGTAGCTCCTCTGGGCCCGGCCCGTCGGCGGGAAGCCCAGAAAAGCGAATCCCGTTCACGGTCACGCGCAGAGTCGTGTCGGGCTCGGCAGTGGCCGCGGGCGCAACGGAACGCTCGGATCTGACCTGAGCAGGTCTCTCCGGCACGCGCTCGGCGTCAGGCGGCACACCCGGAAGCCCCGAACCCAGGTCCACAACGATGCGCAGACTCTCGGTCTCGAGCTGGAAGGCCGACCAGGTCCGGCCCGGCTGCGAGTCCAGCCGCATGCGGGTGCCCTCCCGCGAACGCTCCAGACGGACTCCGACCTCTCTCAATCGCTGCAGGATGGCCCCATCCAGAGAGGGTGGCGCGGCCTCGATGTGAAGCTCCGTCGGGCTCTGCGTGGTGTAGCTTCGGGTGCCCGATGGAACTTCGAAGACAATCCGCGTGTACCCCGGATGGCGGCCCACCCGTACCTGATCGATGCGCGCCTCGGGAGCTCCGAGCGCACTCGAAGGCGCCCCCATCAGCAGCAAGGTGGCGATGACACACGCGCAGGTCGCACACCTAAAGGGCTGGTCGTGCATTGCGCTCCTCCACATCTTCGGCTCTCGCCGTCCGAGGTCGATTCCCTGATAGCCGGGGCCGGAGAGCCCGGCCCGGGGATCCAGAGCGGGGATCCAGATCAGAGGAGGTGCGACGTCCCGCTCGGTTTAACCGGCCCCGGGTCTTGGAGGGCACGCGGGTTCGCGATTAAACCTTTGAGCTCCTTCGACGTCTATCATCGGTATGGCGGAAGTCGCTATGGCCGGCGTAAGGGGATACGGATGATGCGCAAGTCGAGAGCCTTGCTGCTTGGGCGCTCCGACCTATGCTCAGAGTCCGACCTCCACACCAGGAAGGGACACGCGGAGAGTTCCGTCAGTACAGCACCCCGGTCCGTGCCGCTGCACTGGGAGCAGCTGTTCGAGGAGTTCTTCTCGGACGAGCCGGACGAATCCGCCCGCGCTGTGGCAACCTTCGCTCGCATGATTCGGTTCTGGATCGTGCGCATCGGGGCTCACGAAGGAAGCTTCTCGACAGACGACCTCGTCCAAGACGTGCTGCTCGAGCTGACCCGTTCGCGCAGCAGCATTCACGATCCTGGCGCCGTGGGTGGATGGCTGCGCACGACAACGACCCGCAAGGTCCAGGACCGTTGGCGGAGTGCACAGCGGATCCCCGCCTGGCTCTGCCAGGACGAGCCTGAGTTGCTCCCAGAGCCTGCCCTCCTCCCGGATGAGCAGGTGCTGCGCAAGCAGGACCATAGCGACCTCCTCGAGGCGATCGCACAGCTACCGCCGCTGCTCTGCCAATGCATCCGCCTCCAGCTGCGCGGCCTCTCGGAGCTCGAAATCGCCCGCCGGCTCGAGGCCGAGAGTGAAGATGCGATTCGAGTGCCCGTTCACAACGTCAAGAACTGGCTGCGAAAGGCTCGCAGTCTACTTCGCTCCGCTCTGCTCGAGGGCGCGCCATGACTGACCGGCGCCACCCCCCTCGAGGCTCGGGCGTGCGCATCCGTAGCGTACGCTCTCCCCGCGTACGTCCTCGACACGACACTCACGCCCCCGAGAACCTCGAGCGGAGGCTGGATGAGCTCCTGCTTCAGATCGCCGCAGAAGCAGAAGGGGATCTGGATCGAAGCCCGCCGAGTGTGCTCAGCCCGTCTCGGGTCGAGGCGGACGTCGACCGCTGGCTCGCGCAGCGCCGTCCGCGTGCCGAGGTTCTCCGCGTCCCCTACTCCTGGCGTCCTATGGCTGCCGCCTGGCGTCCTGTGGCTGCCGCGAGCTTGGCCCTGTCGCTCAGTGCCATCTTCAGTCTTCGGAGTCACCTAGGCCCACCGAGCTCGCAGCTCGCGGAGCTCCCCCGGAGTGCCTACAGCGCACGAGCCGGACTCGACACGCTCAGATCGTCAAGCTTACCCACCGGCCCAGAAAGCAGCGAGAGCTGGTACCTGCAGGTCGCTCGCGCACCGAGCACCTCCCTCCAACAACGGACTCGCTTCACGGCTGCCGAGTGCTCCACGGACAGCTGGTATTGTGTCCAGGCTCGCCCGGAACTCACACGCGGCGATCTATAGCGCCCGGTGCCCGAACCGGGCAGCCCATCCCTTCGAGCCTGCGCTTCCAGCCTGCGCTTCGGTCCTGCGGCCCAAGTCCTGCGTTGCGAAAGCTCTCCGTCGCGACTGACATCTCTGCACTCTCGCGCCTCGATCTCAGGCCACAGGCGCGCTCGGGCGATGGGAGTGACTCGCTCAACGGGTCGCTAGCTGGTTAGCAGATTCTAATGGATGCCTCATGCCCCTCTCGTGGGCGTGCGTCAGAATCTGCAGCGTGCGTCGGCTGAAATGCCTAGCCGAAACCGTAGGGAGTGTATGGAGTCGAGATTCCGCCCGCATCGCCCTTCCGGATGGGGGTCGACGGCATGGGAGTCGACGCGCGCGTCTCCCTTTTCAAACACAGCGAGCGCTTGGCGAGTGATCCGCCACCCACTCCGCTCCCCGTTCACCGTCTCGCTGATCATCTCGCTCTTCTTGGTGTCAACCGCGAATCTGTCGCTGTGGAGCAGCCTTTTTGCGCTCGAGTCGGCGTCGATGCTGAACTGGCACTTTCTCGTAGCCACGGCGGTGGTGCTCGTCGCCTCCCTCCATCTCATCCTCTCCACCCTGACCTTCAAGCGGGTATTCAAACCGGCGATCATCGCCATCTGCCTCTTCTCGTCGGTATCAGCAAGCTTCATGGACGCGTACGGAGTCATCATCGACGAGCCGATGATCCACAACGTACTCGAGACGAACCGAATCGAAGCCGTAGACCTGTTTTCGACTCAGCTGCTCGCCTACATCGTCCTGATCGGAGTCGTGCCATCCGCACTGCTCTTGCGATTTCAGATCTTCTATCCGACAGGGTGGCGAGCAGCTCGTTCGCGCACGATGACGCTCGTCGCAGCCGCGGCCGCGCTCCTCGCGGCTGTTGGAAGCGACTTCAAGACGTTTGCTATCTGCGGGCGCGAGCAGAAAGAGCTACGCATGCGCGTCAATCCGGTCTACCCAGTATATTCGATGCTCCGAGTTCTGACCCGGAACAATCCGCCGGCAGCTACGGTCTCCCAGATCGCCCGGGATGCAACTCGACCGTACCGCACCTCATCGAGCAAGCGTCGAGTGCTCCTCCTCGTCGTCGGAGAAACCGCCCGAGCCGCGAACTTCTCACTGAACGGTTACGCTCGCACGACCAATCCGCGCCTTTCTCGACTCCAGATCATCAACTTCTCGCAGGCTCAAGCGTGCGGAACATCGACCTCTGTCTCTGTGCGATGCATGTTTTCACGGCTGAACCAAGAGGACTTCGATCGAAAGCGCGCTGATTCCCAAGAGAACATCCTCGATGTTCTCCTTCGGTCCGGCGTTTCGATCTCTTGGCGCGACAACGACTCTGGATGCAAAGGCGTCTGCAATCGCGTGCCTACTCGAGAGTTCCGCCGAGCGCAGTTCAAGGAGCTCTGCCCCTACGAGGAATGCTTCGACGAAGTTCTACTTCGAGATCTCGAGTCTGAACTTCTCTCAGGCGAGAGCGACTCGCTGATCGTTCTTCACCCACGCGGAAGCCATGGACCTGCGTACTACAAGCGGACTCCTGCGGCATTCAAAGAATTCATGCCGGAGTGCAGCTCGAACAGCGTCCACAGCTGCACGAAATCAGCGATCGTGAACGCCTACGACAATACGATCCTATACACTGATCACCTCCTCGCAGAGCTGATTCGGCTTCTGGAACAGCACCAAGAAACGCTCGCCGGCGGCGTGTTCTATGTCTCTGATCATGGGGAATCTCTCGGAGAGCACTGGCTCTACCTACATGGCCTCCCAACTGCGATCGCCCCCGATGAGCAGACCCATGTCCCCTTTCTCTTCTGGCTTTCCCCCACGCTGAGATCTCAGCTACGGCTGGATCTGGCATGCTTCACGCGCAGGAGTCATCAGCCAGTCTCACACGATAACGTGTTCGACTCGCTTCTCGGATTCTTCGACGTGAATACGAGACTCTACGACCGCTCGCTGGACGTATTCGCCCAGTGTCGCCCCGAACCCGAACCGGGTGAGAGCACGCTAGCACTCGAAGGTCGATCTTGAGCCTACCGGGGAGACCCGACGAGGCGCGAGGATGATTTCCCACCCACGGACGCTACCCATTCGTTGCATGCGAGTCTGCCTGCTACTCCTTCACGTGGGCTTGGTTTCGGGATGCGCGGCCCTCCCGTGGCCGTCTGCGCCCCGAGCCTTCGTCTCGGATCGCCTGACGTGCGAGGGCTTGCTCGATCTGCGTGGCGTCGCCCACGTACATACGCGTCGCTCCCACGACAGCCGGGGCACATTGGGGGAAGTGATCGCTGCCGCCCAGCACACCGGGCTCGACTGGGTGGCTTTCTCCGAGCACAGGAGAGGGCCTCGCTCCGCTAGCGAGATCAGCCCAGCAGCCGCCGAACCGAGCCTCGACCACCCACTCGTGCTCATTCCGGGCTGGGAGGTGAGCGGAAGTGGGGGATCCATACTGCTGATTGGCGTCGACGAACGTCCGCCGCGTTTCCCAACCCCTCAGGTCGCGATCGACTGGGCGCACGGCCGTGGGGGCCTTGCGTTCGCGGGCCACATCGAACGGTCACGACTACTACGCGATCTCGACACGGTACGAAAACTCGACGGAACTGAGCTCGTCAACCTACATGCGGAGATCATCGATCGGAAGCTAGCGTTCGCGCTTGCGGCCAGCGTGCTTCCCCCGTCCAGGGCTCTACGACTCCTCCTCCACGTCCGGCCAGAAAACATCGAGGCGTGGGAGAACGCGGGCGCCCCCGGTGGAATCATCGCGGGCGTAGATGCCCACGCGAAATTCCGCCTCTTCGGACGGTACGGAACTCTCGACCGTTACAGACACCCCTTTCGTGCGGCCACAACCCATGTCCACAGCGAACGGCGAGACCAGCAGGCCATTCTACAAGCACTCAGGCAAGGTCGCAGCTACGTTGCATTCGAGGGTCTCGCACCCGTGAACCGCTTCGAGTTTTCAGCCGGAACACGCCAAGTCGATGTCTGCGCGCCCCACCCGGCGACCTTCAGACTGATCTGTGATGGACTCAACGTAGAGGAACGCACTGGTCAGTGCGCCAAACTGGCGCCACCACCAGAGGCTCGTCGCTGTCGGGTCGAAGCGTATCTCACGGGTCGCCTGTGGATCGCGACTGCCTACCGAGAGATCGCGCCACGTATCGACGACGCAGCCAGTTCGGCTTGCTTTGTGCGTCGGGGCTCTGCACCAGCGTGCGAGAGTTCAATCTGCGCACGTCCGCGTACCGGCCAATAGAGAAACGCCGACTAGAAGCAAGAGCACATCGGCAAGCCAGATTCCGACCGCAGGCGGCAACCAGCCGGCTTCGCTAACAGTACGGCCGGCGGTGAACGTACACCAGTAGATAGCGGCAACGCCCCCAGCGACCAGCGACCCCCACGCCCGCCCGCCGCGGGGAGAGCGGACCGCCAACGGGAGGGCCACCACGCCGAAGAGCAGCGCAGCAAAGGGAAGCGCTAGACGCCGGTGAACCTCGATGGTGATGTCACGAGAGTCGAAGAGCTGACGCGCGCTACCATCGACCAGCTCGCGCATCGAGTGGTGGCGCAGCCGCCTTCCCTGAAGCAGCGTCCTGGAGAGGTCCAACTGCGTAGTGGCGTGATCGAAGATCATTCGCCTGTAGCTGCCGGCGTGCGAGTCGGAAAAGTGGATCGAGCCGTCGAGCATCTCGAGCGCAAGACCGGTGCTTCCGAGACGCGCGGAGGTATCGAGCAGGCCACAGCGCGCCACGACATAGAACGGACGCCCCTTGTCCGAAAAGTCGGAAAGCACCACAGACTCGAGCGGACAGTCATCGCTTTTGCTCAGAGTCTTGACATAGATGCTTTGCCCCTGTCCGAGGGCACGTACATGGCCGGGCTCCACGATGCTACTCGCACTGAGCGCCGCCTGCAGCATAGCCTGCATCCGATAGTAGCTACGCGGCTCGAGCTCACAAGTCGTGAGCAGCCCCAACGCCGTCACCCCGATCCCGACGAGGCCAATGGGCGCCAACATCTCCCCCAGACTGACGCCAAGAGAGCGAAGCGCCACGATCTCACTGTCCGATGACATGCGCCCGACGGACATCAGCACGCCGACCAAGAAGGCACATGGAAGAGCGTGCATCAGGTACATGGGCACCAGCAGTCCCATGAGCCTCAGAACGACTTCGAGCGATACACCCGCCGCGATGAGCGTGTCGATCTTCTGGAGCACAGCTCCGACGACCAGCACGAACAATAGAATCATAACACATACGAGCGTATGTGCACCGACATCGAGCATCAAAGATCGGTAGAGAACTCGAGGAATGGGCCTCATGAGCTTGAGTCTCGTCCTTCTCCCGGAATACGAACGCATCGAGTGCTCGTTTGGCGCAGAGCACGAACCCACCCAATTCTCGCATCCGCGGCGGATTCGCGACAGATTCAGGCCTGCTGAAACCCAGACTCTACCGCGCTCAAGCCCGTTCCGATCTGACGAAACCTGCACTTCTTTTCGCGCTGAAATGCGCTCTTGTCCAGGGCTTGAGGCAAGTCTGACGCACGAATGAAGGAATTCTAACTTCGACCTAATGGCTGTCCTCGCGAGGGTCTGTCACGCTAACCGCGTGCTGAGGGTTCGAGCATCGGGCTTGTTGTGGACACAGCGAGCATCGCAGATCGTCGAGAACGGTCGGTCCCTCACTAGGTGGCGCTCCCTGGTCCTAGTTCTGATCAGCTGCGCTCTGTGCACCTTGTCAGCCTGCGGACACGCCCCTGTCTCGCCTCCGCTCGTGGGTCTCTCGGCGACGATCTCGGAGCTCGAGCTTCATCTTCGTGATGACCCCTACCGGAGCTTCGGGCACATCGGATCCGATGGCCGCAACTTCTTCGACGTCACGCGCTGGCGCATCGAGCGTCTACAGCGAGAGCGTGCGATTCCCCTCGCGCAGTGGGGGCGTGACGACTTCCTTCTCGAGTTCGCACGGGCTCGAACTCTGGAACGACTCCATCGTTATCGCGATGCCAGTCTCGCCTATCAACGGGTCGCCTCCGGCGAGACCCCCCTCGCGGATCTGGCAGGGAACTCGGTGGTCACCATGGGAAGGTTCGCAGGAGCGATGGGCGGGCTCACCTGGCAGTCGTCTGACACCGATCGGGATACGGAGATTCGGCAGCGTGCAGAGGTGTGGACTGCTCTCGCGTCAAGCGAATCCGACCCGACCTATCGAGCTCTCGCCCTCAGCGAGGCCGAGAGCTGGGACGTGCTCGGCGTGATCACTCAGGCGCATAGAGAAGGACCTGCGAAAGCGCTCGTCAGCTGCGAAAGCCTCGTCGACCGGAATCGGGGATCGAAGCTCCACGCTCGCCATCTGATCCTCCTTGGAAACCTGCATACGGATGTGGCGATGGAGCTCGTATCACGGTCGCGTTCAGAGCAGCAACCACTGATGAGTGGTGATTACGAAGCTCACTTTCGTGCAGCTGTCTCAGCGTATGAGCTTGCCGCCGAGTCTCGAATCGCTGCCTTTCGGCGGGAGGCCGAGAGTCGGCTTCAGGCGTTGTTTGCGTACCATGAAGGCGTGTTGGATGGCGTGTACTGAATCGCAGAACAAGAGCATCGGGTCGTCGAAAGCCACTTCGAGAGGTATGCCACTGGCACCTCTACTCGTGGGCTGCGCACTAGCGAGTGCGTGCTGTGCTGGGGGATCCCAGCCTAGCGAGGCCATCGACGAGGCACACAACAGAACCTTTCTTGCTTTGGAGACACAGCTTTCCAACCGCACACCGTTGTCCGCGCACGAACGTTTCGTACAAGCCCGCTCCGTCCTGCGCAGGCAGACCTGGGAGGAAGTCGAAGAGATACACCAGAAGTCCCTCGAAGCCGTCTGGCGCGTGGCGCTACGCTCATCGCCACAGCGAATCCTCTCCGGTATTCGACATGTCGGAAAGGCGCTCTATGGACTCCGAAAGAGAGATGAGACCGAAGACATTGCGCTCGCTTGGCTCGAACCGCGCGCGGGCGAGATCCTGTCGGACTCTGAATCTGACCCAGGAATGCGCTCGGTCCATGCCCTGCGCGAGAAGCTCCGCCACAGGGAGCTTCACAGCCTGGCGGAGCGCCAGCGTGTTCGAGCCCGAAAGCTCATGCAAGAGGGTCGCTTCGTGCAGGCGCGCTATGCGCTCGACGATGCCATCAGGCTCGAGCCAGAGGCGGAGACCCGCAATGAAGCTGTGACCGAGGAGTTCGAAGAGAACCAGCGCGAAGCTCGACTCGCAGAACCCGTTCTGGCTCTCAGAAGCTGGGACCAGGTCGCCGCAGAGAGCCTGCTTGCCCACTCCTTTCACGAGGTGCTCACGGCTGGCGAGGCGGGCGAGCCGGAGGCAGCCTTCACGCGCGCTTCGGCTGCCCTGCTCCTGAAGAGGCGCGCAGATGCCCGGAATCAGCTCGCCTCCTTGTCAGAGCGTGATGATCTGGTGGGAGACATGGCAACCCGCTGGCTCGAACGTCCAGAAGTAGACGTTCAGGGAGAGTTCGACCGGGCAGTGAGCGCATACCGTTGGAAGCGGCTCCTCGGCTGGATCGGGGGGAACGCTCTCGCCGAGCGAGCTACGAGCGTGAGTGTCTGGAAGGATTCCCTCACCCTTGCAAACATGGGCGTGTCGCTTCCGGCCCGCATCCTGAGAGGATGGCGGCCAGACCCGAGTGCGGTACAAGGTGCCGCAGTGCAGTACCTGGAACGAGAGCCGCTGGGGCCGAGTGCCGGGGACGCCCGCGCTTGGCTCGACCAGCTGGGCTGGCCAGAAGCGGATGAACCCGCTGCGCTCTCGGAGTTGGCCCGGAGGGGACCCCGCTCTCGCTCACAGGCGTTGGGTCCACTACCGGTCGTCATCTCGAGAGGCGTCATTCTCTTGGATCACGCGAGCCATTCGGCGGCGTTGGTCTCCGCACTCGAGGGCAGTGACGCCGTTCGGCTCCACGCCCGCCCGGTCCTTCGACCGCAGTCCATCGAAGACTCTCTGTCACAGCCGGGCTTCCCGGTACCCTACGAGCCATCACGGCAGCTGCTGGATACGCTGGCGGTCGGGATCGAGCGCGGGAGGCTTCACTGGAACGGCGCGACACGCGACACGGCCCTGGAGCAGCTCCGACGCTTGGATCAAGTTCTGGACCAAGGCTGGGTGCTCTTCGCTGAATCCTGGAACTCACCCGACAGCAGCTTCTGGGGCTCCTTCCAGGCGACTCTCATCGATGGGACGCAAACCAGCGGGCGCGTCTCGCTCGAACGCGGTGAGGACGATCTGGTCGCCGTGCACGACTTCAGTAGTGAGATCTCCGTCTGTCCCGAAGCCACATTGTGCATCGAGCGGGAGACGCCGTTCCGAACCGTCGGATTCGGATACCTCGACGCGAGTGCGGGCGTAGGCATCGGCTTTCAGTCGGTCTCTCGCTGGATCGGCACCGCATTTGCCATGACCGACCGCGGACCGGAGATTCAGCTGGTATTGCCCTTGGCACGCTGGTTCGGCTTCGAGGAGTGGATGCCCCTCGAGGCGCAGGCAATCATCGGTGCCGAGCCCTACCTGGGTCCCGCGCTCCGCAAGCAGAAGTGTATCGAGGGTGGCACCCCCAGCGCACGACGCACGAGCGCGCGCAAATTGCTTCCCTTGGGTCTGCGTTCGCGCTGCGTGCTACGGCTGTACTGACGCATGGTGTTTGCCCCCAGCTGAGCGTCTTTCGGGAATCGAATCGGATCCGGTGACGGTGCGCACGTCTGTCGCACGTGGCGCTCACCTCCGGCGACTGGCGCGAGTACGCTCTCCGAAGAACAGTGCACAAAGCGCCACCGCTGCGATGATCGCACCCAGATAGAACGTCGCGGGGGCACCGAAGCGGCCCCAGACCCATCCCGCCATCGCGCTCCCGACCAGCAGCGAGAGGCCGCATACGAGGCTGAAACAGCCGAACGCGGAGCCTCGCAGGTCTCCAGGCGCCACTCCGGCGATCATCGTCGCCAGCAATCCCTGAGTCATTCCCATGTGGATCCCCCAGAGAGCCACACCGACCATCACGAGGGCCGGCTCCTGACTGAGCGCAAGCGCGAGGTCGGCTATGATCATGACGAGGAGTCCGAGCTGGAGCAGCGCCTGCTGACTCACGCGATCCGCGAGCCTTCCGAAGGGATACGCCGAGAGAGCGTAGACGACGTTCATCGCGACCATCACCAGGGGCACGTAGCGAAGCTCGATGCCGACCTGCTCGGCCCGCAGCACCAGAAAGGCTTCGCTGAAGCGCGCGAGGCTGAAGATCGCAGCCACGCCGACCGTTCTCCAATAGGCGGACGGAAGGCGGGCCAGGCTGTGCCTCTGAATGGGAAACGAGCGACGCACCGTCGTGCGCTCCTGGGGCTCACGCAGGCCAAACGTGAGCAACATCACGGCCAACAGGCCCGGGACGCAGGCTGCCCAGAACACGAGACGAAAGTCGTCGGCAAAGAGCCACATCAGGGCCACCGCCAAGAGAGGTCCCACGAAGGCCCCGACCGTATCGAGGGATTGCCGAGCACCGAAGGCCGCACCCCGAATCTCGAGTGGAGTCAGGTCGGCGATGAGGGCGTCCCGCGGTGCTCCCCGAATACCCTTTCCTACGCGGTCAACGAGCCGCCCCGTCACGACCCACGCGAGCCCTGGAGCGAGCGCAAACAAGGGCTTCGACAGCGCACCGAGACCGTATCCGACAACGGCCAGTCCCTTGCGCTTCCCGAGGTAGTCGCTGAGGGCTCCCGAGAATACCTTCACGATCAGAGCGGTAGCCTCAGCGAGGCCCTCGATCACCCCGACGGCCAAGGTGCTGGCCCCCAAACCGAACACCATGAAGAGAGGAAGCAGGCTGTGGATCATCTCCGACGAGGTGTCCATCAGCAGACTCACCCCTCCGAGCACCCACACCCCGGAAGGAATCTGCGGCCCCCTCGGCTTCGGAGGATCTGCGAGAGGTTCAGGCGGGTCAGACTCCGCTCTCGGAGGGTGAGACACCCAGAAATCTCCTGGCTGAGAACCGACCCTCATTCTAGTGCAGGGATACCCCCTCTGTCGGGCTAGAGCGAGCCGGCAGGCGCGGTGGAGAGCCGGCGTCTCCGTGTTCCATCAGAAGCGTCGCTTGAGCTCCACACCATACGTACGCGGCGGACCGACGAAGCGTAGCGCGCTCCCGAAGGTGTTCCCGAAGTCGACACCGGAGATGAGATACTCGCGATCGGTCAGGTTCCTGCCGAACACCGCGAGCTCGGTCACCCCATCGACGAGCACGACTCCCAAGCGCGCGTTCAACAGACCGCGTTTTCCCGCTTCGAGGGAGTCGCTGTTCTCGGCACTGAAGAACTGACGGCTGCGCGTGTTCCAGTCGACGCGAGCCGAGACGCTACCGATACGCGCGAGATCGAAGGCATATTCCACGGATGTGCTGGTTTCATAGGCACTCAGGAAGGGCAGACCCCGGTCCTTTGCACGCGGATCACTCGGGTCGTCGAAGTCGGTGAAGCGATCGTTGAGGACGCCGAGGGAGGTGCGAATGCGCAGGTTCGGGATGGGAGAGATCGTGAGCTCCAGCTCTCCGCCGGAGACGATCGCCTCACCCGCATTGACGAGCAGGATCGGGACCGTGTTGAGACTGGGATCTCCCGGAAGGACGATCAGCTGGATGTCCTCGTAAATGCTGTAGAAGGCCGCGGCGTTCAGCGCAACTCGCTGATCCAGGAAGGAGGCTTTGAAGCCGATCTCGTACGTCGTGAGCTCCTCCGGATCGACCGAGAGTGGAAAGGTGGCCTCGCTACTTCCAAGCGGAGGCAGAGCGCGCCCGTTGAAGCCGCCGCTCTTGAAGCCCGTGCTGTAGTTGAGGTAGCCGAGAGCGGTCGGAGTGAACTGATAGCTGATCGACGCCGAGGGAGTGAGATCGCTGAAGCGATCCGATCGCTCGAAGAAGAAGGCCGTGTCGCCGGCCTGGAGCTGCGCGGGCATCCCATTCGTGCTTCCATCCGCGGGGATCGCGAGGCCTTGGCCGGAGGTGAGAGCAAGGCCCGACCGCAACAGCCGCTTTCGCTCCTGCGTCAGCCGCAGCCCGGCCGAGAGGTTGAGCTTCTCCGTGAGATCATACGAGACCTGCGCGTACGCAGAATAGCTGAGATTGTCCACTCGATTGACGGCTCGAACCTGCGCGCCGCGCACCGCATCCGCGATGACCGCCTTCATCTGGTCGTCCACGGGCCCGATTCCAGGAATCACATCGACGATATCAGCGGCGCTCAGCCTGGACAGGACGCCTTCGATCGTCGTGTCCTTGCTCTGCTCCTTGAAGCCGAAGACCCCCGCGACGACATTGAGTCGATCGTCCAGGAGCGACGTCGAGAGCTGAAACTCCTGGCTGATCTGCGTCTGCTCGAATCCACCTGCATCGATCGCTGGCCGGAGCAGCTCGATCCGGGTCCCGTCGAAGTCCGCAAAGCTCTGGTTGTCCAGGCCGCGCACACTCGAGAGAGACCGCAGCTCGGTTTGAGGGCCGAGTGCCCAGATCAGCTGGGCGCTCCCGCCATAGGAAGTCAGATCATCTCGGAGAAAGCTCAGATCCGTCTCGACTCGGCGCGGATTGTTGCTGCGCTGCGTCTCTGCACAAGCATCCGTGAATCCCACGATCGCGTTGGAGAGCTGGAGCAGCGCATTCCCACCGGTGTTCTGAACGACGCACTTTCCCGCATCGAGGGTCTTGTTCTCGCGGCTCACGTCGCCGCTCAGTCGGATCTCGAGGGTGTCGGTCGGCAGCACGAGCAGCTGGGCGCGCCCCGCAAGGAGCTTGTCGTCATTGGGATCGGACCCCCCGAGGCGGTCCTTGCTGAATCCATCTCGCGTGGCGGTGGCCACGCTCAAGCGCAGCGCTGCAACCTCTTCCACGAGCGGAACGTTCAACACCGCGCGCGTTTCGAAAAGATCGAAGTTCCCAGCGCGAACCTCCAGGGAGCCGCTCCGCTCGAACTGCGGGAGCCGAGTCACGATGCTGACGGCACCGCCAATCGTATTCTTGCCGAAGATCGTTCCCTGCGGCCCGCGCACGACCTCGATACGCTCGACGTCCGAGGTGTTGAGGAGACCACTCTGAAGGCGGGCCATGTAGACGCCGTCGACATATAGGCCGACGCCAGGATCGAGACTCCCGATCTGGTCGCTCTGACCGACTCCACGAATGTTGGCGCGCGCGGAGTTTCCCGATCCGCTCGTTGGAGCATATTCGAGGTTCGGCACCGAGTCGGCGATATCCTGCACTCGGCGCACACCGAGCTGCTTGAGGCTCGTATCCGAGAGGGCGGTCACGGAAACCGGAATCGACTGGATCGACTCGCGCCGCTTGCGAGATGTGACCACGATGTTCTCGACCATCTCCGCGAAGGCCGCGCCGGTCTCGCGCGGCTGACCCGCGCGAGCTCCGGTTCCAAAATCCGCACCTGCGGACGTCGCCTTCCCAGCCGGCATCCTTTCCGCAGTCGGCGACTTTTCCGGGGTAGCCGGCCCCTTCGCTGCATCGCCCGTGGACTCGTCCTCGGAAGGAGCCTGCGCGACTGCCTCGTACAAGCTCTCCGATCCAGCGGAATTCGCCTGCGCGCTGACTCTGCTTCCCCCCCCGACAACCAAGAGAAATGACCCAAGGACCAGAACGGGAAATGCCGAACGAACCATATGAACTTCCTTCGAACACAAACGTACGTGTCAATCGCCAGAAGCCAGAATCTGGAGGAGTCTCGAGATGAATGGACGGAGCACGGAACGAGCGAAATCGAAAGTTTCCGATCGGGCTCTCGGCGGGCAACGAATCTCAGCAGCAGATCACTCAAGCCGGAATATCAAATACATCCGAAAAATACCAGCTCCGCCGTACGCTGCAGAACCTACACTCCGAAATCTGATCCGAGTCACTCGAGAGCGAAGCCTCGCCCAAGAATTCGCAATCACGCAGTACACAGCACTGGAGCTTGACCGAAAGAGCAGTTGATCAACAGAGTGTTTCCGTCGAGGCCTGTCGGCTCGCAGGTCGTGACCTCCTTCCCGCTCACAGAAAGACGGACCCGCTTGGCGGTCTCTCCGGGCCCTACGATCACTCGGCCGCAATCACTCCCAGCGGACACGTAGGCCAAACACCTCATCTCATCAAGGAGACGCGTGGCTCCGTTTTCGCAGCGACCCTTCGCCGCTCGACTGCAGGTGCGCTACGCAACCTTTATGGACAGCTCCGTTCCCCCGTTTACGGGGAACATGGCCGATCGAAACCCATTCACCGGATCGTGCAGCCACGCAAGGAAGTCGCGATGATCGCCCCAAACGGCGTTCACATTGTCCGACACGACGACTGCACCGCGACGCATGCGGGGCGCAACCAACCTGAGCCCAGGCAGCATCACCGGGGGAAACACGTCACAGAGCACCATATCGACGGACTCGGGCAGCTCGCGGAGCGTCTCCGTCGCATCCCCCTCACGGATCTCCACCAGGTCGAGCAGACCTGCCTGGTGCAGATGTTCGCGTGCACGCTCCGCCTTGCTGGACACCAGCTCCGTGCCGATGACCCGACCGCCTCCGTTGTCTCGGACGGCAAGGGCCAGATAGATCGTCGATATGCCGAACGACGTGCCGAGCTCGACGATGGAGCGCGCCCCAATCGCTCTCGCGAGGAGATAGCAGAGCACGCCCTGACTCCGGTCTATACACAGGTACTGGTCGCGAAAAAGGTTGGACAGAGCGGCCCATGGAACAGTCCGCCCCACGACCAACCTTGGAATCTGCCCGAGAAGTCGCCATAAGCGACCCGGCCCCTCGCGATCGGCTCTCGCGTGTAGGTCGAGTAGAACAGAGCGAGCACGGTCATCGCCGATCGCTTCCAGAATCGAATTCGATGGGGTCATGGCAATCTCCTCGCGGAACGTGCGCACCGCGAGTGAGTCCGCTTGATGCTCCGTCCGGTCAGTGCCAGAATACGAGCAATCACTCGCATAGGGTACTCGCGTTCGCAAATGGCCCGACCCATCGAAGTAAATCCCCGCAAAACCCCGCGGCAGGACCGATCCAGACGCATGAACGAACTGATTCTCGAGGCGGCAGCTCGCGTTCTGGCCGAGGGCGGGCCCGCGTCCTTCAACACCAACCGCGTAGCCGAGCGTGCCGGCATCAGCGTGGGATCGCTCTACCAGTACTACCCCAACAAGGCCGCGCTGCTCTTTCGACTCTACGAGCAGGAGAGCAGCGACACCCTGGGGCAACTGGCGGGTCGGCTCCTGAACCCGAGCCGCCCACCGCGGGAACGCCTATTCGAGGCCGTTCGTACCTTCTTCGCCAGCGAGGAAATCGAGGTGCCGCTGCGCGACGCGCTCTCGCTCTCTCGGGTCTACTACCGTGAATCTCCAGAGTTCGAAGCCGTCCGTGAACGCGGCATCGATCTCGTCGACCGGTTTCTCGCATCTGCGCTACCAGACGCTGAGGGCGCACCGGACCGCAGGTTCGCTGCCGAGCTCTGCGTGACCGTTCTCGGCAGCGTATCGGAGACGCTCACGCAGCGTGGGATTCGCGGTCCCGAGCTCTTGCGCTGGGCCGATGCATGCAGCGAGATGCTGTGCCGGAACGTCGGCCTCTGATGCTCACGCCCACCCTCTCGCGCTGTTGCCAATTTCCAACCGGTTCTGTGCCCTCGCTCGACGCGCAGAATCGTCGGAGGGTCGGACACGCCCGATCAGCATCGACATTCCCGGGGAATGCCGGTGCTGGAGCACGAGAGGCGGGTGTGGCTCAAACCGGCCCCAGTACAAGATAGAGAACGCGCAGGTCAAGTGGCTTGATCGCGCTGCCGCTGACAGAGATCGATCTGGGCTTTTGCGCCGAAGCGCCCATTTACTGCGATGGCCAACTCGAAGTGCCTGCGCGCGGCCTCTCGGCGCCTGAGTACTGCTGCCAAACGACCCATGGGCCGCTGAATCGACCCGCCGTAGGAGGCTCCGAGAACCACCGCGCACAGTCTCTCGAATGGAGCGAGAGCGTCGTAGAGAGATCTCGCGATCCTGCGATCTCCGACGATCGCGCAGGCATCCGCGAGTGTCGTCATTACGGCTAGCCAGACCAGTTTGGGGGAAGGCTTGGAGAGTGCATCGGACGCAAGCGTGCTCAAGAACGACCGTAGCCCTCGATGGTCTCCGATCACAGCGCGCGTATGCGCGAGTGCAGCGCGATACGCCAGCTGGTCTGGATGATCGCGGACATAGTTCTCGAGAAATGGAGCAATCTCGGCCACACGGCCTTGGAGGTTGCGTAGAACCATCAGCTGGACGAAACCCACAGCCAGAACATCTGGCCACTCGAGCGTCCGGGCCCGCTTCATGGCATCTTGAATCTGTCTTTCCGCTGCATCGAAGTCCCCCAGCATCGTAGCGTGCATGATCCGAACGGACTCCGTTTTCCAGCTACGAAACACATTGCTCGACGACTCCGACAGCTGCAAGTAGGTGTCTAGCCGCCTCCGAAACTCGACCCCATCGCCGGCCTCCAAGGCGCAGAAGAGACCCGCATGGTACGCACCGAGCCTGCGATCCAAGCTCCTCGTGCGATCTGCAAGCGATAGCATCTGCAAACTGATTGCCCATCTCTCCTGCTGGTTTTCGGCTCTCCAATCGCCCGCAAGTCGGCAGTGGAGCACGCCGATCTGCTCGGCAGTTCGCATGCTCGAGCTGAGCGCTGCGCCGAGAACACGCGCTTCAGGAACTGCGCGGTCGGTCGCGAGACACGCCAGGTGAAGCCGAGCCTCACAAAGCACTCTCAGGGGATCCTGCGGGTCGTCGAACATGCCGATCGACTCCTCGAGTAACTCGACCAACGTGTGCGCGACGGTCAATCCGGATTGAAAGCATCGCCCAAGCGCCAGCACCGCTCGAGCGAACCGCTCGCGATCCGCGAGTTCTCTCGCTATTTGGATCGCCTCGGAGAGGGCATCGCGAGCCTCCGAGATGCGCTCCGCCATCCCTCCGGCTTCACCGGCGCGTAGCAGAAGCTCGTAGCGAAGCAGTCGATCGTGAGGGAGCAGAAACTCCGCGGAATTCAGGGCCGCGTTCAGGCTGTCGAGACAGTCGGCGTACTCGTTCGCCTCCTGCGCACGTTGAGCCTCACGGATCAGCTTCTCGAGAATCCCCTCTTTGTCCCCGCCCAAGCCAGAGACCATCCGAGCTAGGTCGAGCAGGGCTTCGTCCGCCGAGTCACCGATATTGGGAGTCTCCTCCTCGATCTCGACTTCCGCCAGGAAGCGATAGCCGCGACGGTGTTCGGTCTGGATGAATACAGGTGCTCGTGCAGAGTCATCGAGAGCACGTCGCAGCTCTCGAACACAAACTTTGATGACTGCCTGACTAACCGCAGTCCCGTTCCAAACGTGGTCCAGAATCTCTTGCTTCTCGACAAGCCTTCCGGCCCTCGAGATCAAAAGGGCCAGGAGCCTGGCTCCAGTTGGAGTCAGAGCGATTCGGGTGCCGTCACGCCACAGTGAGCCTTCTCTTGTGTCGAAGCATAGATCACGAAAGCGGGCACGCGGCTGAGCTGCTCCTGAACCTGACGAACGATCCGCGACAGCTCGCCTCCCTGGGGCGCCGATCCGGAGAGATGGCGTCGCGCGCCCTTCGGTGCTTTCCTTCACTTTGGCCGGCATAGGGCCCCCATTTGCTCGACCGTGAGATGGGTCGGAGTACGTCGCAGTATAACGGGTTCGCGCGTGAGTTCTGAGCTGGGAGATCGAACCGTTGTCCACTGAGACTTTCGACTGCAGGGGTTCGCGGGTTGCCGTGGCGAGTAAACCCCTCACCCCTCTCCAGCGAGAGGGTTACACGAAAGGCCTTGGCATCGTCGTCACCCAAGCGGGAGCACGGCGAGCGCCGCCTCGATCGCCAGCTCCGCCTAGAGCGCCGGGTGCGGTTCCGTTTCCGGAATACCCGGGGCGGCCCTCTTTCCGCAGTGAGGCTCGAAGCTTCCTAGAACCGCCGGGTCACCTCGATCCCGAACGTGCGGGGGGCGCCGAAGTACAATAGCCCGGAGCGCACGGCGTTGATCCCATTCGCCACGTACTCCCGATCCAGGATGTTGTTCCCGAAGACGGAGACGATCGTCTTCCCATCGGCCAGCTCGAATGCCACGCGGCCGCTCAAGAGACCTCGTTTGTCCGACTGGATCGCCTCTGTGTTCGATCCATTCGACTCTTTCTTCCCCTCGTGCGACCAGGTGAAGGTGCTGCGGAGGTCGCCGAAGTCTGCCAGCGGCAGCAGGTACGAAACGGTCACACTTCCAGTGTAGGCCGGAGTCCCAGTCAGACGGTTGTTGGGCTCGACCAACGGAGCGATCGCCGAAAGCGGGCTCGCTTGAACCTTGGTGAATCGTGCCGCGAGGATCCCCAGATTCGCACTGATCGTGAGTCCAGACGTCGGAATCGCGACGGTACTGAGCTCGAAACCGTTGATGCGAGCATCGCCGACGTTGTCGGTCACCACCACGAAGCGACCGCTGTCCTGCTGGTCGAGCCGGATCAGCTGGATGTCCGCGTAGTTCTGGGTGAAGAGCGATGCGTTCACCGTCAGACGATCCTCGAACCAGCGCGTCTTGATGCCGGCCTCGTAGTTCGTGACGATCTCTTCGTCGTAGCTCAGGAGTTCGCCGGAATCTCCGACACCTCGACCATTGAAGCCTCCGCTCTTGAATCCCCTACCCCACAGTGCATAGAGATTGATGTCTTCGGTCGCAGCGTACGCGATGCTCGCCGAGGGGGAGAACCTGCCGAAACGATTGGAGAACTCGAAATCGTTGAGGCGGTTCCCTCGGTTGATCGTGGCCTGCTCCTGCACACGATCGAGATCCCCGCTGAAGACCTCCTCGAGCCGTGCAGCCCGCTTTCGCTCGTGCGTATACCGAACGCCCATCGAGATCTTGAGCTTCGGTGTCAGGTCGAAGTCGAACTGGCCGTAGGCCGCATAACTGGTCACATTCGACTTGCGGAATCCCACCGAACGAATGCCCTGAAACAGGCGCTCGCAGGTACTCACGACACCCTCGAGCGTCTGGGTATCGATCAGCTCCTCGGTGCCGGGGATGCACTCGCCCGCACCGTTCATGAGGCGCAGGGGCGAGGTCTGCTCCGTGAACGGGTTGCCGTTCGCGTCGAGCGCCCCGTTCAGCGTCGCCTGCGAGATGGGATTGAAATCTCCGGTGAGGCGATCCCGCGACAGGAAGGTGCTCCCGACGGGTCCGAAGCGGAACACTTCCGGATTCGCAAACGTGGCCACGTTGGCCGTACCTCGCTCGCTGTCCTGGTTCTTCTCGACCAATCCGTAGACGCCGGCTACCCAGCTCATCCGCTGACCGAAGGCGAGGCCGGAGACGGTCAGCTCTTGGCTGATGGCGTCCTGCTCGGATCGATCCTTGTTGAAGTCGGTATCCTCGAGAATGCCCAGCGGAGTCGCGTCTCCGTCCGTCGAGTTGTCGGTCACGTTCCTTCCCCAGGCAGTGATGGACCGGAACGAGAGGCGGTCGGAAGGCTCCCAGGTCACATGCAGCGAAGAGCCGTAGGTCTCGAGGCGCTGCTCGAGCGAAGCGTTGCCAGAGAACTTGTCCGGCCCGCGCTCCTCGTCGAGCAGGCACTCCTGGTCGAAGTTGCCCCGTGTCCCGTTGGGCCCGAAGAGTCTCCCGGTGATGCTGTCCGCGGCCTGGCCTGCCGTAAGGTTGCACTTTCCGCTGTAGCCCGAGTTCGGGTTTCGACTCTGGTAGGCCTTGAGCAGGACCTGGACGTCGTCCGTGGCCTGGAGCAGAAACTGGACTTCGGCCTTCAGGCTGCGCTCCTGTCGGCTCCGATCGCGCCCCGGACCCCGGTTCCTCACGAAGCCCTCGTTGTACGAGGAGCCCAGATTCAGCCTCATCGCGAGGCGCTCCTGCAGGAGCGGGACGTTCAACGTGAGCTTCGTGTCGAGCGTGTCATAGTTCCCGATGCGCACCCTGGCGTTCCCGCCAAAGGCCCACTCCGGCTTCTTGCTGATGTATCGAATCAAACCCCCGACCGTGTTCTTCCCGTAGAGCGTCGCCTGCGGCCCAGCCAACACCTCCACGCGCTCGACATCCGTGATCGAGAGCAAGGTTCCTGCGGCTCGGGGCAGGAAGACGTCATCGACGGTGATTCCGACCCCAGCCTCATCCGTTATGATCGAGTCTCCGTTGCCCACCCCACGCAGGTAGACCCGCGCCGCATTCGCATCACCCGCGGAGTTGTCGAACTGTAGATTCGGCACGACGCGCGCAATGTCCTGCAAACGCGTGACGCCCTGATCCTCGAGATCTTCCGCAGAGAATGCCGAGATCGTGAGCGGAGCGCGCTGGATCTCCTCGTCGCGGCGCCGGGCCGTGATACGGATCTCCTCGATTCCATTCCTCGGCGAGCGTCGGTCGGCGGCCGCGCCTGCTCTCTCCGACTGTCGCGAGCCCTCCTGCAGCTGCCGCGAAGTTGGCTCCTCTGAATCGACTGGATCGGCGGGCTCGGCTCGCGCCAAGGCACATAGGCCGAATGCCAAGGTACAGCCCAGAATGAATCCAGATGTTCGTGCGATTTCGTGTCGCGATCTCATCTCGGTCCCCCAGAGTGCTGCGCAGTCGTTCAGCGTGTACGCAAAGCCGGCTTCAAACCCAACCGAACGCGCTATCGGGAAACGGAGATCGATCAGATCGATGAAGGCTCGAGATCTTGCGACGCGTGGTCGCGTCGAAGGTGAGCGTGCGACGAGGAACGAGGAAGTACGAGATGGACCAGATTCATCGAATCAGGCAGTGAGAGAATCCGCTGCAAGGGGCCACCGGCACAGAAGAGAGCCATTCCAGGAGAGCGCCCCCGAAGGCTGTCGCTGAACCGCGATGCTTTATGGTTGTCTCTGTCTCCCCATGGGCCTTCGGGCGTTCGCCCCATCAGCAAAGGCTCCGTCGAACGAAGCCTCGTTCGACGAAGCCTCCGACACGCAAAATCTGCGATCGTGCGAGCCGCGGTGCGTGCATCGATCCGAATGACCCTGCAGTCGACTCAAATCTGCGTCGGCCTGCGATTCATATTTCATGCGTCGATATTTCATGCGCCGTGCGTCAGTATTCGTGTGTCACCTGCCGTGCAACGCATTTTTCTCTCCACACGGCGATGTGACACAGCATCTAGTATGCACGATCATCGAGTCATGTGAAGCTCTTATTCATCCTATCCTCTCAGCGAATCCTCTCGGTATTCTTGGCAGCCATCCCCTGGAGGCGTGAAGAGCAGCAGGAGAGTGAAGCGACCGGCGATCGCGGTTGCCGCACACGCTTCGGGTGCGACTCATCCAAGGGCGTCGGAGCTGCCCTATGGATGTCGAACCTCGCGAGTGGCTGTTTAGCCCCGGCTCGCCCACCTGGAAGACGCCGGTCACCGGCGCGCAGGACCCGACATCGGGCGGCAGATTCCTGATCCTGGCGCCCGAGGAGCTGCAAGGTGCCAGTCGCAAAGTCGCCAGATTCTCGAGTACACTAGAGGGGATGGAGCTCCGGTGGTTCGGGACGCGGCGCGCTGTGATTCTCGCAGGGTTCGTCGCAGCGGCGGGTTGTGGCACGGGCAGTGCGAATGGGCTGCCTGCAGCGAGCGAGCGCAGCTCGACTCTCGAGGCCACGGAGCTCAGGACGGAGCTCCGTGGCCGCATGGCGGAGGCCCAAGAGATGCTCGAGCGCTGGCGAGGACTACGGTTCCTACGGCCCGTGCAGCTGCAGTTCATTCCTGCCGAAGGACACGGGCAGCTGGGAGGGTGGTACGAGACGGGCACGGACCGCTTGGTGGTCGTCGAGGGGAGGAGCGCGGCATTCTCACGCGCGGTGCTGCTCCACGAGCTGCACCATGCGCTCCAGGATCAGCACTTCGGACTGACGGGGCTCTATCGATCCGCCCACGCCGGAGACGAGACGCAAGCGCTTCGAGCGCTGGTCGAGGGCGAGGCCATGCTCGCCGTCACCGACCTGCTGAACTACGACTTCGAGCGGCACATGGGCCTGCCCGAGACGGGCACTGTCGATCGATCCCTCTTCGACAAGATCTATGAGTACGGTAGCGGCCGTCGCTTCGTCCTGGCACTGCGCGAACGCGGAGGCTGGGACGCCGTCGACGCCGCCTATTCCCAGCCACCCCGGAGCACCGCAGAGATCCTGCATCCCGAGCGCTATCCATTGACCACCGCGGAAGCGCTCGACCTAGAGGCCGACTCGGACTGGTTGGGCGACTCGATCTCGCAGAACGGGCGCCGCGGAGAGCTCGAACTGCGTTGGCTCCTGACCGCGTACCCGCCCTCACGCCAGCAGGCGAACGCGGTTGCTGCCGCGTTGGAGAGCGATCGAGCCGGCAAGCTTCGCCCCACCACCCAGTCCGGATCAGAAGCATTCGAAGCAGACGAATCCGAAACAGAGATCTGGCAGCTCCGCTTCATGGATGAGACTTCGGCACAGCGCTTCGAAGCACTTGGCGCCGCACAAGCCCAGGGCTGGACACTCGATCGCATCGGCCGAGGCGTCCGCATGAAACGCGAGAGCGCGCCCGCAGCTCCTCCTGCCGATCAGAACTGAACCGCGTCGCGCTCGCCCTGCAGCAACACCCAACGCACGACCATCCACCGGAGTCGCCTGCCCGGCCGTAGTCAGGAGCGAGGCTTTCAGCGCACCTCGCTTCGGCGCTCGCGCATGCGCCTCAGCTCGCGCTCGAAGGCTTCCATCGCCTCGTTCAGTGCGGCCCCGAGCTCGTCGCCCTCCCGCGCGGCAACGATCTCGTGACCGCGCGCCATGCACGTGATCTTGATGCCGCAGCCGCCCCGTCGGTGATGATTCGAAGCGCTCCCTACGACGCGAACGTCGATCATGTCATCGCTCTCTGCCGACAGGGATCGCAGCCGGGCTTCTACGTGCTCTCGCTGCTCGTTCGAAACATCATGGCAGTGTATCCAATGAATCTGCACGTTCTTTCTCCAGCCAGGTCATCCACTCGCGTCCGGACCGCGGCCCAGGTGCGATCCAGCGACGATCACCAGGCTGGCACGACCTGCACGTACACCCCGAAGACAAGCCCTTCGACGCGCGATCCGGCCGGAGTATGGCGGAAAGCGAGCTCGGGTTCGAGCCCTCTCCGCAGCCCCCCCCCGAGGGCCGGAGCAGTGGACCGGGCGGCCGGCAGCTCCCAGGGGCCTCCCGCCGCCGGCATGCTCTGCACGACTCGCTAGAGGGGCCCATTCACCACATGCCCTTCCGAAGGGCCATCCCGAGGCCCGCCAACAGGCATGCTCCCGCCCGACCGCATCACGCCGGCCCCTCTGCAACGAAGTGAGGCGGTAGCGCATAGACGCGTGGGCGCGCTCGCGCCTTCCACGCACGAGGATGCTGCAGATGCGCGTCCTGAACCTGCCCGTCATGAACATGCCCGTCCTGAAGATGCGGAAGGGGCTTCGTCCGTGTCCCCCATTCGGAGGATCGACCCCGCTCCCCGCCCCGCCTAGAGTCCTTCTCCTCGGCAAGGAGTCGAACGCAATGCGGTGACTCTAGCCAAAGCTCCGAATCACTCACTCACATCTACCCAGAGGAGAAGATACGATGTCACCCAGAACGATCATCAGCCAAGCGATTGGCTTTGCCCTCTTCCTGTTTCTTCTCTCCACGCTCACTGCCGAGCCAGCGAACGCGGCAGGCGCGTACCACACAAGCGTGATCGCTACGCGCGCAGGCATCGAACGCACTCAGCACGTCGTCGAGCGAAGCTTCATTCAGTGCAAGCAGGCACGTCTACGCACCATCACCCAGTTCATGGATCTCGGATACGAAACGGTCAGTGCCCCACCCTGCCGGCTCTTGTTCGCAACCTTGCCCAATACCCTAGTGGAGACGACGCTCGGCATTCTGGACCCCTTTCCCGATCCCGATGCATGTCCGAGGTGCAGCCTGGCAAAACTCGACCCTAAGCAAGCAGCACTATTCGCGAAGTACCGAATCGATGTCTACTTGGAGCGCCTTCAGGAGCTACAGAAGCGATATGACATCGCAGGCTTCGTCCTGGAGACCTCCGAACTCGTACCGTAAGACCCCACATGACACTGACGAAAGGAGACTAATCATGCTCAACTTCATCAGGCTGACTGGGGTGGTCGCCGTTCTGGTCGCAGCCACCAACACGTCCTTCGGAAACACGTCCCTCGAAGAACCGTTGCCGGGGCCCGGGGCGACGTCGCAGACAGGGGCGATCGCACGGACCGATACTGCTGAGAGTACGGTCGCACGGGAGTGTATCGGAGAGTGCCTCCGCATAGCGGTCCACACGAAGACGCGGGCCCAAGAGCTCAGGGAGCTCTTGAACGCGAGCCTCTACCTCATGTACGTAGCCAGCGAGCCGGACTACTCCATCATCGACCCCTGCGCAGGCAGACCCCCGGGAACCTGCAAGCACCGGAAGGAGTGCACCATCATCACTCCCCATTACTGCCCAGCAGCCCATCCGGCCCCATGGATGGCGGCGTCCGAACGCCGCGGCATGGATCGCTATGCGGATGAGGTGCTGGACCTCCAAGAGGAATTCGACTTCGAGGGATTCTTCGCGGAGCTGAGCTCCCTTTAGCGCGCTTCCTTTGGCGCACTCCCTTTAGCGCAGGATGGAAGGCTGATATCCTGGATGCCGCTACGCGATCTCGCGTAGCCGATGGCCTCGGAGCGACGTCGCTCGGAACGTTCACTCTCTGAACACCGACTCTCTGAGCACGGACTCTCTGAGCACCCAGTCTCGGAGCACCCTATGAGCACGACGGTTCTGATCGTCGAGGACGACGAGGCGACTCGGGCGCGGCTCGCCGCTGCAGTAAGTGCGGAGCCCGAGCTCCAGGTGGTAGGAGACGCCGAGGACCTTCGCGAGGGGAAGCGACTGCTCTCTCGCGAGGTTCCCGACGTCCTGCTCGTTGACCTCGGCTTGCCCGACGGCAGCGGGCTCGAACTGATTCGAGATGCCGGATCGATCAGCCCACGGATCCAGTCGATGGTCATCACCGTGCTCGGTGATGAAGAGAGCGTCCTCGGCGCCATCGAGGGAGGAGCGAGAGGCTATCTACTGAAGGACACACCTCCACTCGAGATCGGTAAAGCCGTACTGCAGCTCGTGGCTGGCGGCTCGCCGATCAGTCCGAGCATCGCTCGTCATCTCCTGCGTCGATTTCATGCTCCCATGGCCGCGAGCAACCAGCCAGCTCCTCGACTCACCGAACGGGAGCAAGAGGTTCTGAACCTGGTGGTCAAGGGCTTCAGCTATCCGGAGATCGCACGGCTGCTCGGGATCGCAGTGTCCACCGTTACGACCCACGTCCGCCGGACCTATCGCAAGCTCGAAGTTCGTTCTCGGGGAGAGGCAGTCTACGAGGCCCTCGCCCAAGGATTGATTCAGGTCGCGGAGTAGACCCTGCCGCATCCATGTCCAGCTCCAGCGCGACGCAAGTGCCGGTGGAGCCCGAGAGTATGCGCAGGCATGCGCCCGCATGCAGAGCGCGCTCTTGCATGTTTCGGATCCCTCGTCCTCTTCCGGCACCCGGCTGGATACCCGATCCATCGTCCCTGACCTCGATCCGCACTGTGCCGAGCTCCGCGATGGCCGCGATCGAGATCTGCTTGGGACCCGCGTGCCGCACTCCGTTGGTGACCGCCTCCTGAAGCACCCGGAGTACATGCATCCCTCGCTCGCTACCAAGCGGGACATCGAGATACGCATGCAGGGGAACCTGCCAAACGAAGCGGATCTGATGCCGGACGACCACCGGTTCGAGCCGCTCTCGTCCCAAACCCAGCACCTCTCCGAGGCAGGCAGCACCGAGGTCTGCGGAATCCAGTACCAGGCGCATATCTTCGACGGCCATGCGCAGGGCTTCGGCCACCCCGGAGTCCCCGAGCTTCCCACCCTCTACCAGAGAGAGCGTGGCGACCAGATGCCCCCCGAGCCCGTCGTGAATCTCGCGGGTCAATCGCTGGCGTTCCTGGCATCTCGCCTCGTTCCGTTCGAGCGCGCGCCTCTCGTGGTAGCTGCGCGCGAGCACCTCTTCTCGCTCCTGCACTCGGACATTCAGCTCCCTTGCGTCGGACGCTCGTCTTCTTCCGGCCTCGAGGAAGCGTCGGGTCAACGTGGCCCCGAAGCTCGGCAGGATCAGCGGGACCGTGAGCGGAGCCAGATAGACCGGCGTGCCTACCCACCCGAACTGAACGGCCAGATCATGACTCCCGAGCAGAACCGCACCGGGACCCACGAGCGCATACACGACCCCGTCCCACGCCAGGAAGGGGCGACACCCGTGACGACGGATCACCACGACACACGCGTAGATCGCCCAGAGGAGGGTGGCGGCATGAACCCAGTTGACGAGCGGATAGAACGCCTCCGCCGAGGACGGCGCCGTGATCGCCAGGCCCAGAGTAGCGGTGGCCGCCGCCGCGGACTCGACTCGCGGCCAACGTTCCCCCAGGATTCGGTGAACCCAGGGGACAAGGGCCACCAGACAGACATCCAGTCCGAGATGGATGATGCGCTCCCAGACCCAGTGAGACACGGGTAGATCGCGCAGCCAGTAGTTGCAGCTGGCAATCGTCCACGCGGCCGTAGACAGGACGAAGTACCCGTAGACACCCTCGAATCCAGAGGCGATCCAAAGGGCGCAGAGGAATGCTGCGACAGATGCGACTACGGCGGTCGCGATCTGAGAGAGCGTGATCTGCAGGGTGTAACGCCACTCGTACTCACTAGCCAGACGGTGCTCGGGTCCCAGCCACAGCGCGCCGAGCCGTCCGTACTGATGCGGATAGACGAAAATTTTCACCTCGACGCGATTCGACCCATCGAGGATCAGGGGACCTGGAACCCGCAGGAACAAAGGCCGATTGAAGCAGTGCGCGACGGGTTCTTCGAAGCGCCCGCACCCGCCCACGGAGACTCCGTTGACCCACACCTGAGCGTTCATGTTGACCGAAGGTAGATAGACCGCCCAGGGATCCGCTCCCCTGCCGGACGGAGCATCGAGCTGCATGCGATACCAAGCGATTCCACCTCGGTCTGGGCGGCGCAGCCGCCAGTCATCCGGTAGATCGACCCACTCGCCTGGGCGGTCCGCACGCGGAGGCGTAGGCGAACCATCGAGGACGAGCTCAGCGCGATCCAGGAGAATGGGCTCCTGTGCGTTGACCGGCGGGCAAAATGCGATGGCCACCGCCGCCCCGATGAGCCAAGCGCATCGCCTGGACCCGACGCGCCGCGAAAGGGGTCTGAGAACGGGGTTGACTCTCACGAGGGCACCCGCCTTGGCACATGAATGCGACGGCGGCAGCCGCTCTGCCTGCCCATGGGCATGTGCCGGGCCCTGCCGCGAGAGCGCGGCTTCGAAGGCAGTCGAGCGATCCTCAGGAATTGTGCCCGACCTCTAGATCACCAGCGGTGAAGTGGTTCACCCCATACCGGATCCAGCCCAATCGATCCGAGCGCTCGTCCAAGACGCCGATCGCCACCCCGCGAACGCGCCGCCCTGCGGCCTCCTCGACTCACAACGAGCGTCCGATCCTCGCTTCAGTCGGTGTACACCTCCGTCAGAAGCGCGTCGATCGCAGATGCGAGCGCGGCTGGCTGATCCCCTTGGATCGTATGACCAGCACCATCGATTCGCAGCCAGCGTCCGTTCCGAACAGCCCTTGCGAACCGCTCCGCGCCCGCATCACTCATGATCTGGCTTTCGCCACCGCGCACGACGAGCAGGGGACACGCGAGCCGACTCACGCGCGTCTCGAGCATGCGCCCATGCGCCCGGACGCTCTCGAAGGAAACGGGAAAGCGTCGATCGGTCTTCCATATCCACCCGCCCCGAGGATTCTCACGCAGGTTGTGCCGCAGGCTGTACCGGAGCAGGCGCGGATCTCGGCGAGGATTGAAGCGCAACGCCGCAGCGACGAGGTCGTCGAGCGTATGAAGTCGCTCGGCCTCGGCCATGAAACTGCGAATCGGGGCCGCACCGTTCACATCGATCCACGGACCCGCATCGACAGCAACGAGCGCTCTCACGCGTTCCGGATGAGCCAGTGCAAGCTCCAACGCATTGAACACTCCCATCGACATTCCGACGACGACAATACGCGGAAGGGATAGTACATCGAGAAAGCCCACGATGTCCTTCGCGTGAGTCGAAAATCGGTAGTCGCCCTCGTACGACCACTCCGAGTCTCCGTGCCCCCGCTGATCGAGTGCGATGCAACGGTGGCGATCAGCGAGTACGTGACACACCACATCCCAGGTTCGGCAGGTCTGTCCGCCACCATGCAGCAGAAGAATGGGCGGCGCCTCTGCAGGTCCCCAGTCCATGCAGTGCATTCGCCGGTCTCCGACCAAGACGTGACGCGACGCGTGCGGGCGCATCGGTGCCCACGGAATGCCGGCAAGTTCGAGCCTCAAGCGATGGTGCTGCCTCTCCTCTACCTCTGAGGGGTACTCCATGGGATGCTCCACTACTTAGACTAGTCTAAGTATCAAAGATGACTCATACTGAATGCAAGCTCCAAAGGAGATTTTCTTGGCGGTTCGAAGGCGACGTAGCGCCGACCAAGCCAAACTCGAGATCTTGCGCGCAGCGGAGGCGCGCCTGATCGAGGGCGGCCCCGATGCGGTGCGCGTACAGGTCGTGGCTTCTGATGTCGGCGTAACCGATGCCGCCGTCCACCACCACTTCGGAAACCGCGAGGGGCTGCTGGAGGCGTTGCTCCGGTATGCCGGACGCCAGCTACGTCTCGAGCTGGAGCAGGCCGTCGAAACGTGGGACGGAGAGGAGGCCGACCTCGGGGCTCTCGCCAAGCGCATCGCCGAGTTCTACGAGCGCCGCGGCTATGCGCGCCTAGCGATGTGGCTCTCACTCACCGTAGGCCCCGGTGCAGGGTCGGGAATGCTGGCATCCATCGAGCAAGCGCTCCACCAAGTGCGCACGCGGCGTGCAGCGCGCGTGGGCGCGCGGCCTCCAGAGCGAGAGGATTCCGCTCGCATCGTGGCCTTGTTTCATATGATCCAGGTAGCAGAGCCGCTGTTCGGCGACTCGATGCGGCGCAGCGCCGGCTTGCCGGGCACGCGCGCATCCCGCGAGGCCTTTCGCGAGTGGACCGCCAGCGTGTTCAACCGGCTCATGGATCCAGACGTGCCCTAGTCCTGCAGCGCTCGCAGGCACCTCTCGCAACCGCAGGCAATCACACCCGCAGCTGGAACCCCTCCTTGCCTCTGATTCTACGACCTGGCGCACCTCGGCGACGCGGCTCGCATCCGCGCCTACGCACAGGCGAGATCTGCCATCGCACGACATCTCCAAAGATCGTCTCGTTTTTCTTGGCAAACCCTGGACGTTCGTGATCCGGCTCTGATCATCATTCGAACGCCATACACGCCGGTGCTGCATATACTGCAAAGACTCGAGCTGCCGCGAGCACTCACCTCCTTCGAAGCAGCCTCCCCATACTCACTCTCGGGACGGTTCACTAGAAAGCGACAAACACTGCGAAAGGGCGAGACGATGAGATTCGTTCGCATGATTCGGGGGCCACTCTCCGTGGGGGGCTTACTGGTCTTCGGGTTCGCGTCGACGGCAATGGCCTGGACGAAGGCGTACGTCGTCGAATGGGTCGAGCCTGCAGTGTACTTCGATCCCTTCGATCCAGAAGCTATCAGCGCCGCGTCCCCCGGCCGCGACTGTCCGGCGGGCGTCACCAAGGATCTGGATTATCCCAAGCAGCTGATCGACGTGGGCCACGACTCCGAGTCGGTTCAGAAGCTCTACGATCCCGAAGTTCGCAACGCTCCAGGGTTCGACCGGGCGGTGTTCGCCAAACGCGGACGCAACGGCGAGGACGTCTACCGCGAGCCTTGGACGGCGATCGAGTACCCCTTTCCTCAGGTGGAGGGGAAGCTCTCCTACGGGTTCGATCTCGACGACGACCCGGCGACGGGCTTCACCGGTGTGGATGGGACGCCCGGGGTAAACAATGCCTACTACAAGGTCATGGGCTGCATCGGACACTACCGCGGCCATCCTCGTACTGCAGACGGTGCCAAGTATTCCAACGAGTCCATGCACAACGGAAGCTTCACATTGCTCCTGGTGCTCGAAGGCAAGCAGGATCCGATGAACGATCCGGCAGCGACCTTGAGCTTCCACACGTCGCCCGACAAGCTCGTGCGCGACGCACTGGGTGGCATCGCCAGCGACTACTCCTTCCGAATCGACGACAGTCACCCAGAGTTCCAGTCGAAGGTGCCGGTGACCATAAAGAATGGCGTCGTCGATAGCATCGAACCGCAGCGGATCGCGCTCCAGGTGAGCGGCGGCCGCAGGCTCTATCCAGCGCGCCCCCTGGTCCTCCATCGAGGTCGACTCCGCCTAGAGCTGACCGAAGACGGAAGACTCGAGGGTCTTCTCGGCGGATACCAACCCTGGGAACCCATCTGGCGAGTGCGTGCGAACTACATCATCGAGGTGGTCGCGAAGATCGACAGCCCCTCACTCTGGTATGCGCTCAAGCGCAACGCAGACGGGATCCCCGATCCCGAGACCGGTCAGATGACCGCGATCTCGTCGGCGTTCAGGCTGTGGGCCGTGCCCGCATTCTCGATCACGGCGGTCGACGTGGCCTCGGGTCAGGGCGCCGCCCACGCGGCGCCTGACGGAGGAGTCGAGTGAAGCTCGCATGGAGCACCGCGACCCGAGCACTGCTGAGCACCGCATGCCTGCTCACTGCGTGCGCTGACGCGGACAGAGTCATCGGCGATCCCGGGATCGCGTCGATGCGCCGACTCACGGAGTCGGAGTACCGGCACACGGTAGCCGACATCTTCGGGCAGGAGATCGAGATTCGCGGGCGCTTCGAGCCCGACGTACGGGAGCACGGCCTGAACGCGCTCGGAACCGCGAACCTGACGATCACACCCTCCGGCTTCGAGCAGTACTACGCGATCGCCGCGAGCGTGACATCGCAAGCCTTCGACGAAGCGCGGGCGGCAAGTGCTCTCGGCTGCTCGCCGCCTGCGGACGGTGCCTTCGACGCGAACTGCGCCACGCGTGTCCTGGAACGGTACGGGCGAAGGCTGCTGCGACGCCCGCTGGACGACGCGGAGCTGGCAACCTACCTGAAGCTCGCAGGCGAGACCGTGGACACCTTTGGCGACTTCGCCTACGGGATGCGCCAGGCGCTCGCGGTGATGATGACCTCACCAGACTTTCTCTTCCGCATCGAACGCGCCGAGCGACACCCGGACGATCCGCGCGCCATCCGGCTCGACGCCTACTCCAAGGCGACCCGACTCGCATTCCTGCTCTGGAACACGACCCCGGACGACGCACTGCTGTCCGCAGCCGAAAGCGGCGTCTTGCACACCGAAGCCGGTCTGCGCGAGCAGCTCGAGCGCCTGACCACGTCTCCGAGGCTCTCCGACGGGGTGCGTGCGCTGTTTCGTGACATCCTGCAGCTCGACCAGTTCTCGAACGTGACCAAGGATGCGAGTCTCTACCCGAAGTTCAGCCAAGTCGTCGCCAGCTCAGCCCAGGAGGAGACCTTGCGCACGATCGTGCATCACCTCCTGACGCAGGACGGTGACTACCGCGAGCTTTTCACCACCAACGAGACCTTCATCGATCGCTCGCTCGCCGCGGTCTATCGAACCCGCTACCGCTTCGACGAGGAGTGGTCTCGATACACATTTCCCGACAGTGAAGAACGCGCGGGCATCGTATCGCAGATCAGTTTCTTGACCCTTCATTCTCACCCAGGCGAGAGCAGCCCCACGAAGCGCGGCGTAGCCATCAACGAGATCTTTCGCTGCGAGGAGACTCCTGATCCTCCCGCCAACGTCGACTTCTCGATCATCCAGGACACCGAGAATCCCGAGCTCACGACACGCCGAAAGCGACTGCTGGCGCACTCGGAAGATCCCTCCTGTGCCGGGTGCCACAAGAAGCTCGATCCGCTGGGGCTGCCGCTGGATCGCTTCGACGCGCTCGGTCAGCATCGGCGCCTCGAGGGGAGCGAGCCGATCGATGTCAGCCTCGAGCTCGAGGGGGTCGGGTACGAAGGGGCCACCGGCCTCGGAAGCGCTCTCGCCAACGATCCACAGGTCTCCCACTGCTTCGTAGACCACGTCTATGGATATGCGACGGGGAGCTGGGCAGAAACCGGGGACCAAGAGATGATCGAAGAGGTCTACTCTTCCTTCTCTGAGAGGGGTCATCGACTGCGCGCACTCCTCTCCGCGCTGATCACGCATCCCGACTTCTTCCGGCCCAACGTGCCGGCCCCCGCTTCGCGCGGCGAGACGACGGCATCCCTGACTTCAAACCGAGAACCGCTGGAGAACCCGAAATGAAGCAAAAGTTCACGCGTCGATCCGTCCTGCGCGGAGCGCTCATGGGGACCTCGATCACCGTCGGAATTCCGGTGCTCGATGCCTTCCTCGGACGCAGCGGCGTCGCGTTTGCCGATGGCACGCCGATCCCGATCCGCTTCGCCACCTACTTCTGGGGCCTCGGCTTGACTCCCGGCCGCTGGGTTCCGAAGACGCTGGGCGCAGACTACGACACGATGCCCGAGCTGGCTTCCCTGGAGTCGCTCAAGAGCAAGGTATCCGTCTTCTCCGGGTTCCGGGTGCTTCTGGATGGCCGCCCCAACTACCAGCACTGGACGGGCCAGGGAGCCGTCATGACTGGGAATGCCCCGACCATCAATCGCAAGTTCGACGGAACCAGCTTCGACACCCTCATCGCGGACCGCATTGGGACCGGAGTGCGCTTCCGCTCGATCGAGTTCACGCCGTTCGGGAAGGCCAGCCTGAGCTACTCGACGCGGGGAAACTCAAACTTCAACCCAGCCGAGACCACTCCACTCTCTCTGTACCAGCGAATCTTCGGCGACGGATTCCAAGATCCGAACAGTCCCACCTGGACGCCGGACCCGGCGATCATCCTCCGCAAGAGCGCACTCTCGGCGGTTTCGGAGCAGCGGCGTGCCTTGATGCGCGAGGTCGGCAGCGAAGATCGGCAGCGACTGGACCAGTACTTCAGCTCGGTGCGCGAGACCGAGGAGCAACTCGCCGTCCTGCTCGAGCGCCCCGCTCCCGCGCAAGCCTGTGTCGTTCCCAAGCCCGTCACGGAGGAGAACATCGCAAAGAAGTCCACGACGGTGCTGGCGAACAACAAGCTGATGTCGCGCCTGATCGCGATGGCACTGGCGTGCAATCAGACGCGGGTCGTCAACGGAGTGTTCACGGGTGCGACTTCCGAAATGTACCTCCCGGGTGACTCCAAGATCTATCACCTGCACACGCACGACGAGGCGGTGGACGAGAAGCTCGGCTATCAGCCGAACTCGGCCAGACTGGCCGAGGCCTCGATCCAGGGGTTTGCCGACTTCCTCCACGAGCTCGAGCTCGTGCGCGAGGGGGACGGCACCCTGCTCGACCGGATGATCGTGCTCGGGTACTCGGACACGGGCTACGCCAAGATCCACTCCACCGACAACATCCCGCTGTTCCTTGCAGGCGGCGCGGGTGGCCGGCATCGAGGGGGCATGCACGTCACCAGCAGTGGAGATCCAGTGACTCGCGTGGCCCTCACCGCAGCCAACCTCGCGGGTGCGCCCCTCGGGAGCTGGGGACGCGGCTCGATGGAGACGGCCAACGTCGTGGGCGAGGTCATCGCCTGAGAAGATTGCCTCCCCATGTAGCCCTCGGCTAACGTGGCCCAATGAACGCTCGAAGCCGGGATCTCGCCGCAAGTGCACGCGAGATCTGGGAGGCCGTCATGCACGAGCTCGGCATCGAGCCCACCGCGGCCGCCATTGCGGGCTCCGTTGCGCGTGGAGATGCGGACGGCGCGTCCGACATCGACCTCATCTCGTACATCGACCACTCGCTGAGCCAAGTCGTCGCCGAGCGTAGCGACGCGATCAGTCGGCGGCACGAGGGTGAGCGGCTCTTCTTCGCGGTCGAGCAGGGCCTCGCGTTCTACGGCATGTTCGAGGGAGTCAAGTGCGACTTCTCGATCTCACCCGGTACACAGGTGGTCACCCTCGTCGAAGACGTGATCAAACGCCACGACACGACTCCAGACAAACATACGGTGATCTCGGGTATCCGAGAATTCCTTCCCATTCACGGCGATGCATTCATCGCGGAGCTGAAGCGACGGACCGACACCTACCCAGACGGGCTCGCGCTCTCGATCATCCGCGAGAACATCCTGCTTCCGCCTCGCTGGGTAATCGAGCGGATGGGCCTCGGACGGCGGGATTTCTTCCTGACGCAAGAACTGCTCACGACCGCTGTACGGCGCATGCTCGCGCTCTGCTGCGCACGAAACCGCCACTACTTCAATTACAAGCTCAAGGCGATCGATCGGCTCGTGCGCGAGCTCGAGGCAACGCCGCCGGACTTCCATTCCCGCCTAGCGGGGCTGCTGACCGACCGCGATTCGAGCCTCGCCGACCGCTACGCCAGCCTCGCAAGCGACTGCTGGGAGCTCGTCGAAGCGAGTCCCTTCGACGTCTCGACCACGCTGGCTCGCGCGCGCTTCGAGCGGAGCTTTGGCCCAGCCTAGAGCCTGCCGAGGCTCTCGAGGAAGGATTTCGCGGGCCCCGTCGCTGGCTTCGCCGGATTGGACTGAATCGACGCCACCGGGCGCAACGTGCAATGGGACGTCAACGCCGTCTGGTGTCTTCAGCAACCCGCACGAACGGCCGAACCGGGGTCTGGGAGAAACCGAGGGGGAGCTGAGGACGGATCATGCGCGCGCCCGAAGGCTATTCCATTCGGAAGGTTCTGGTCGATCAGCCACGCAAGTATGTCGCGGTCGCACTTCGAGATCGAGACGGCTCCGAAGTCGTGCTCAAGGCGTATCGAGACGAGTCAGACGCGTCAGCCGCAGACGTTCGCGCACGTTGCGAGTTCGAGGCGCTGCGAAGCCTACCCACGGGTGTCGCGCCGCTGGCCCTCGAGCTCGAGGTCGGCGAAGACACGACCTGCCTGGTGCTCGAAGCGTTTCACGGCTGTACCCCGCGGGGAGCCCTCGGCGCGGCAGAGTTCCTGCCGATCGCCATCGCCGCCGCTGGCGCTCTGGCATCGATCCACGCAGCCCGCATGGTTCATCGAAGCATCGCTCCAGCCAAGCTCCTCTACGACGAGCCATCTGGCCAGCTGCGCATCACGGGGTTCGGGCGCAGCGCTCCCCTTGGGGCTCCGGCCGACTTCGGCGGCATACTCGGACGCGCGTCCCCGAACGCGCTCTTCTACCTGTCTCCCGAGCAGAGCGGTCGGCTCGATCGCGGCATCGACTTTCGAAGTGATCTCTATTCGCTCGGTGCCACGTTCTACGAGCTGTTGTCGGGCCGCCCCCCCTTCGATGCTCGAGATCCACTGGACCTGATTCAGGCACACATCGCGCGCCGTCCGCGTTCTCCCGCGGAGCTGCGCGATGGTGTATCGGGCACGCTCGCCCGGATCACGATGAAGCTGCTCGAGAAAGAGCCCGAAGACCGGTATCAGACCGCCGAGGCCCTGGGAATCGATCTCGAGACGTGCCTGGAACAGCTCCAGCGAATCGGGACCATCGACGATGAGCTGCCGCTGGGTGCAGCCGATGCTCCCTATCGACCTCTGTTCCGGCGTCGAATCTACGGTCGCGAGAGCGAGTGCGAGACACTACGCCGGGCGTACCGTCAGGCTTCGCAGGGACGCGCGTCCTTGGTTCTGGTTCGGGGCGCCCCCGGCATCGGCAAGTCGTCTCTGATCCCGGAGCTCTACCAACCCCTGGCGCTCGACGGGGGCTACCTCACGCGCGGAAAGTTCGATCTCTACCGGCGACACCTTCCGTACGCAGGCTTCGCAAGCGCACTACGCAGCCTGCTCCGCCAGATCGAGACCGAGAATGCGACCCGGCGTGAGGAATGGAAGCGCGCGCTGCTGCTCGCGCTCGGTCCGCTCAGCGGCGCCCTGAGCGAGTTCCTACCGGAGCTATCGAGTCTGCTGGGCGAGCTCCCGCAGGTTCCCCGGCTGGACCCGGGCGCTGCCAAGCAGCGGCTATCGAGCGCAGTGCGAAGACTGATCCGAGTCGCGGCCGATCGCGCGCGCCCACTCGTGTTGTTTCTCGATGATCTGCAATGGGCCGATGCCGGAAGCCGCTTCCTGATGGAGGAGCTACTCCTGACTGGCGGCGACGCCCCCTTGCTGGTGATCGGAGCCTACCGCGATGACGAGGTCGATTCCAATCACCCACTGTCGCAGCTGCGCGAGCGCATCCACGCACTGGGCGTGCCGGTGGACGAGCTGGCACTCAGCCCTCTCACACAGAGCGCTGTGTGCGAGCTGCTCCGCGATGCCCTGGGCCGGGACCCGGAGAGCATCCAGCGCCTCGCGCAACGCATCGAAGACAAGAGTGGCAACAATCCACTGCTGATCCAGCAATGCGTGTATCACCTGCACCAGCTCGAACACATCCGCTACGAGCCTCCCACGGGCTGGACCTGGAATGAGAGCGCGGTCGCACGAGCGGTGATCCCAGACGACCCCGTGGGCATGATGCTCGTGCGCTTGCAGCGCCTGTCGGGAGAGACTCGCTCGGTCGTGCAGCTCGCGAGCTGCGTGGGAGACGAGTTCGACGTCAGCTTGCTGGCAGAGCTCTCCCGACGCGATCGGACGGCCCTCGAGGCCGCTCTCTACGAGCTCTCGGACGAAGGGCTCATTGCACCCTCTCGAGCCGGATTCCGCTTCGTACACGATCGCATCCGCGAGGCGGCGCAGGCGTTGCTGCCGGAGTCGGAGCGCGAGGTGCTCCACTATCGCACGGCAGAGCTCTTGATCGAGCAGCACGGCGGCGTCGCCACAGACACTCGCGTCTTCGAGATCGCGGACCATCTGGCACGCGCCCGAGCGCGCATCCCTTCCGCGCAGCTCGCCTCGTCTGCGAAAGTCCAGCGGGATGCAGCCATGGCGGCACTTCGATCCGGAGCCTTCGCCACTGCGATTCACTACTTCGAGACCGGGCTCGAGCTGATCGAGCCGTGCACGGAGCCGAGCCAGCTGGGCCTCTGGTTCGAGATGCGCTTTCGCGCAGCCGTCTGTGCGTACCAGTTGGAGAGCTTCGATCGAGCCCTGGAGCTGATCGCCCCCTTCGCCGATGCGCGCCTATCGAGGCTTCAGGCCGCATTGGTAGCGTCTCTGCGGATCCTTGTCTTCGCCGTCTCGCGGTCGGAGACGGAGACACTGGACCTGCTGTTCGATAGCCTCGCCGAGTTCGACTTCCGAGCTCCACGGAGACCCTCATGGCTCCGCGTACGGCTCGAGATCCTTCGGATCGACTGCAAGCTGCGCGGTTCCCCCGCTCGCTGGCCCTTCCGCCGCGCGACGGGCACTTCGGACTCCGCGGACCACCTTCACGTCTTACTGCTTCTCGCAAGCTCCGCGACCATTCTGCGGGCGTCCGTTCGTCTCTGCTGCTTGTTTCCCGCCGAGGATCTCCGAAGCGCGCTCGCCGCAGGCTACGTTCGCCCCCCCAGCTTGCCTCTCGCGGTCTTTGCATCAGCACGGCGCGCCGTGCTCTGGAGCTCGCGGGGACTTCGGCGCTACATCGAAGCCGTCGAATATTGGATGGAGCAGGTGCCGCATCCAGCCATCACCCCGATTACACGCATCACTCTGTACGCCGACCTGTTGCCCTGGGTCTCCCCGCGACGAGAAACGTTGGACCCCTTGCTCGAGGCCGCGACACAGCTCGAAGAGCTCGGTCAAGCGATGCTCCAGACGCGGGCGTTGCTGGCTCACGCGAGGCACGCTGCTCTCTGTGGACTTCCCATTGCCACCGTACTGGGCCATCTCGAGACGATCCGGGTGCGAGCGACGATGTCTCCGGTCGAGACCCCCTCCGCGCTCGCTCAACCCTATCGCTGGCTGCAGGAACATACGGACGGCGCAGATGCTCTCGCCAGAGCCCGAGTGCAGCTCGAAGCGTACGCCGAATCAGGATCGTACCTGGCCACGAGCTGGATGCTCACATGTACCATCGTGGGTGACTTTGCCAGCGTTTGGCACATCTCCGAGCTGGTACGCGCCAGCATCTTCGAGCGCGCGGGCCGGCACAGCCACATAACAGAGTACTTGCTCTACCGAGGTCTCGCGGCGGCCGTGCTTTCGCACCGCGGCGGGATCCAGGCGCGCACGCGCTTCCGGCACCACGCCCGGAGCTGCGAGCGTCGACTTTCGGTCGTGGCAAAGCACGGGCCCGACTTCGTACACATGGTCCGCATGCTTCGAGCCGAACGTGGCTGGGCGCTCGGCAGAGGGAACCAAGCCCTCGAGGAGTATGCCCAGGCCGCGGAAGCCGCGGAGAAGATCGGCTACATCCACCATGCGGCGATCGCGCACGAGCGCCGAGCGCACATACTTCGAGAGGGCAATCTCTCGAGCAACTTCCACGAAGCGCTCCAGTACGCGCGCGAGTCGTATCACGCCTGGGGCGCTCTCGCGAAGGCAGAGAGTCTGCGATCCCAGCCACCCAGCACTACGGCCCCAGACGATGCCGGCGCGGACTCGATCCGCACCGCCGACTGAGTTCTCGCGCATGCGCGCGTGTCCGCGATCTCGAGCGGGGGACTGCCCAAGGATGGAACGGGGCCATCCATGCTGACCCTCGACGGCTACACGATCTGGGACCGCATTCATCACACGCGGAACAGCGACGTCTACACGGGCACGCGCGATCGCGACGGCCTCCGCGTGGTGGTCAAGGTCTACCACTCCAGTCGCGGCAACTGCGCCAATCGAGCGGAGCACGAGTTTCAAATCCTGGAGCGCGTTCAGAGCGATCGCCTGGTACGCCCGGTCGAGCTAGGCCATGTCCATTCCAAGGCTGTGCTGGTCGTCGAGCGCATCCAAGGCTATCCGCTCTCTCGCTTCGCGACGGCGCGACATCCCACGCTCGAAGACTTCTTCTGGATTGCGCTCGGTGCCACTCGCGCCGTCGCAGACGTCCACCTGGCGCGAGTGATTCACAAGGACATCAAGCTCAGCAACATCATCGTGGATCCCGAGCAGATGGCCGTCTGGCTGATCGACTTCGGCATCGCGACCGAGTTCGGGCGGGCCGAGCAGACGAGCCTGCCAGCGACCGCCGAAGGCACGATGCACTACATCGCTCCGGAGCAGACGGGCCGCATGGGCCTCGGCGTCGACTTCCGCACGGACTTGTACTCCCTCGGAGCCACGTTCTACGAGCTGCTCACGGGGGAGCCTCCGTTTCGCATGAAACAGGGTGCCGATCTGGTATGCGCTCACATGGCGCAGAGGCCGAGGCTCGCCCACGAGGTCTCGAATCGAGTCCCTGTCGCACTCTCCCGCATCGTGGACAAGCTGCTCGAGAAGGACCCAGAAGCTCGCTATCAGACGGCGCGCGGTCTCTGCGAGGACCTCGAGGCGTGCTCGAAGCAGTTTCACTCGACCGGTGAAATCGACGATGATCTGGAGCTGGGGGCACACGACGCGTCCGATCGACTTCGCTTTCCTAGCCGTCTCTATGGACGCGAGCGCGAAACCCAGCTCCTGAAGGAAGCGCTCGAGCGCGTTTCTCAAGGAGCATTCGAGTGCGTGTTCTTGGCGGGTCCCGCCGGCATCGGAAAGTCGTCTCTACCCGGGGTTCTGCGCGAGCGCCTCGTGCGCAGTGGCGGCTACCTGGTCGAGACCAAGTTCGATGCCGATCGCAGCGACCGACCGTACGAGGGGGTCGGGGACCTGATGGAGGCCCTCCTGTGCCAGATTCTGGCAAGCAGCGCGCAGCGCGTCTCGGAGTGGAGCGAGCGACTTCGCTCCGGAGTCGGCGCCATCCTCGGAGTGTTGGGCGACCTGGCTCCCAGCCTGCGCTACCTGGTGGAGGACCTCGCCCCCGTTCCCAAGGTCGGCGCGAAGGAAGAGCGAGAGCGACTCGCGCTGGCCTTCGGCCGCTTCGTGCACGTGTTCGCACGCCGCTCTCATCCCCTCGTGTTCTTCTGTGACGATCTTCAGTGGGCCGACGCGGGCAGCCTGTACCTGATCCACTCTCTGCTGCGTGGTGCAGCCCCCGAGTCGCTCCTGTTGATCGGAGGCTACCGGGACAATGAAGTTGGACCGGCCCACCCCACGCAACAGCTGATCGACGACCTGGACCATGCCGGCTTCGTATCGCATACGCTCCGCCTGGAGCCCCTAGCATTCGAGGACACACTCCGCTTGCTGGCGAACGCACTCAATCGCACGCCTGAAGAGACGGAAGGCCTGGCACGCCGGGTCGGTCTCAAGAGTCAGCACAATCCGTTGCTCGTGCGGCGCCTGATGTTCCATCTGTGGGATCGCGATCTCATCTGGTACGAGCACGGCCAGGGATGGAGGTGGGACCAACAGAAGCTGACCGAGGCAGACATCACCGACGACGCCGCCGCCTTCGTTGCAGCGCGCGTAGACACCCTCTCTCCCCCTGCACGAGCTCTCATCAAGACCGCCAGTCTCATCGGAACATCCTTCGAGCTGGAGATGTTGGTCGCCGTATCCGAGGTGGATCGGCTCGATGTTCTGCAGGAACTGATGGCCATGGTCGAGCAGGGCCTGATCTCGCCGTGTCGTGACGGCTTCAAGTTCGTACACGATCGGTTGCGCGAGGCCGCTCAGAGCCGTCTCGAGCCCGAAGAACGAACCGATCTGCATCATCGGATCGCGTGCGTCCTGTTCGATCGAACCCCGGAACAAGACCTTCCGGCCGTGGCGTTCGACCTCGCGAACCACATCTTGCACTCGCTCGATCGGATCGAAGGCCGGGAGCGCGTGCGCACGATCGAGGCGCTCCGGCGCGCGGGGCGCATCGGCCTGGAGCGCGGGGCCCCCGAGGCGGCCCGCAGCTATCTCTGCCCAGCGGTCGATCTCACCAGCGAAGACGATTGGGAAACCCACTTCGAGCTCTGCTTCGAGCTTCATCTGGATACGGTGGATGCCCTCACACAGACTCGAGACTCCGAGATCGCGGGCAGCCTGCTCTCGCGTGTGGAGACACGCGCGCAGACTCCGGTTCAACGCGCGCTGGTCATGGCCAAGTGGATCACGATCTCATCGGTACGCTCCGACGGGCGCGCCCTCGATCTGACGTTGAGCGGACTGAGACAGTTCGGTGTGCGCTGGCTCCGCTCGCCAGGACGGCTCCGCGCTCGGCTCGCGATCCTGCGCACGGACTTCATGCTGCGGGGCCCGATCGACGATCACATGTTTCCCAAGGGCTTGTCCTCCGATCCGTCCTGGACTGCGCCGCTGATCCTGCTGCGAGCCGGTGCGGGCGAGATCGGGGTGCAGTCCGCACACCTCGCCTTCCTCGCCGCCTGCTACATCCTGAAGAGCTTCAAGCAGAATGGTGTGCTGGGGTCACCGAGCCTCTCGCTCGCGGCCCAAGCGAGCGGGTCCATGACCCTGCTCGACGATTTGAAGCGCGGTCGCCGCTTCGCCGAGGCGTCGGCCTACTGGATTCGGCTGAACCGTTCTCCCTTGATTGACGCCAGAGCCCGTGCCATCCAGCATTACTTCTTTGGCTGGGTTCGGCCGCGACGGCACATCCTCGCGGAGCTCGAGGAGACGCTCGGCACACTCCGAGAGCTGGGGGACCTGGAGTACGTCTACGTGGCTCTGCACGACATGGCCTCGTTCGCCGGCCTCTGCGGCGAGCCTCTCACACGCGTGGACGAGCGGGTCAGCGAGCTCGCGCGCCATCAGCCACGTCGATCGACCGACATCCTGATCCACGCCTATGCGCTCTTGCGCTCGGATCACATCAGCTGGGACGCGGAGCGCGACACCTTGTCGAGCTGGCTCGCGTCGATTCGGTCCGACGACATCTATGCGCTCATTCACGTCATCTCCACCCTCTGTCTGAACCAGCAATTCGAGCTCGCGTGCATGGCCGCCACCGCGCTGCAGCCGGAGCTCGAGAGGCGAGGCTCGGTCGCGTCCCGAATGGCAGACTTCACCTTCTACCAGGGATTGGCGAGCGCGGTTCTCTCGAGATCCACGAGGTCTCGGCGCCACCAGTTGCGAATGCGCCGACGGGCGCGACACCGCCTCCGGGCTCTGCGGCGTTGGGCCGGACATGGTCCAGACTTCGTACACATGGCCCTGCTGCTCGATGCGGAGTTGCAGCGGTCGCGAAACCGCTCGCGCAACGCGCTGCTCCTCTACGCATCCGCTGCGAAGGAAGCCGTGAGCGCGGGCTACGTCCACCACGCCGCCTTCGCGCACGAGCGAGCAGCAGAGCTCCTGGGACAGTCCGCGCGCACGATCAACGCGCAAACCGAGCTCAACGCAGCCATCGATCTCTATCGCGCGTGGGGGGCTACACACAAGGTCTCCCAGCTGAAAGCACTCCACGGGCGCATCGGACATCCCTGAGCCGTCGCGCTCTCGTCGCCCGCCTCCTGCGCACGTTCCAAGACTCTGCACATGGATCGTCAAGCTTCTCGTCAACCGCCCGCCGCAGCTCGGGCACACGAGGCTTCCAACCGCGCTCGCGGAGCCGCGATGATGCAGCCTTTCACTCGATTCAGACATTCGATCCAGAACAGACACTCGATCCAGAAGAACGGGAGCCCATGGAAATCTCCGAGCGACTCAGCAAGGAACTCGCATGATCCTCTGCCTGCGGAGCCTCGCGCTGGCCGCGACCGCCCTGGCCTGCCAGCCGGGCGGAGGCGCCGATCCGGGCGCGAGTGCCGACCCCGATCGCATGCTGGCGAGCGGCATGACTGCGCGGCAGGTCATCGAAGCACGCGCCCTCCACTTCAAGGATCTCGGAGGCTCGTTCAAGGCCGTGCGGGATCAACTCGCGACAGCGAGCCCGAATCCGAGCCTCGTGCGGCTCGCCACTCAGGAGGTCAAGTACGCCTCGGACGATCTGCCTGGCTGGTTCCCAGCGGGGACCGGGCCCGAGACGGGGGTCGAGATGCGCGCCTTCGCGGAGGTCTGGAGCGACTCCGAGGGATTCGCGGAGATCTCCACCCGATTTCGTGAGAGCGCCGCTGCGCTACACGCGACTGCGCAGGACGACGATCTCGACGCCGCACGTAGCCAGGTCCGGGCGGTAGGCGAAGCCTGCAAGGACTGCCACGATCGTTACCGCGCCGAGGAGGATTGAGCCGGCCACGCCCGACCGGGCGTCCGGAGTGGCGCTGAAGCGCGTGCGCGTGTGGGATCTCCCGACCCGCGCATTCCACTGGGCGCTCGTCTCCATGAGCTTGTTCGCGTGGGGGTCGGCCGAACTCGGCGAGCTCGCCTGGCATCGGCGTGCGGGCCTCGCCATCCTGGGGCTGCTGGTGTTTCGGCTCTATTGGGGATTCGCGGGGAGCTCCACCGCGCGGTTTCATCATTTCATACGCGGACCGCGGGCCGTGATCGTCTATGCGCGCCGGCTGCACCTGCGCAACCCCGCTTATCACATCGGCCACAATCCACTGAGTGGCCTCGGCGCAGTGGCGCTGCTCGCCTTGCTCGCTCTCCAGGTGGCTCTGGGCCTCTTCGCGGTAGACGTGGACGGCCTCGAATCCGGGCCGCTCTCGCACTGGGTAAGCTTCGACGTCGGCCGCCTCGCAGCAGAGACACACGAGATCGTATTCGGCGCGCTCGCGATGCTGGTCACCCTACACGTGAGTGCGATCGCGTTCTACGCGTTCTACAAGCGCGACAACCTCCTCGAAGCGATGCTGCGTGGTGACCGCTGCGTCCCCGAGACTCGCACACCCGCACACCTGGCTCCACATTGGCGCGTCCTTCCCGGCCTGCTGCTCGCCGGCGCGGCAATCTGGCTGATTGCCACAGTCCTCGGCTCCGCCTGACAGGACCATCGCCAACGCGGCCCAGGCGGGTAGACCACCCTCTGGAAAAGTGTCTGCGAGCCCGAGAAACCGACGAATTTCTGAGATCCGAATTCGTCGGCCGCCGGCTCTACTTCCGCAAAGAACCGACATCTCCCTCGCTCGCTGCATAGGTGCACGAGTCGGGACCCCATGGAGCGGGTCCCGACTCGACACACACTACCGGGTGTTCTCGAGTCGGTGGAAGGGATCTCATGCGTCGAAGCTCTGTCCGTGCGTCAGGAGCGATCCTCCTCGCTCTCCTTGGCTGCGCCGTCCTCGCGCGCGCCGAAACCTATCGAAAATCGTTCTCATTCGACGAGCTGGCCTCGGCCTCGGACGTGGTCGCCGTCGGGAGGGTGGTCTCCCGAGCCTCTACGTGGGTCGAGGGTTCCCTGTACACCGATCTCGAACTGGTACTCGAGTCCGTATCGAGCCCGCAGCAGCCAGGAGCCACTCCTGGAACAGGGATCGAACGAATCCGCGTGCGCCTTCCTGGCGGCGCCGGACCCAGCCCAACGCCCGGAGGAGTCCAGGTTGCAGAGGTCGCGCCCGGAATGAACAGCCCCATCGCTCCATCGAGAGCACTCTTCTTCCTGAAGCGCACGAGCACACCCGAGGTCTTCACTCCGCTGAATGCGCTCGCAGCACAGATCCCGGTCGTCGAACGCGCAGGCGAGCTCTGGACGTATACGCCGGATCGAGCGCGTTCTGTGCCTCTCTCGGAGCTCCAGCTCCACCTATCGCTTCAGTCGCCACAGGCCGCGCCGCCAGCTCGAAAGGACGAGAAATGAACGCGCCGGAACTGCTTCAGCGTCTCGCGCGTGGGACGACGCTCGTGCTCGCCGTGCTGGGAGCGACCCAGCCGGCTCGAGCACTAGCGGGCGGGCGCGTCGAAACGATCGTCCGCACAGGCATCGAGATCGCGCCGGGGATCGAGCAGCTCGACGTGGCACCCATCTTTTGGGACGAGCGGTGCGCTCGAGTGAGCTACACCCTGGATACGATCCCACCCAACGCCGGGACTCCAGAAGAGATCGACGTCCAGCGCGCGCGAGAGGACCTCGAGGCATCCATGGATGCTTGGAATCGTCTTCCGTCCTCCTACATCGAGATGCGCATCGATCGGACGCGAACGATCGGAAATGGGACTCGGCGCTTCGACTTCATCAACGAGATCACCTTCGAGTCGGAGCCCGGCTTCGGCGCCCTCGCGGGCTCGCGCTCCACGTCTCTGATGGAGGACACGCAGCTGAGCGCCGGAAGCGACCTGGATGGGGATGGCGATTCGGATGTATACGACCCCGAGGCCGAGAGACTGAACGTGTGCGCCGACATCGACGGCGACGGCGACATCGAGTTTCCGGCCGGATTCTACCGCGCGGGAACGATTCTCGAGAACGACGTCATGTTCAGCTCGACGGTCAGCTTCGAGCTGGAGCCCTCTTCCGACATTCGAGCCGACTTGCGCGCGGTTGCGACGCATGAGTTCGGGCACTCCCACGGGTTGTCGCACAGCTTGATCAACGACGGATCCGATACCGATGGCAATGCGAGCACCATGTTTCCTTTCCTCGAGACCACGGATGCGGCGACGGAGGCAGAGCAGCGCACCCTGAACGACGACGATATCGCATGGTCCTCGTTCATCTATCCAGAGGGGAGCGGACCCGGTCCACTTGCATCGATCGGTCCGGGAGACGTCCGCTTCGAGGACAGCTTCGGAGTGATCGAAGGCATCGTCGAAGATGAGACGGGCCTCGGTATCCCGGGTGCCAATGTGTTCGCGCGTCAGCCCCAGAGTCCGCACGCGATCGGCGGCGCCGCGTTCGCCGGAACTGTGCGCGGCGGATTGGTTCTCGAAACGGGTGAGATGATCCCCCTGCCCCCTTCGCTCGGCGTTCTCGACGGCCGCTATCGCCTGCCGGTTCGCCGTGGAAACTACGAGGTCTTCGTCCAGTCCCCAGAGGTGACGAACGCACCCGCGGACAACATCAACATCACAGCTGCTGTGGGCCTGCTGAGCGGACTACACGGGTTCGACGAAGAGGGTGCGTCTGCTCCTGGTCGAGAATCCGCGTTCGAGATCGATCCGGGACGATCACAGCACTTTTCGGTTAGGCACCCGAACCGAACGCCTGCTGCCAACTTCATCCTCAACCGCAACGTCTCACTGAGAGGCTTCGACGGTATGCCCGGAGACGGCTCCTTCCAGGCTCTGGGACGTAGAGACGTCGTCTATGCAACCCGATTCCGTAACACAGACGTCTTGAACAAGCTCCGGTCGGGCGCCGTGCTCACCAGTGCATCATTCATGATGACGAACTTCGTGCCCTCGGAGCCCATACGCATTCGCCGCTTCCGCCTTGCCGTCGGACGAGTGAGTGACGATGGATCCACAGCCGAGCTCCAGCACGACGACTTCCACCTGCGGCAGCTCGAGAACTTCACCGCGCAGGAGGGAGACTTCCATCCAGTCTACTTCCAGGGAGCCTCTGGCCTCAGTCGCCGACTCCGAAACCTTCTCGAGCGAGATCCGTCACTCGACGTCTTCCTGCTTCTCGAACCACCGAACGACGTAGTCCTACCCGACTTCGCCTTTGCACCCCTGCTCGCCATCAGCTGGGCGCTGGATCCGGACGACGCATTCCTCTCGGTGGAAGGTAGCCCCTTGCAGCGTACCTCACTCGAGCGCTGGGCCCTCCAGCTGACCTTCGCCTCTCCGGAATGAGCGCCATCACGCGCTCAGGCGGTCGAGCAAGCAACCGGCATCGCGCGATCTGCAAGCCTCGCGCTCGTCCATGGACACGTGGCCAACCTGATCGAGGGAGCCGGACGTGACGGGATCGCCCCGGAGTCGGTAGACTCGAGTCATGCGCCCTGCGTCCGCTGATTCGCCGCTCGCCGAGGCCACCTGCTTCGAGGAGCGGCTCGAGATCTTTCGCGCCGACCCCGCGTGGGCCCAGGTGCGGACGATCGCGGATCGGGTGGAGGCTCGATACTGGAGCTACGGTGCGTTTCCTGCCGCCGCCTCGGAGCTACTCGCACTACCGGTTCGCATGACCACCTATCCCGTCGGGCACCAACGAGAGGTGCGCAAGCGTGGCCTCTTCCGTGCAAATCCAGTGACCCACTTCGCGCGCTCGGAGGGTGCGCCGACGACTTTTGGCGCGGTTCGTGACTCGGCCCATAGAACGCCCGCACTGCTCGAGCTCCTCGACGTGAATCGCCGTTTCGGGGTTCGGCACGGACTCCTCGTGGCCCTACCCGGCGCGCTCGGGATCCACGCCTGGTTGGGACTGGCCTACTCCGGAAACCCGCGCGATCTGGACGAGGTCCTGGCCACTCACCGAGACGAGCTGCAACAGGTGGGCAACTCCGTGCAGCGCGATGTCATGCGGCGGCATGGACGCACGGTGGCAGAGCCGTTCCTACCTCTTCTGTCACCCCGGCAGCGATCCGTCGCGCAGCTACTCGCTCGAGGCTGCGACACCGAAGAGATCTCGGACCAGCTCCGATTGTCCATCCATACGGTGAACAAGCATATCGGCGCCGCAAAGCGTGGTCTCCGAGCCAAGAGCAGCGCGGAGCTCGTCGCGCTGTGTCTGCAGTGGGGACTGATCGACTAGCTCCGACAAGGCCTCTCGAGTACGACTCGGAACACGTGACTCGGAACACGTCACTCGGAGGACGCGACTTGTAGGACGTGGAGGGGCGGCAGATTTCTGCCATTGACGGCGCGCTGCGAACCCCAGAGGGTAAGAGCATGCCTACCCACGAACGTACTCGGACCCTTGTGATCGCAGTCTCTGTCCTATGTGGCTCCTGCAACGGAACCGGGCTGGTGGATCCAGCGGCGCGCGCTTCTCGTCCGCAGGAGGTCGTTGCACCCACCGGAAGCGTCGTCTTTCCAACGTCCGCTGGACCTGCAGCGCAGGCTGAATTCGAGCGCGGCGTCGCACTCCTGCACAGCTTCGGCTACGACCGCGCCCGCGAGGCGTTCGTACGCGCGCGTACACTCGAACCCGGCTTCGCGCTCGCCTACTGGGGAGAGTCTCTCACGTACAACCATCTTCTGTCTCCCGAGCGAGACCTCGAGTCTCCCCAGCGAGCGTTGCTGAGACTTGGCCCAACGCGGGAGGTGCGTCTATCCAAGGCGACCACCGAGCTCGAGCGTGGATTCCTTCGTGCGGTCGAAGCCCTCTGGATGAACCCGGGAAGCGAGGCAGAACGCAGAATCGCGTATCTTCGCGCGATGGAACGCCTCTACGCTGGTTACCCCGAGGACGTCGAGGTCGCCAGCTTCTATGCCCTGGCGTTGTTGGTTGCCATCGGTCCTCTCGAAGACACGTCCTCGCGCCTGGCCATGCGAGCCGGCGCGATCTCACTCGAGCTGATGGCGAGACAGCCGCTTCATCCCGGGGCGGCGCACTACACGATTCATGCTTTCGACGACCCGATCCATGCTCCGCTCGCACTACCGGCTGCGAGGCACTACGCCGAGATTGCTCCCGCCGTGTCTCATGCGTTGCACATGCCATCGCACATCTTCATGCAGCTCGGAATGTGGCAGCAGGCGCTCGACTCGAACCGCGCAGCCTTTCGTGTCGCAGAAGCCCAGTGGCGGCCGATCGACTCCCCGGGAGATCAGTTCCACGCTGCAGATTGGGCGCACTACTCCGCGCTGCAGCTCGGGAATGCGACCGAAGCCAGCGACTGGATCGAGAGGGTCGATGCGGCGATCGAGCGGACGAGCCCACTGCCTCGCTTCGAGTCCGCAGGCAGGATGCTTCGCGCTCGCCAGATGATCGAGCGTGAGCAGTGGGAGCTCGTCCCCCTGCGTCCGGACTCGACCGCGTCTGAGGCTCTGGCCGCTGGGCTCGCCGCTTCGAAGCTCGGGGAGTTGGATCGCGCAGATGCCGCACGTCGCCGACTCACAGAGCTCGCCCAGCGAGGAGACGAGGGATCTGCGACCTTCGATCGTGGCAGCAAGCCCGCTCGTGTCTCCGAGCTCGAAGTGCTCGCACTGATCGCTCTGAATAGACGCGAGATCGAAGTCGCGCTCCGGCACCTCGACGCAGCGATCGCAGTTGCCGAGACCATGGGTGCCCCCCGGGGCGCGGCAGTCCCACTCAAGCCGATCCACGAGCTCTACGGGGAAGTGCTCCTCGAACTGGGACGTCCGAAAGCGGCAGCAGAGAAATTTGAGCAATCGCTCCGTCTCATGCCCGAAAGACGGCTTTCGCTGCGGGGACTCGACCTCGCCCGAAGCTCTGGATCCGAGGCTCCAGAATAGACGGGACCCAGCGCCGACGAGGGCACAGTACCGCGCGCCTCCCGAGGCCGTCTATGCGCCCGCCCCGTCTATGCGCCCGCCCAGAAGGTCTGCGCGACGATCACGGCCGTCACCAGGGCCAGCCAAATTCCCCATTCGGCAACAGACCCCAGCCCCTTGCGCAGGCCGCTCCGCTGATCGCGTCTCGAGTTCATGCGGGAAAGGTACCGTTCTGCTGCGGGAATCCGCTGTGGATACGTTCACCCCCCTAGCGCTAGAATTACATCCGGCCTCCCTTCCCGTCGGACCTGAGACCCGTTCCGTCGGATTCGAGACCCGTTCCCCATTGGATCGAACAAGGATCGCAATGGAGGAGGACACACGATGCCGGCAGCTCCAACACGAGATGCTGCGAACCCTCGAGAGGAGGGTGCGTCGATGGCCGAAACGGCCCTATTGGTGGCACTCATCGCTATGGTCGCGCTCGCGAGCATCGAGCTGTTGGGCGGCGAGGTAGCCAAGCAGTTCCAAAGCCTGGCCGACGCGATCTCGGGAACGACCCACGACATTCCCACTGGAATACTGGGAAAGTAACCCCGGCACCACCCCGGTAGATCGGGCTCCGGAATCGCGACCGACGGGCCGTTGGGAGTCCGCGACCAGGCCCGTCGGCCGCGATTCCAGAGCCCCTGACGAAGACTCCCGAACTATCCCGGGCTTGGCTCCCCCAGCCCTCAGATACTCCGCGCCAGCTCTGGACGACGCAGCTTCCACAAGAACCCGTCATAGTAGAAGTGGATCAGCGCCTGCACGATCGAGTACCAGAACAGCCACAAGGGCACGGGGACCCCCGCCACCATCGGAATCTCATCCATTCCGTAGCGTGCCACGAAGCGCCCAAACACGAAGATCGTCGTCAGCAAGAGAGCACCTGTCCCGAAATAGAGCAGAGGCCGGCGCGTCATCTGTTCGAGGATGGGGGACGAGGTTCCGGGCTTTGCATACCGCCTCCGCTGGAACGCCCATATGAACACCATGTACTCGATCGAGTGCGACGCCGCGAGTGCGATGTAGAGCCCGGCACTCCCGAGCGGAAACATGCTTGCCCAGAGCAGCATCGTTCCCAGGACGTAGCCGAGCCGCGGCAGGTTGCGAAACTGGTGAATCCGCCACTCGAAATACACGAACGCGGCGAGCGAGCCGACGATCGGCGCAATCGCGAGAGCCATCGTCAACGAGAAGTTCGCGTAGATGAAGTCGAGCAGAGGACTCACGAAATTGCTGGCCCCACTGCTCTGGTTGTCCAGATACAGGCGCACCACCATGGGAGAGGATCCAGCAGCCCACACGATCGTCATCGGCACCCAGCACCACGCGATCGACCGATCCACCCAACCGGGCACCTTGTCTGAGCGACCCGACTTCGAGCTGTACAGCCGCAGGATTCCGTACTTCTGGCTCATTCCGTGGTGCAGCAGCCACCCCACGTACATCACGAACGCAGCATTCACGAGTGTGTACACAGGCGTCGTCAGACCCCCGAGTACGCGGGTCGAAACCCCTGAAGCCAGAACGAGCCCGACCATGCATGCGGGCAGCCATCCGCTCCTGGAACGCTTCGGCTGCACATCGGTAAACTGCTGCGAGCCCGCTCCCAGCGACCGGAAGAGCAGTGCCGAAATGACGAGCGACGCCCCCACCGGAAGGATCAGCATGATCCACGCGTAGTGGGCAGACAAAGCTGGCGTGGCACCCAGCACGCCTGCGCCCAGGACCGCGCCACCGACACAGTAGAGCGCTCGCTTGCGCGCAACCGGCCCCATCCCGTCGTGCCGGAGCAGCTGGAAGAGCAGGATGACCCACGCGGCCACGGCGGCCGCGCCGGGCATGGACACACGCGTCCAGCTATCGGACAACGTAGGCATCTGAGTCCACAAGCCGAGGAGCAGAAAGGGAAGCACCATGACGCGCAGCGGAAACCGCTGTCGAATGCTTCGATCGAAAAAGATGTAAGGGAAGGTGAAGTGGCGGTGGACGTCGAAAAGCAGGACGCCCAAGGCGATGAACACCATCCCCTGGGTCCGGTAGTCTGCAGGCTGCAGGCTGTCGGAGCCGAGAGCCAGATAGAGAGGCACGGCTAGGATCAGCCACCCGAATCCGTAGCCGAAGAGGTCCACGATCGGCGAAACATGCCACGTCGTGGGCGCATCGATCGGCGGGAACAGCCGTTGCCGCCAGGAGCCAGGCCGAGCTCCAACCTCAGCACCAAGGGCAACGCTTCCGAAGCTCATCCTGTAACCCTTCTAGAATACAGTTGTCGCGGGATGGTACCTCCCGGCATCGGGTTCGTACATCGGTTAATCCTGGGCGTATCAAATTGTCACTCCACAAGGCGCCGCGCGAGGCGCCCAACCACAGTAACCCGCAGGATTGAAGCTCGAGCTCGATCGTGCTTCGAGCAGGATCGTTCGAGCGCCAAGTCCCGCCATGAGAGCCACACACGACCACGTGTACCCCAGCGTCCCGGTGGAGTGTGCGCCTTCCGAGCACATTTCCGGCAGCAGCGGAGCGATCCAAACAGGCAAGAACAGGCAAGAACCCCGATGACGGACGCACACCCGCTCGAGGGTCACGACCCCGCAGCTACGCACACCATTCACACAAAGCGTTGCAAGTTATGGCGCACGATCCGTCCTGTGACCGCCTCGCGGCGCGCAGCCAGAGAGCCCCAGCCTCGCGCGCCACTAACTCCAGCGCCACTGGAGTCCGGCTCAGCACAAACAAGAGCAGCTTCAGCCTGGCTGCATGCTTCACCGATGCAACTCGAGAGTCATGGCTGATCCTGCGGACTTCGAAGACAAGAAATGTCTCTACGCAGACGAGTGGACGCGGACGTACACTGCCGTCGGTCGCTCGACCGGAACCCCCGTCCTTCTACGCGTCTACCCGAACAATCCCTCCAGACTCCGCGCATTCGAAGACGAGATCGGCTGGATCCGCCGGACCGCACCGAATGGAAGTCCCGAGCTCATCGACGTGGATTCCGATGGTCCCTGGCTGACGATGGTGCTCCGCCGACCCGCGGGCTTCGTCCTGTCGGCGCTGGAGCCCGCAACCCGATTCTCGCCATCGGTTCTGCTCGATCTCTCTCATCAGCTCGCCGTCGTGCTCGCGGCTGTCCACGCATCGCGTACGATGCATCGCGGGCTGCGCCCTGAGATCATCTTCGTAGACCCAGAGAGCCGCATTGCGCAGGTCGTCGACTTCTCGCGCGCAGCGCTCGTGGTATCGGACTTCGAATCCGAGCGCTCGGACAACCCGCCTCTGATGGATCCCCAGGTGTCTCGCTTCGTCTCGCCCGAACAGACGGGGCGTATGAGCCGACAGCCGGATACGCGCAGTGATTTGTATGCACTCGGTGCATGCATGTACTGGATGGCCACGGCGCAAGCGCCATTCGATTCGGACGACCCGCTAGCGATCATCCATGGGCATATCGCGCGAGTCCCCGCGCCCGTCCTCTCGCTACGCCCGGACCTGCCGCCAGCGATCAGTCAAATCATCGACCGGCTCCTCCAGAAGGCTCCTGATCTACGCTACCCAACGGCAGCAGCGCTGCAGCGGGATCTGGATCGATGCCGGGCCGAGATCGCGAAGTCGGGTACGATCTCGAGCCAGTTTCGACTACCGAGCGCCAGTACGGATCATCGGCTGAATCTCACGGATCGCATCTACGATCGCGAGCATGAGCAAAGCCTCCTCACCCGAGCCTGGGAGGAAGCGGCAGCCGGAGGGTGCTGCGTAGTGTCGCTCTCGGGGACGTCCGGGTCCGGCAAGTCTGCACTCCTCCAGGAGCTTCGCCGCCAGGTGCGAGCGGCGAAGGGATTCGTGGCGCTCTGCAACTGTCAACGATCGCGCCGGGACTCCCTCTACTCAGCGCTCGCCGAGTCTCTCGGGGGTGTCGTCCAGCAACTCCTTGCCTCGGGTGACGCAGAGCTGGACTCGTGGCGCTCCCGTCTGACCTCCAACCTGGGCAATGTCGCAAATGCACTGACCGGCGTGATCCCAGACATCGAGCTGCTGCTCCCAGATCTGCCGGCTGCCCCCAGGCTTGGCCCTGTGCAGACGTTTCGCCGCCTCACTCTGGCGACGCAGCGCCTAGTCGAAGCACTGGCTGCACCGGGACAGGCTCTGCTGATCGCCCTCGATGACATTCAATGGATCGACGCGGGAACGGGCGATCTGCTGATCGAGCTGCTCCAGCACTCGACGCTTCGGCACGTCCTCTTCGCCACTACGTATACGATGAATGAGCTCTCGGAGTCGCGAGTGTCGACGAACCTTGTGGATGCGCTGAGCTCAAACGAGCGCTCCAACACGACGATCGATCTACCTCCGCTCACGCGCGCTGCCAGCGCGCGAATGACCGCAGATGCATTTTCGCAAGAGACAGAGGCACCCGCCTGGCTCGTCGCTCGGATCGAGAGCCAGACCGGAAACAACCCGCGCCGGCTCCGAGAGTTACTCGAACACCTGTATGACACCGGCGTTCTTGGCTTCAGCGAGGAGCTCGGGTGGATGTGGACGGACGCCCCCGGCGAATCCGCGACCGGGGACCAAGGGATCGAGGGTCTGCTCGCCGCTCGCATCGAGCGCTCGGACCCCGACCGTGTACGCATTCTCGAGGTCGCAGCGTGCCTGGGAGCATCTCTCGACCCCGATCTCCTGTCGCTCGCGGTCGGGGACCCAACGGAGACGATCGAAGCGCGCTTGTTCACGCTCTGGGATGAGGGGCTGCTGACTCGAACGACCCAGGGTTGGTCGTTCGCACACGAGAGGATTCGTCAGGCGGTACTCGCTCGTCTATCGGACGCCCGACGAGCCGAGACGCACGAACAGCTAGCGCGCCTGCTGACGAACACTCTCGATCCCACGCAAGCTCTGGCTCGCGCGCACGAGATTGCGGACCACTTGAACTGCGCACTTTCGCGGATCGACACCAATGAACGACTCTGGATCGTCGAGGTCAATGAGCGCGCCGGTGCGCATGCACTCGAGCAGGGGGGTGCTTCGATTGCGATGCGCTATCTCGAAGTAGCGCTCGATTGGCTCGACGAGGCTCTCTTCGCATCCCAGCGAGACCTCGGTCTGCGCCTGTATCTAAACGCGGTGGACGCAGCGTTCCTCACGGCGCGCTACGAGAAGGCGGAACAGCTGATTGGCGCGCTCGAAGTTTCATCATGGACACCGCTCGAAAGGGCACGCATCGGAGTTCGACGAATCCGGCTCCTCACGTTGACGGAGTCCAAGCTAGGCGGTGAAGGGCCAGCCGCTAGGGTGCTGCGCGCATTGCGACGATATGAGATCAACTGGCCCCTGCGCGGCTCTCGCTTGCGGCTACGCTTCGACGTCTGGAGAACCGACCGGTTGCTGCGTAGGGTGCTCGACGCCGATCTCCTTCACCATACGCGCGAGAGCCCGAACGCCTGGCTCCCGAAGCTCCTCCTGACCTCTGCTGCGACACCCGTAATCCAGGTGGAGTCTGGACTCTGGGCGTGCCGCGTCCCAGCCTATGCTATCCGCTGCTACGTGAAGCATGGCTACGTGGGATCCCCTGCTCTCTCCATTGCCGCCTATGCCGCCTATCGCAGATTCGTCGCCGGCGATCTGCGCGAGATGGCCCGTCTCGGAAAGGCGGCACTCCGCTTCGCGTCGAGCTCGAGCGACCCCATTTCGCGGCACCGTACCCGCTTCCTCGTCTCGGCCTTCGTCGAGGCATGGACAGGCCCCCGACGTCCGATAATCGATGTGCTCGCCGATGTCTGTGAAGCTCTGCGCGAGGTGGGAGATCTCGAGTTCGCGCTCTTCGCGGCGTGCCAGCGCGCCAACTACGTCGCGCTGGCGGGAACACCACTCCCGAGCGTAGCGCGCGAGCTCCGCGACATCAGCCGACGGAGTGGGCGTAGCGCCGCGCCAGCGTACGAGGTGTTCGCCCAGGCCTGCGACCTTCTCACTGGCGAGTATCCGGAGAATGATGCAATCACGAGGCAAGCCGAAGCGGTCGCGAAGGTCGGCTCTACCCACCCCTCGACGCGCATGAGCTGTTGGGCGTTCTGGCAGATCATCCTGCTGGTGCTCGGCAAACACCAGGAAGCGTTCTCTGCCGCGCGAGACATCGCAAGCTGGTGTTTCGACTCGGGAGCCTCCTCCTCCTCACAGCTCGCCGACTACCTATTCGCCCGAGGCATCAGCGCCGCAAGCGCGCATGAGGACGCAACGTGTGGGCTCTCATCGCGCGAGCGGCGCGAGGCCGAACGCATGCTGCGCGAGAGCGCCCGCCGACTGCGGATTTGGGCGCGCGATGCCCCGGACTTCCGCCACATGTCGTTGGCGATGGAGGCTGAGCGAGCCGCCGCACGCGGGCGTAGCGGCCGCTGCATCGATCTACTGCTGCGCGCGATCGAGTTGGCAACCCAGACCGGCTACGTTCATCACGCGGCCATCCTACGCGAGAGACTCGCCGACGTGCTCGTCCGCCTGGGCCGAACCGCAGAAGCGTCGGTCGAGCGCGAGCTGGCAGCAGCGCGCTACGCCGAGTGGGGAGCAGTCGCAAAGGCGCAGATGCTGAGGTCACTCGCGGATACTACGGGCACACACGGCGCAGGCCAGAAGGCGGGCCGGGCGCCGGGCGCCCGGCGCAGATGAGAACTGCCTCGAATCCTTGGAGCACGCCGGCTTCGCCGGCTCCATAGCATTTCTGCAGCCGATTCGATCGCAGGGCACATCCTGCAGGCGTATACTCGTCGGAATGTCGAGCGTCAGCACCACGGGGGACGCACGCACGGGCTCGCTGGCCGCGCGCACGGACCCGATCGAGCTCTACTACGCGATCTCGATCGGTGCCGCAGTCACACTTCTCATGTGGCTCCCGAGCGTCGTCGGCAATCCGGCGTACGGGTACTTCGGCGACGAGTTCTACTATCTCGCTTGTTCGGAGCGGCTCGCTGCGGGATACGTCGACCACCCACCCCTCTCGATCCTGCTGCTCGGCGTATGGAGAGCCGTCGCGGGGGATTCCTTGATGGCCTTGCGACTGCTCCCGGCTGCTTGCGCGGGGCTCACGGCGATGCTGACCTGGCGCTTGGCTCGGCAACTCGGAGGCGGGACGGCATCGCGCGCGCTCGCGGGCCTCGCGCTGGTGACGACCCCCATGATGCAGGTCCTATCGAGCTTCTACTCGATGAACGCGATCGAGGTCCTCGTATGGACCGCGTGCTGCAGCCTGTTCATCGAGATCGCGCGCGGCGCACGGCTCTCACACTGGATCGCGTTGGGAATCCTTGCGGGCCTCGGGTTCGAGGCGAAACATACGATCGTGCTGCTCGGCCTGGCTTGGACCGTCGCAATTCTGCTGACCCCCGAACGCAGGGAGCTGGCTCGGCGCGGCCCCTGGATCGCGGCTGCCGTCTTGGTAGCGATCGCTCTCCCGAACCTGGCCTGGCAGGCGTACAACGACTGGCCGTCGCTCGAGTTCTACCGCAACGCCACCCTGCGCAAGAACGTCCCGACGCCTCCCCTGGGCGTGCTCGCCGCCCAGCTGGTCCTGATGAATCCGCTGACGATCCCTCTCTGGGTCGTCGGCTTGGCGACGCTCGTGTTCGCGCCCCAGTTTCGGCGCGAGAGGTCAGTCGGCCTCGCGTGCTCGATCCTACTCGTGCTGTTGGTCGTTTCGGGGACGAGTCGCCCGGACCGGATCGCGGGCATGTATCCCGTGCTCTTCGCGGCCGGCGCCGTCGCGTGGGACCGTTGGCTCCGGGCGCGTCCGCTGGGCCTCCGCTACACGATCTCGGTTGGGTACACACTGCCTCTCGGAGTCACGGGATGCGGCTTTGCGTTGCTCACCCTCCCGGTCCTCGCTCCATCGGCAACAGCCAGCTTGTCCGCACGTCTCGATCTGGTTCCCGACATCGAGCGCGGCCAGGAGCTCCAGAGCAAGGTGCCGTTCTGGCTCGCGGGCAGGCTCGGATGGGAAGACATGGTACGCGAGGTCGAGCGAGTATCTGGCCAGCTCAGCCCCGAAGAGCGCCGCACGACCGTCGTGCTGGCGCCCCACTATGGAGCGGCTGGAGCGGTCGAAGTGCTCGCATCCGACAGTCGTGTTCCACGCGTGATCTCCGGGCACAACAGCTACTTCTCGTGGGGAACGGGAGACGCGCCTGTCGAGACCGTGATCGCGATCGGAATTCCCGAAGCCTCGCTCGGGATGTGGTTCGCTTCGGTGGAGCTCGTCGGCCGCCGAGTCTGCGAGTACTGCATCGGGAAGGCCAGAGACATCCCCATCCTGCTGGCGCGAGATCCGGTCACCCCCTTCAGCACCGCCTGGCAGCAGCTCAAGCACTACGACTAGCCGTCCGCTCTGGGAGTCCCGGCCGAGCTAGAGAGCGAGGTAGTCCTTGGCGATGTGCCAATAGCTGTAGTACGCGATCCGAAACTGGTACATGCAAACCAAGTCGAGGCTTCGGAGCAGATGGAGCTCGACCACGCCGAATGCGAATACGTGCAGCGCCACGAGCGCAGCCCGTAGTCCGGCACCCGGTCCTAGAGCCGCAACAACCTGGAAGCCCGCCTCGAGCAGCGAGACGCAGAGAATACAGGCCCAAAGCCGCTGATCGAAGCTAGCGCGTGGCACGACCGACACTCCGATGCCTAGCAGGAGAGTCAGAGGCACCACGTGCAAGGCGAGCTCAGCGATGAATCCCATCGCAGGATAGAACACGAGGGCCGTCGGCAGCGGAACGTTCATGCCCACCGGAAACGGCAGCATCGCGTCGATGAGGGTGATCGATGCAATGAACGGGAAGACCCACACGCCCGCGAACACTCGCGCTCGCGCATAGCCTCCAGGCCGAACGACATAGAACCCGAACCGCTCCTGGAGAACGTACAGCGCCATGATTCCGACGAGACAGACACCAGCTGCGGCACCGATCGGAGAGATGCGCCCAAAGTAGGGTCCAAAGTCCACACGTGGGCTCGATGCGCAGTAAGCCACAGCACCGACCGTGCCAGCAGCCGCGCAGACGAGGCCGAGGAGTGGAAACGGCCGACTACCGGGTGGATTCATTCTCGTTCACCCCATGCCTCGAGCAACCCGAGACGAGAAGGGCCCATGAAAGTGGAAGGTTGGCTCGATTCGGAGTGAGAGAACCTTCCCCAGCCTGCGTTCATGGATCAGACACAAGCAGAGGAGACTTCCGATGCAGGCTCACATGCGAAACCACGCGTATCCTGGACAGACCTCGCGCGCACGCGCCATCGAGCAAGAGCTCTTGATCGACGTGCGCGAATGGGCCGAGGCGAGCGGAGTCAACGATCCGTTCTCGTTTCCTGCAGCGATCACGATCGCCTGCTGGGACCAGATCACGACCGTGCCCTATCGCCTGCTCGGGAAGATCAGCGCAGATGATCGGGTGACGCACGTGGTCCGTCGCGCGGCGATGGCACTGGAGCGCTTTCTGAAGAGCGAGGATTCACTGGAGCCACCCACGGAGTTCTGCCTCGAATTCGGTGCCACACTACCCACAGCTTCGCCCAGCGGCGGATCCTGGAAGATCCTTCACCTGGAATCCAGCACCGATGATGGAGGCGCCCCCGTGCTCACGATCGGACTGCCGAGCGAATGCGAGGTCAGGCGCACCCGACGCACACACCGCCCAACACATCCGCGAGCTCGAACGCAGCACGATCGACAGCGCCGCGGGATCGGACTCGGCCTAGCCACGGAGTGTTGAGCCTGGGCCTGGGCTACCTGCCACATAGAGCGCGTCTCGAGAGATGTGCGCCGTGTCGAGCACGAGGGGGAGCTTGTTCGATCCGCGCAGACGGTACGGCGGCGATGCAGAGGTTCGACAGGGAGTGCCGCCGAGCTCGACCTCGCTCCTGAGTGAGTGCCCCGGCAGTGCGACGTAGCGCAGCTCCTTCTCCCGCGGCATGAGCTGGAGCTGAAGACACCCCATGGCGAAGAGATTCTCGAGCTGGTCTCGGATGGGAAAGACCGGATCATTGGTGCGCCGGACGGCGACGAGCTCCCCCTGCCGAATCAGGCCCTCGTCGTCCATCTCGAACCAGCCGGGAATCGGAAAGGCTCGGCCTGGGTAGGTGTCGCACACGATCAATCTCTGCCACCCGTCCGACGCGGCGAAGGCGAACTCGAAGCGATCGGTACTCAGCTGGTAGCCCGTGGCATGCGACGAGGTGAACACCCTCCATGCGAGGGCGGGCATCTCCGTAGAGCCGAACTGCTCGACGATCACGACCTTCGGGAATCGCTCGAAGATTCGATCCCGATCTACTTTCAGAATGGGCTCTCCACCCAGCTTGATCGTCCGGAGGCTCGGCAGCCGCAGGTCCGGCATCGCGACGATCTCGCGCACGAAGCTGGGATAGGCCGAGAGGAACTCCGGATCGAAGTCCTCGAGCTCCGCCCTGTCTGGCCCAGAAAGAGAGCGAACCTCGACCGGAATCGTGGGGTCAGCCCCCTGCTCCGCTTCCATGTGTGAGATTCCACCGACGAAGGCGGCTCGAGCCGGTGGCTGCCCGTGCGCTTCGACGTGATGCCGAAACAATCGTCCCGCGATCCAACGCATCTCGGCGAACGTCCGCGGGATCCGCATCGGGGCACTCCCGCTCGAGCCCCCCGACTGCTGCACGACGATTCCCGGCACTTTCCGTCGAGCGAGAAAGTCTTGCTGCTGAGAAGGTGAGAGACACCCTCGTTCGAGCACCTCTTTGTAGCTTCGCTCGAGCTCGGCCCGGTTCATCGGCACCCTCGCGTCTCCGGGAGCAACGCCAGGCCGGAAACGTGGTCCCGCTCACGATCTCGATGTTCCATGGCGCACATTACTCCTTATCCTATCTCGAACGCCTTTCTTGAACGGATTCCGGCGCGGAATCCCTCATGCAGCGCCAATCCTCGCGCAGCACCGAGTGGATGAAGCCACAGACAAGCCCTGGCGATCAAGGAGTACCAACGGTCATGAAGCAGTACGATGGAGCAAAGCTGCGCGAGCAGCGTCTGCTACGCGGACTGTCGCAGGACGAGCTGGCCCGACGCGCTGGGGTAGACGTTCGCACGATTCGAAACGCAGAGCGAGGCCGGAACGTACCCAGGCCGTTCACCCAGCGGCTGCTGGCCGATGCACTCGGCTGCGAGCCGCGCGACCTCTTCATCGAGAACGAAGTGCCCAGGGAAGAGCGCGCCCAGCCGTCGACATCCGCTCCGATCCCGCCGACCGAATCCACCTTCGTTGCGGGGCGCCAGCTTCGCGCGCCACCGCCCACGTTCGTCAACCGAGAGCAGGAACGGGAGGATCTCGAAGCACTTCGCGAGCGTGGTGCGCGCACCTTGGTACTGTGCGGGCTAGGGGGAATCGGCAAGACCGCGCTCGCGTGTACGCTCGCGCAGGAGATCAGCGGGCTCTATCCGGAAGGCCAGCTCCACGTCGAGCTCCGCGGCTCGAGCGTTCCGCTGACCTCGGAGGATGCCATGCGGCACGTCCTCTGGTCTCTGCAACCGAACGCCCCGGTGCTCGAGGACCCCCTACGCGTCGAAGTCGCCTACCGCTCCGTGCTGCGCGACCGACGGGTTCTGGTGATCTTCGATGATGCCGCCTCGACGGAGCAAGTCGAGCGCCTGGTCCCCTTGCCCGCAGGCTGCCTCGCGATCGTCACGTCGCGGCGTACCCTCGAGCTGGAGGGAGTCGTACCGGTGAGGCTCGGTCCACTCGACGAGCCTGCAGCCCAGGCGCTCCTGACCCTGCTGAGCCCTTCGACGGAGCGGGAGCACCAGCAGCTGGCATCGGTCTGCTCTGGGCTCCCACTCGCCATCGGCTTGATCGCGAAGGCTCTGGTCAGGCCCGATGTAGACCCAGACGAGCTTCGCTCCATGCTCACCCGACCTTCGCCCGCGACCGGCAACACACGAGCTTCGTCTGCGCCTACGGGGGCGCTGACGGGAGCATTGGCCGGAGTAGAAGCTCCGCTGTCCCACGCTCACTCATCGCTGTCGGAGATGCTTCGCAGCCAGTTCGAGTGGCTCTGCCTGTTCTCGGGCGACTTCGATCGAGAGGCTGCGGCGGCCCTATGGGACTGCTCTCACGCAGCTGCAACCGAGACCCTCGGGGCCCTCATGCGCGCACATCTGGTGGAGCACGTTTCGCTGCGGGGATCGCGCGCGCTCTATCGGCTGCACGACCTCGTACGCGATTTCGCCTCCTCCAAACTCCAGGCAGAAGACCGCGTCGCGGCTTCCCGCCACCATGCGAAGCACTACTCCAATGTATTGGAGCAGATCGACAAGCAGATCCTCGACGGCGGGAGCACGCAGGCGGAAGCCCTGCGTAGACTGGAGCAGGTGCGCAACGAGGTTCGATCCGCGGTCGAGTGGTGTTCGGCTCGACCTGCTCGGGATGAAGTCGCGCGCGACATCGGACGCCGCATCGCCGCGGTGACTGCGCTGGAGCTCCGATTCTCCTCGTCCCAACGCGCGGAGTGGTGCGAGCAAGGCCTCGTCGACATCCCCCCCGACGCATCGCTCCTCAAGGCGAAGCTCCTCGAACGACTCGGAACGGCTCGGCGCGATCGAGGGTCCTTCCACGTCGCGATCGAGTGCTACGAAGCCTGCCTGGATCTGCTGAAAACGGAAGCGGCACGAGAGCTCGAGGCAGCAGCGCTGCTCGGACTGGGCATCGCCACCTACTACACCGGAGCCCCTAGGCGCGCGGCCACGTGGCTGGAGCGCAGCCGCGCGATTGCGCTCGAGCTCGGCGATCGCGCACTCGAGCAGCGTGCACTCCGCGGGATGGGCGTAGCCGCGCTTCTGATGGGCGAGCTTCGCACCGCCGGGGAGCTGCAACGGCAAGCACTCGAGCTCTCACGGCGGCGTCAGGACCGGGTCGCCGAAGCTCAGTGCCTGATCGCCATCGGCTTTCTAGACGGACAGCTCGGATATGTGGCTCGCGCCTGCCGCCAGCTCGAGCAGGCCCTGGAGGTCGCATCCAGCGTCGGAGCGAGAACGGACGTACTCATGGCCCAGATCTTTCTCGCTCACACATCGACCAAGACGGACGATACCGCTTGGGCAGACCGTCAGACTCGAGTGGCCCTCGAACAAGCCCGAGCGGTCGGCGACGCTCGCGTGCTGGCCCTGGCCTTGGGGGCCAGAGCCCGTGCGGACTCCGCGCTCGGAGACGTCGCAACGGCTGCCGAGCTCGCCCACGAGATGCTGGAGACGACCCGAGCGATTGGAGATCGCTCTCTCGAGGTCGGCGCACTCGAGATCCGGGCAGAGATTTCGCGCCGCGGGGAGAAGCGAGAGGTCTATCGATCCCAGCTCGAAGAGTGGCTGTCGCTCGCGCGTGCGGTCCAAGACCGGTCGAGCGAAGCGAGTGCGAGCTGGGAGCTGGGGGTCTTCTACCTCGAATCGAACGATCCGCTCCGAGCTCTGGCCGCGCTGGACTCGGCAGCTACGTATCGAGAGGAGATGGGCCATGCGCTGGCCAGCGAGTGTCGCATGCGCGTCGAATCCATCCGCAATCAGACGTAGGGCGTCGAGTCAGACGTCGACGGTCGAATGTGCAAAGATCGGGTGAGAGAACGACCCGACCCACACGTTTGATTTCCTGGATCGAATGCTCGCACACGCACGAACATTCGCACGAGCATAGGCGTCGGACAGAGGGAGCCCTGCAATGACGAGGCGACGAGATCCAACGCAGCTGCAGCCGATTTCCGAGTCCGAGCTTCAGCCGGGCGATGTCCTGTTGTCTCACGGCGGGACCTCGGTCTCGAAGAAGATCTGCCTCATCGATCGCGGCGACTTCTCGCACGCGTCCCTCTGGGACGGACACACCGTGCTCGAGGCCACCGGAAACGGAATGAAGGTGCGCGAGTGGCCCCTCGACTCACTCGTCGGCAAGGCCCGCTACGTCGACGCCTTTCGCCCGACGTGGGACGACGAGCCACTCGGCAGCCTCGGCCGCTCGCCAGACCCAATACTCAAGGTTGCGCACTCCTACGTTGGCCAACGCTATTCGTACGGACAGCTGTATGTCATCGGCACCTTGGTGGCGCTCGGGCGGCTGACCGGACATCCGCAGGGGCAGTCGATCTTTCGCACCTTCGGTGGCGAGCTGGCGGAAGCGCTGCGTCAGGTCAAGGACCTGGGCTCTGACGATCGTCCCATGATCTGCTCGCACTACGTGAGTCGCTGCTTCTGGGAAGCCGACTCGAGTGACGCCCGCAGGTACGGCCTCTGGATTCCCTTCGAGCCCAACGCCCTCATGCGAGATTTCGACGACGAGGCGGAGCCGTCCGGCGATGCGGCACTCGCAGCCGACGCATCGGCACCTGCACTCGACGAACCCGAGAGCACCTCCGATAACTCCGAGCTCTCCTTCGATGAATGGGAGGACTACGAAGCCCTGATGGAACAGTGCAAGCTGGCTCTGTTCGGGGGCGACGCGCCGGATTCGACGCCGCTGCGCGACTCGGCGCGAGGTCACCGAGGGCACCGTGCACTCGGAGCCGAGACCCGGATCGTGCGCGCTGGGGACCCAGAACTCCCCGTGTGCTGTGTCACCCCCGGAGACCTGCAGCGGAGCCCGACGCTTCGCTACCTCGGGACCTTCGCCCAATGACTCGGCTCACCTGGGTCGGGCCGTAGCCATGCCGATCGGGCTGTCGAATCGAAGCGTCCGCATCCTGGGTGCGGGAACTCTCCTGGCGGCGCTCGGTCTTCCCATCGCCGCGCTCGCCTGGTTTCACCGGAGCCACCCCACAGAAGCGTTGGCGCCAGCTCGGATCCTTCGTCCCGAGATGGTGATCCTGCCCGCCGCTTCCTTCCAGATGGGCAGCGGCCCGGATCAGATTGCACGCTCCGACGACGAGGTCGTGCACGCGGTACGCGTGGGCTCGTTCGCAATCTCGCGCACGGAAGTGACCGCGAGCCAGTTCCGGGCGGTCATGGGTCGCAATCCCATGAATGCAGACTCTGATTGCTCTCCCAGCACGCAGGGAGCTTCGCTGCCCGCGGTGTGTATCCAGTGGATGGACGCAATCACCTATGCCAATGCACTCTCCCGCCTCGAAGGCTTGGAGCCTGTCTACGTCGTCACGGAGGACGGCGTTCGCTGGGATCGAGACCGGTTGGGCTACCGACTCTTGACCGAAGCCGAGTGGGAATATGCCGCTCGCGCCGGAACCGAGCAGATCTGGGTCGGTAGCGCCTTGGAGCGAGATGCGTGTCGCTTCGGAAACGTTCGCAATAGGGTTGCGCTGCGAAACGCCCCAGAGGGGCCAGGCCAGACTACGGCCGCTGGCGATGCCTTTCCGTGCCAGGACGGGTTCTCGGAGCTCGCACCCGCCGAGCCAGAGCTCGGGCCCGCCGAAGGCGATCCCCGACTCCCGAATCGTTTCGGAGTCTACGGACTCGGCGGCAACGCATCCGAATGGGTCTGGGATTGGATGGGGGATTATTCCTCCAGCCCGAACCCCGTGCTCGACCCCACCGGGCCCGATAAGGGAACCCGTCGCATCGTGCGCGGCGCGAATTGGGCCAGCGGCCCCGACGAAGCGCGGATCGCGCGCCGCCAGGCCGTGGCACCAGCAGAGCGGAGCGTACAGATCGGCTTCCGCATTGCGCGTTCCACCCTGCCCGCCTCACCCTAGCCCGCGCGCGGGCCCGTAGTACTCGGCGCACCATCCGGGCCTATCGATTTACCGGTGTCTTTCCGGTCTGCTGACTGAAGCTTGCAGGCGGGTCTTCATACCTTTGGGTTCCACATCGAGCGCTGGACGATTGGCTCCAGCAGTGACGGAGGAACCCGACCATGTCCCAGCAAACCTGTCCACGCCGCCCCGGAAAGCTGAGCCAACACACGCAGCTGTCGCCCAGCGAGGTGCTTCGAGCCGTGCAGCATGGAGTGGATCGCTACTGTCCCCCCTCCATGCGCCAGGAGCGCGAAGATCTCGCACAATCGGCCGTCTTGAGACTGCTCGAGCTGTGCGAGCGTCGGACCCGTACGCAGCCGCTCACGCGAGGCTACCTGTCCTGTGTCGCCCAGAGCGTGCTGATCGACGAGATTCGGCGGCGCAGCAGGCGCCCCGAGCTGAGTATCGACGACTCCGATAGGGTGGTGGCGTGCGGTCGGCCGGATCCAGAGAGCCAGGTTCGGGCGGCGCAGGTGCGACGCAATGTGAAGAGCTGCATGCAAGCCATCTCTCCGCAACGACGCCGGGCCATCGAGCTCTATTTGGAAGGTCACTCCGTCCCCGAGTGTGCACGCGAGCTCGGGTGTTCGAACAAGCAGGCAGAGAACTGGGTCTACCGTGGCCGACGCGATCTTCAGCAGCGCCTGCGCCGCACGCAGGGATGACTCGTCTCGCAAGCCCGAGGGGGCCCACGACGCCTCCTCGGGCGATGGCCACGGATCCAAAGCGCCGGGAAGCTCCCGCCGAGGGTTGACGCGCATGTCGGAAGCGGGCACCGGATACCCGGCTCGCACGCGTTCGGCGAGTGGACTGCAATGCGTCCCCTTGGCATCGCTGACGTCGAAAGGCGAACGCGACCGCGGGAGGCTGCGAGTGCCCGCTCAAAGTAGCGCTCGTCACGACCGATCGACCCAGTAGTGGAGACTCCGGCAGGATATGTCCTCGGGAAGTGCCTTTGGTCGAATGCGCACGAGGCGGTGTATCGCGCAGTGCGCGAAGAGAACGGTCGCGTGGTGCAGATCAAGATCCTCGCCGGATGCGACCGCGAAGCCGCGGTGCGCAGCGCCGAGCGAGAGGTGGAGCTCCTGGGACGCATCGCGGGTGACCGGGTTCCTCGCGTCCTCGACCTGGTCACCGATTGCTCGCAGCCCATGCTGGTGCTCGACTGCCCGCGAGGACAGACCTTGCGTGCCTGGGCACGCACAGACTCTGCGGCCATCGACACGATTCTGGCGGTCGGCATTCGGCTGTCGCAGCTGCTGGGCCACGTGCACGCCGCACGGATCGTGCACGGCGACGTGAGCCCCGACGGTGTCGTCGTCGACCCCGATTCGCTGCAAGTCGGCTGCATCGACTTCGGCTTCGCCCACACGCTCGGTGGCGATGCCGAAGACGCCTCCGCCTCGGCGAAGGCAAAACGCCGCAGCCACGCTCACCCGTATATCTCCCCAGAGCAGACCGGGCGCATGGACCGAGGAGTCGACCCGCGCAGCGATCTGTATTCCCTAGGCGCGACGCTCTACTTCCTGATCACTCGCGAGCCGCCGTTCGACGAGGTCGATCCTCTGTCTCTCTTCCACGCCCAGCTCGCGCGGGTGCCCACGCCGGTCGTCGAGCGCCGTCCGGAGACTCCGGCCACGGTGTCGCGGATCATCGCGAAGCTGCTGCAGAAGACCCCCGAGGACCGGTATCAGACCGCACCAGCGCTGGCACGAGATCTGACCGAGTGCCAACGACAGCTCGCGACGAGCGGCTTCGTCGCCGACGACTTCCCCCTCGGCACCGCCGACAAACCGTACCGCCCGCTCTTCTCGAAGCAGCTCTACGGCCGCGAGACCGAGGTCGAAGCGCTTCGCGCAGCCTACCGCAACGCATCCGCAGGAGCCGGAGTGATTCTCCGAGTCACGGGAACTCCCGGCATGGGAAAGTCGGCTCTCATCGCGGAGCTGCGCCCACGGGTGGCCAAGAGCCGCGGGTATTTCGCAAAGGGGAAGTTCGACCAGTACCGATCCGACCTGCCCTACTCCGCATTCATCCAGGCGTTCGACTCGATCGCCCATCAGCTACTCACCGAGAGCGAAGCGAGCCTCGTGCACTGGCGCAAGCAGCTCACAGACGCACTCGGATCCATCGCAGGTGCTGTTACCGAGCTGATCCCCGACCTTGGCATCATTTTGGGCGACGTTCCGCCGGTTCCCCGGCTAGGCCCACGAGAGACCGGTGCCCGGCTGTCGCTCGCCTTCAGCCGGTTGATCGACGTGCTGGCCACCCGCGAGCACCCCCTGGTTCTCTTTCTCGACGATCTACAGTGGTCCGACGCCGGCAGCCGCGACCTGCTCGAATCCATCGCGCAGCAGTCCGAGACTGCCGCGCTGCTGGTCATCGCGGCGTACCGAAGCGACGAGATTGCCGACGACCATCACCCTGCCCACGAGCTCATCACCAATCTCGCTGGCGTCGGACAGCAGGCACGATCGATCGATCTCGGGCCACTCTCGAGCGGCGCTTGTGCGCAGATGCTCGCCGACGCGCTCGGTCGCGCCCCGAGCGACACGCGCGTGCTCGCAGATCTGGTGCAGCGCAAGACAGCCAACAGCCCGCTGTTGATCCAGCAGTTCGTGTACCACCTATACGATCGCGCGCTGATCCGCTTCACCCCAGGCCTCGGCTGGAGCTGGAACGACAACGAGATCGCGGCAGCCGCGATCTCCGACGATGCCACGAGCTTCATTCTCGCCAGGATGACGCGGCTCGATGCAGCCGCCACCCAGGTGCTTCAGCTCGCGAGCTGTACTGGAAACACCTTCAGCGTCCGCATGCTCGTCGAGATCGCCGACCTCGAGCCGGGCTACGTCGAACGCGCTCTCTTCCGACTCAGCGACCAAGGACTCATCGCGCCGGTTCCCGGCGGATTCAGCTTCGTTCACGATCGGATCCGGGAGTCTGCCCAGTCGATGCTCTCGTCCGAGGACCAGGCTCGGCTTCACTACCATGCGGCCACGCATCTGCTCTCGAACACTCCACCCGAGAGCCGCGCGGAGCGCGCCTATGAACTCGCAGATCATCTGTACCGAGCGCGAAGTCATCTGCACGAGCAGGAGCGGACCTGCGGCCTCGAGCTGGGACTGCTCGCCGCGAAGACCGCGCTCTCGAGCGGCGTCCCGAGCACGGCCCGCCGCTATCTCGATCAGGCACTCGCGCTTCTACGAAACGACGACTGGACGGACCGACCAGATCTCGCGTTCGAGCTCTACATGCTCTCGGCAACCTGCGCCGAGCAGACGTACGCGCACGAGTCCGCATTGGAGCATCTGGATGTACTCAGGGCTCGGCCGCTGTCGCGCATGCAGGACGCGCAAGTCACCGCGCTGACCCTCCGCGTGCACACCGAGCGGGATGGCCCCGAGCAGGTGCTGCCCCTGGTGCTCGAGTCGCTGCGTCGCTTCGGCATCCACTGGAGCGCAAATCCTTCGCGCTTGCGCGTTCGCTTCGAACTCCTGCGCGCGGACTGGGCACTCCGTGGACCGCTCGACGAATCCCATCTGCGCCCGGCTCCCCCCGGCGATCACAGCAGCTGGTTCGCACCCCTCCTCGTCATGGTCGCGGGTGGCGCAGCTCTGAACGTACACTCGGTGAGGCTGGTGAGTCTCGTATCGAGCTACGCAGTGCGCGCGTACGTTCGCCATGGCTACGTCCATCCGCCCGCGCGTGCACTCGCCTCCTATGCTGCGTATCGCCACGCGGTCCTCGGGCACTTGTCGGGCGTCGAACGCTACGCTCGAGCGACAGAGGCGTGGAATGAGCGAGACCCCCGGCCGCCCTTCCGTCACCGCGCAGAGGAATTCGCCAACACGTGCCTCTGGGCTTGGGTCCGCCCGCGCCGCAGCGTCCTCGCACCGCTGCGCCGCGCGTACCGAGAGGCCTGCGAGCACGGCGACCTCGAATTCTCACACTACGCCTTCGGCCATCGAGTCATCTACGCAGCCATGAGCGGTGAACCCCTTGGCGCGCTGGCGACGGACTTCGACACTTACTCCGCAATCACGCGCCGTCGCGGGCGGCCAGATACCAATCCCTTCGGGCGCGCGACGCGGATGCTGATTCGACCGATGCCTACCGAGGACTTCCAGCGCGAGCTCACTGAGATCGACGAGGGAGCTCGACACGGCAGAGAAGCACGGATACGGCCCTGGGTGTTCTGGCTCCTGACCCTCTGCATCCTGGGTAAGTACGAACACGCGTGGGAGCTCGCAGAAGAGGCATCCGAGTGGGCGGACGACATTGCATCCACCTGGTCGCAGCTCGTCGACTACTACTTCTTCTGGGGAATCACTGCGGCCGAGCTGGCGACCGGCTCTCGCTCTCGCCGTCACCGCCGCGTCCTGGCGCGCAGCCTGCGCCGGGTCCGTACTTGGGCCCGACACGGCCCCGATTTCGAACACATGCTGATGGGGCTCAAAGCCGAGCGGGCGCGCCTTCGAGGCCATTTCTCCCACGCCCAGACGCTCTACGCCAACGCGATTCGGTCTGCAGCCGGTCGTGGCTACTCGCACCACGCAGGCTTTCTCAACGAGCGCCTCGCACGGCTTCTGGTTCAGCAGGGGCGGCGACTGCAGGCCGCGAGCGCGATCCGCCAGGCCATTCTGTTCTATCGACGCTGGGGAGCGTCAGCAAAGATCGCCGAGCTGCGCGAGGAATGGCCCGAGTGTCAGTGACCCTGCGGACGAGCTCGAGATAGGGTCGAGTCCGGAGCAGACACCTCCACTCCGCCCTCGAATCTGTGGTTCCCGCACGGGGGTCGCCTGTGAGAAAATCGGCACGAGACGTCGAGCTCGGTTCCATCTCGTCCACCGACTCGACTCACTTCGAAACGGCCTTCCGCACTGGAGGTATCCGTGACGCGCACGAGAACCAAGGCGATTCCTCGAATACTCTTGCTCTCGAGCTTCCTCCTGGTTGCGGCACTTCTCGGGATCCTGGGCAGCCTTGGACTTCTCCGGCACTCCAGGAGCCCGGGGGCCGAGGAGAGAACCGCACGCCATGCGGTCGAGGGTCACTCTGCGACCGCTCCGGACTCCGAGCGAACGGCATCGCACGCAGAGGCATCCGACGTCGGCCCCCCCGCCTGCTCGACGAGAGCGCAGGGTATGGTCTCGGGACGAGTGCTCGTAGCCGGTGCACCCCCGGGGGTGCGTCTGCCGCTCGCGCTGCTCGATCGGAACCTGGACCTCCCGGGATCGATGCTCTCGCGGAGCCCGTACCACGCGGTCGAACCCGGAGTCACGCGCGTCGTAGCTGCGAGGCGCCTCACGTCGACCTACCCAGACGGTACGTTCTGCTTCAACTCGTTGCCGCATGAATGGGCCGGATCCTTGCTGCTTCCCAGCGGCTACCGGCAGCTCGAGATACCCGGCCGAACCACAGGCTATGGGATCGCGCTCTCCCGACCGACGCGCGATCTGCAAGTAAACATCGAGATTGCCCAACCGATCACCGGCAGCTTGATCGAAGCGGGCAGCTCACGGCCATTGGCGGACCTTCCACTCGTACTCGACTTCCGCTCGACCAAGACTGCACGTGAACAGCATCAGTACGGGCGCACCGACGAAGACGGAAGCTTCGTCATCGCCGGAACGATCGATTTGTCCGGGCAGCTTCGCTTGCGAGTGAGTGCCGACGATGGCCGATTCTCCCTGGAGCGGAACGTAGACGCGAGCGCCTGGAAAACAGACCCGAACATGCCCCTGGAGCTCGGAGAGCTTCGCCTGCAGGCACGACGCAGCTATCAGCTGACGATCGTCGCGCCCGATGGATTTCCGATCGACGACGCTCGCATCAGGCCATTCGCGCCGGTCGACTTCGCGAGACTCGAGACAGGTGGTGTCGAGTTCTATCCGAACGATGGGGAGACACCGCCCGAGACTCTTCTGCTCCGCGATGGGTTTTGGCCGACACTCGCTCGTTTCGAGCGAGGTACGAGCGCACTCACCGTCGAGATGCCGCGTGCCAACGAGCTGACGCTCCAGCTACGCTCGAGCGACGGAAGCCCGCTCGAGCCTGGATGGTCTATCGAGTTCGATGTGGAAGGACCCAACTCTGCCGTCTGGGATTCAGGCCGTGGCGAGTTCGTAGAGATGGCCGACGACATCGTGAACAAGGGCAAGGACGTGCGCCTGTCCTGGCTACCCCAGGAGGCCCAAGTGGACGAGTCCGGACGAGCGGTGTTGCGCGCCGTGCGGCCGAACGCAAGGATCGAGGTCGTTCCGAGCCATGCCCGCGCAGAGGGGGTCGAGGCGCTCGAGCTCCCTGCTCTCACAGCTCAGCAGAAGCGCTCGGATCAAGTCATGGTCCCCTCGCTCCTTCCGGCCGGCGAGCTGACGATCGACTTGGTCGCAAAGGACGGCACCCCCGTCGAAGGTGCCGACGTCTACACGCAGCGGAATGCATATCCCGGCGTGTCGCCCCCGAGGGCGGTGTCCCCAGCGACCGGTCGCGTGACCTTGAAAGACCTCGACGGATCCCGTGCGACGATCCAGATCGACCACCCGGACTTCGTGCCGATCCAAAGAGAGCTGGACTTCAACACACCGGGCACAGCCACGCGGATCGAGCTGATGCGGGCGGTTCCATTCGAGCTGATCGCAACGACGGCGCGCGGGCTTCCGTTCGCGTGCAACGAAGTCTTCCTCGAGTCCGCCGAGAACGTCCCCGAGCTACCGGTGTTGCCCTTCCGACGCGCTCGCGAGATCGCGCCCGGACGCTTCCTCTTCCGCCGTCTCCCGCCTGGGACCGTACGTATCCGCTGCTCCTCGGAAGAGATCGAGTTCGATACACGAGACGGCACCGGCTACCTGACCGCTCGCTGACGTAGAGCAACAGCCAGGCTCCGCGTAGTGGGGAAACACGCCGCGCTCAGGATGTCGCGGATCCGCGAGCAGACCGGACGGCTGGAGAGGTATGCCGCTAGTGCACGGCCTTGGCGAGCAGGGGAGCGAGCGGAAACGCGTTGCTCGGATGCAGGACGCTATCCGAGCTCCAGATGCCGGATACTCCAACCGCCCGCAGCATCTCGAGGGCGTCGCCGACGAACAGCGCATGCGTGACCAGGACGTCCACCCGCGAAGCCCCTGCGCCGAGTAGCGCCTGCGCCGCAGCAACGAGCGTTCGTCCAGTACTCGCCAGATCGTCCACCAGCACCGCCGGTTGCCCGGAGTAATCGCGCTCGGGAAGCTGGACCGCGACCTTGCGATCGCCACGCCGGATCTTGGTTGCCACGACATGTTCCAGACTCGCGATCCGAGCCACACTTTGCACCCACTGCTCGGACTCCTGATCGGGGCCTACCAGCAAGGGCTTCTCTGCACGCGAAGCCAGGAAGGCTCCCATCGCCGGAGCCGCACTCAGTGCCACGGCCCGCGTGCCAGGTGCCGCCTCGGCCAGAGTCTTCACCCGGTGCAGATGCGGATCCACGGTGATCAGCGCGTCGCACAACTCCGCAAGGAAGCGGCCTATGATCCGCTGGCTCACGACTTCTCCTGGATGAAAGGCGCTGTCCTGGCGCATGTAGCACAGGTACGGAGCGACCAGGGTGATCCGTGTGGTACCCATCTCGCGCGCCGCACGCAGAGCCAGCATCAGCTCGACCAGCTTCTCGTTCGGCTGGTCCAGGCTCCGGTAGACCGCGACGTGTTCAGGAAGCACTTCGGGAAGCCGCAGTCGACTCTCGCCATCTGGAAAGCGGTGGACGTCGATGATCTCGACCTCGCTCCCCAGCTCCGAAGCCAGCTCACGCGCCCCGCGCTCCGAGTCGGGAAAGCCCAGAACCAGCATCAGAACTCCGCGAAGACTTCCGGCATCTCGTCCGCCGATCCAACTCGATATCCAGAACTGCATTCGACCTGAGCTGCCGCGAAGCCAAAGTCTGCAGCGAAGGTGGCATGGACACGGTAGAGCGCCTCGCCCTTCTTCACTCGATCGCCGAGCTTCTTCAGCAGATCGACGCCCGCTCCCTTGTCCATCGGCGCTCCCGCTAGACGCGCAATGCGAGCCATCTGGAAGTTGTCGATGCTGACGACGGTTCCGTCGGAGTCCGCCGGCACCTCGAGCACGAGAGACCCTGGCTCGTAGACGGCTCGTTGTCGTCCCTGAGCCTCGATGATCCGTTGCATCTTCGCGAGTCCGCGCCCCGAGTCGAGAATGTCGCGCGCGATGTCGAAGCCGTCGCCGCCGCGCACGTCCGGATCGAACTCGATCACACGGCCCGCCAGGCGGAGGGCCTTCTGACGCAAGTCCGACGGTGCATCCGGGTCGTTCCGCAGCACCTGCATGACATCGCGCGCCTCCAGCACCGGGCCGATTCCGCGCCCCACCGGCTGGCGCCCATCGGTGATGATGACCTGAGCGAAGAGACCGAGCCGGTCCGCGACATACTCGAACAGCTTCCGAAGTGCGAGCGCATCCCGCATGTGGCGCACCTTGGCCGTGGGGCCCACTGGAATGTCGATGACCAAGTGAGTAGATCCCGCGGCAATTTTCTTGGACAGGATCGACGCGACCATCTGTCCCGGATAGTCGACCCCGAGCGGCCGCTCGACCGAGATCAGAATGTCGTCGACCGGCGCGAGATTGGCCGTGCCACCCCAGATCAATGCTCCGCGTTCCTCCTGAACGACCTTGTGGAGCTTCTTGGGAGAGACCTCCACCTCGGCCAACACCTCCATGGTGTCCGCAGTGCCGGCGGGCGAGGTGATCGCGCGACTCGACGTCTTCGGAATGAGCATTCCGTGGGCCGCCACGATCGGGACCACGAGCATCGAAGTACGATTGCCGGGCAGCCCACCGACGCAGTGCTTGTCCGCCACCAGATCCCCGTGCCAATGCAGCCGCTCTCCCTGTGCCACCATGGCCCGAGTCAGGTTCATGACTTCGTCCCGATCCAAGCCTGTCTGACCCGCGGCCACGAGAAAGGCGGCGATCTCCATCTTGGCATAGCGCCGTTCGGCGATGTCGCGGGCGATGGCCATCAGATCGTCCGCGCCCAAGCGCTCTCCCTCGATCTTGCGGCGAACGGCATCCATCGAGGCCGGCGGCTCGGCATGGCTCACCTGTACGGCCGCCCCCACCTCGGACCCGAGCGTGGAGATGGCCTCCTCGGACAGTCCCAGCTCATCCGGCCCCACGAGGGCGACGTCGTCGACCACATTCAGGACGGCAAGAATCCGCTTGCCGTTGGCGTGAATCTCTACCTTGGACAGAGCCTGGAAGCCTTCTGCCCGATAGAGCTCGCACTGGCGATGCAGGTAGGCGACGTTCTCACGATAGGTATCGATGGCCACACGCCGAAGCGCGAGCGTCGCCGAGGTAGGCTCCGATGAGCTCCGTCCGCGGGCGGTCATCCTAGCTAGATTCCAACAGCTTCATGGAGGCCAAGTGTACGGGGGATAGGCCTCCGGGCCAAGTAACGTCTACGCCGTTGCTTCCGCGCGATAGAGCTCCAAGAGCTCTCTGTGAAGCTCGGGCGAGGCGGCTCCGACGAAGCCGCGCGTCTCCAGAGTCCACGGGTTCCCCTCGAGATCCGTGAGTACGGCTCCCGCCTCGTGAGCGAGCAGGCATCCCGCAGCCGTATGGAGCGGATCGGACACCTCTCCCAGCAGCATCAACCCGGCAAAGTCGCCAGACGCGAGCTTCTCGAAGATGAGTGTCGTACTCAGTAGGCGCACCTCGTGGCGACCGTCGGTCATCAGGTGCGCAACGATGCTGGCCACACGCTTCGCCGAGCTCACATCGGGCGGCTTGCCTGCCAGGTCGATTGCAATGATGCTCCCGTCGCGAGCTGCGAGACGAGAGGCTCTCCCCTGCTCCTCGTCCGCACGGAACGCACCTGCCCCGCGTTCGGCGTACTCGATCGCGCCCGAAGCACCGTCTCCGACCACGCCGACATGGATCTCGCCGTTCTCCACCAGAGCCAGGTTGACACAGTAAAGTGACAGATTCGCCGCGTAGTTCCGAGTTCCACAGATGGGGTCGACCAACCAGTATGGACTTCCAGCGGGCGGCACGTCGCCACCGCGCTCCTCGCCGACGATGGGGATTTCGGGGTGATGTTCGAGCAAGACACGCCGGATCGCGTCCTCCGCCTTGATGTCCGCTGCAGTGGCAAAGTCGACCCACTCCTTGGATACCCGCTCTTCTGCCCCGTCGCGCGAAACCGCGACCTCGAGCGCGGCGCGAACCGCCGAGATCGCGGACTCGGTTTCCGGGCGACGGGTTTCCGGACGACAAGCTTCGGGGCGACGAACGGAACGGTTCAGCATCGTCTCGACTCCGATGTAGGACGCGCGATCAGTATACATGGGTCGATCGGCGAGGACGCCGGCCAGATTCACACGACTGTCGCAACAGGGCGCACGCGGGGACGCTCGTCGATACCCCTACCCATGCGGGAGCCCGAGGCGGAGGAATACGAGTCTGTCGCCTTCGGTCGATTCAGGGGGCGGAAACTCGCGCGCACGATCGAGAGTCCCGCCTCGAGCCACTCAAGCGTATACGGGCGCTCGTCGCTAACGGCGTAGGCCGAGGAGGAGTGCGAACCCATTGGAAGACATCACAACGATTCTGGTCGTCGACGATAGTCTGCTCGCCCGCAAGATGGTCGCGAGCTTCGCTTCCGAGGTGTGCCCAGACGCGGTCATCATCGCGGCTGCGTCGGGACAAGAAGCACTGCAGAAGCTCGAGGGCGCCACGTTCCAAGCGGCGACCATCGACTACAACATGCCGGGGATGGACGGGCTCACCCTGGCGGAACAGCTACGTCGCGAGCATCCACATGCGCGCATGGCGCTCCTCACGGCGAACATCCAGGATGCCGTGGCGCAGCGCGCCGCAAACCTCGGGCTCGAGTTCATTTGCAAGCCCGTCACCGAGGAGAGCATCTCCGCCTTCTTGCGCGGGAAAGGTGGCTCGTCATGTTCGAGCTGACCGCTGAAGAGACAGACGCGATCAACGAGGTCTTCAACATCGGGATGGGGCGCGCTGCCAGCTCGCTCAGCCGGCTGGTCCGGTCCGAGGTCGGCCTTTCGATCCCCGACCTGGACTTTCTCAGTCTATCCGAGGTCCAGGAGATTCTGGCAGAGGGTTCGGATCTCTCGATGTGTGCCGTCCACGAGCGATTCTCGGGCACCTTCGGCGGAAACGCACTGCTCGTATTCCCGAGCGTGGACAGCCTCGAGCTCGTAAAGGCAATCTTTCCCGACACGGACGAGAACCAGCTGGATTCGTTATCCGAGCTCGAGCAAGAAGCGTTGCTCGAAGTGGGAAACATCATTCTCAACGCCTGCGTCGGCAGCATCGCGAACCTGACTGGGGCGACCTTCTCTACCGAGATCCCCATCTTCTTGCAGGGGTCCGTAGAGCATATTCTGACTCGCGCACAACAAGCCAAGACCGACGAGTATCTCTTCATGCGCATGCGCTTTCGAATTCAGGTCCGCTCCATGATCGGCTACGTAGCCTTCGTCATGGACATCCCGTCTCTCGAAGCGTTCCGAGACTGTGTTCGCAAGGCTTTTCTGACTGACCCGGCGTAGCTGGAGCGCTCCTTGGCATGACCGACTCATCTGCGCTCCGCAACACTCCAACCGTTCCACTCTCGCTGGGCGGCCTCGTACTCGAGCATCTCGATTGTGGAATCGCTCTGCTCGATGCGACCGGGAAGGTCTGCTACTGGAACAAATGGCTGGCCCAGCGAACCCGAATCGGGCCAGCCGATGCGCTCGGGCGCACGCTGCTCGAGATGTTCCCTGAGCTCGAGGGGTCTCAGCTGAGCTTCTGCGTCGAGGATGCGCTGCAGGTCGGGCTCTCGTCGGTGCTTTCGCAGTCGATCCACAAGTCCCCCCTCCCGGCCTTTCGTCTCGACCTCGAGTCCGAGCGGATTCCCCAACAGATCCAAGTGGCTCCGATTCTCGATCCGGGCCTCGGGCGGATCTGCATTCTGAGCGTCTCGGACGTGAGTGCGGCGCTGACTCGAGAGACGACCTTGCATCGGGCGAACCGTGAGCTGGCCGACAAGAGCGAGAGCCTGAAGCGCGCCCAGGAGCTCAATCGAGCCGTCATCGAGGGGGCAGCCGAAGCCATCCTCGTGTTCGAGCGCGACGGCAGGATCTGCGACGCAAACCCAGCCGCCGCCGAGGTCTTCCGCTACGACTTTCGTACCCGTTCTGCCAAACCACTCTGGGACTTCGTACCGGCGATTCGGGAGATGCTCGCGCAGGAAGTCGGCAGCAGGCTCGGGGACATGCGGGAGCATCTGGGAGTCCGGGGGGATGGCGAGCGGTTTCCGCTCGAGATGTCGGTGCATCAGCTCGAGATCACGAGCCAGGAGCTCTACACGGCGATCGGGCGCGACATCTCCGAGCGCAAGCAGTCCGAGGACGCCCTGCAGCGATCGCACGCCGAGCTACAGCAGTTCGCATATGCGGCCAGTCACGACCTGCAGGAGCCGCTGCGGACGATCAGCGGATTCACGGGGCTCTTGCGCAAACGCTATCACGGGCAGATCGACGCCAAGGCGGATGGGTACATCGATCACGTGACCCAGGGTGTCGAGCGGATGAGCAACCTGATCGAGGCCCTGCTCGAGTACTCCAAGGTGGGGAGCGCACCGGTGGAGCTCGAGACCGTCGACACCTCGTCGGTCGTCCGAGAAGCGCTGTCGAATCTCGGAGCGGCGCTCGAGGAGTCGGGCGCGGTAGTCACCTCGCTCCCCCTCCCGGCCGTCTGTGCGGATCGACGTCAGCTCGTGCGGCTATTCCAGAATCTGATCGGCAACGCGATCAAGTTCCGTCGTGATGACGCACCTCGGATCGAGATCCGAGCGCACCAGGGACGGCGCACCCATCGGTTCGAGATCGAGGACAACGGCATCGGGGTCGACCCCAGCTTCGCGGAGCGGATCTTCGAGGTCTTCCAGCGCCTCCATCTGCGCGAGGAATATCCGGGAACCGGTATCGGATTGTCGATCTGCAAGCGGATCGTGGAGCGGCATCACGGCGAGATCTGGATGACCTCCGAGCCCGGGCGGGGGTCCTGCTTCTACTTCACACTCCCGACTGGGGTGTGATCGCGTCCCACCAGGAATCTCTGTGTGCACGCGCGGGGACCACCTTGGTGGAGACCTGAGCAATCATTACCCCAGTGTGCTCAGTGTGCACACGGGTGGGCGCTCCGGCGTGCGCGCGCGCGCCCCGCGGTTGGCATCTCATTTGCTCCCCTACAGCGCGTGATTCTCGGACTCGAGCGCGCACGACGACCGATCTGGAAGCGGAGACGAAGCGGACTCCACACGCCGAGCTGTCTCTATCGGCGCCTGCGCGAAGAGGTGCCCTCGCCGGATCCCGTCTCCGATCCGAGCGCCTGCGTCCACTGTGGCGCTATCTATAGCCAGGGCCGTTGGCACTGGGGCGTCGCTCCTCGCGACGCTGCGCGGCTCACCTGCCCGGCCTGCTGGCAGCTCGAGTCGCGGCACCCCGCGGGCCAGCTCTGGGTCGAGGGGCTCGACGAGGAGGGTGATCGCTCCTGGGTGGAGCGTAGGAGCCGATGGGTCGAAGCGCGCGAGGCGGCGCGAGATCCGCAGCAGCGGATTCTGGAGATCGAGGCAACCCACGGGGGACTGTGCATCTCGACGTCCGCCCACGAGCTCGGTGGGCGCTTGCAGCAAGAGCTCGCGAATCGGGGGAGTCGCGCTTCACGTCGGGAGACATCTTCCTAGTCGAGGCCCGCGACACCGAACTCGCACTTCGCCGAAAATTTGCGAGCCTGATGAGATGAGCGAGGGGGCCGGAGAGCAGGTCGTGACTGCGCGCAGCGCACACCGGTGGCTGTTCGCGCTCACAGCCTTCTTTTGGCTGAGCGGCTGCGGACCCGAGGTGGAGAAGCCGCAGACGACGCCGTCCGACACCCTTGCCGCCGATGCGCTGTTGTCCGAATTCGGGGACCCGTCGCTGGCCAGCTTCACGGGAGACCTGGACGCCATGCGCGAGCGGCGGGTCATTCGGGCGTTGGTGACCCCCAGCCGCACAGACTTCTTTCTCGACAGCGGCCACATCCGTGGCATTCAGGCAGAGCTCCTGAGCGCATTTGCCGCACGGCTCAATCGGGGAATCCGCGACGAGACGCGCAAGGTTCGCATTCAATACGTCCCCGTCCCCTTCTCCGAGCTCTTGAGAGCCCTGCGTTCAGGACGCGGCGACATCGCGGCCGCGTTCCTCACCGTGACCGAGGAGCGGAGCCAGGACGTGGCCTTCACGGCACCCTTTCGACGCTCCGTATCGGAGGTGATCGTCGTCCACCGCGACGTGCCTGCGCCCGAAAGCCTACGCGACCTCGCCGGCAAGCGGGTGCAGGTTCTGAGCTCGAGCAGCTACGCGGAGCACCTGCGCGAGCTCGACACGAAGCTGCGCACCGAAGGCCTAGCCGGGCTCGAAGTCGAGGAGGTCGATGCGCGCTTGCGAAGCGAGGACGTGCTCGAGTTCGTGAACGCCGGTGTCATCCCCATGACTGCCATCGATGCCTTCAAGGGTCGTCTATGGGCGCGCGTGCTGCCCGACATTCGAGTCCTGGACGTACACCTCACCGACGGCAACCAGGTCGCCTGGGCAGTGCGCGAAGACGCAGACCTGCTGCGGCACGAGCTCGATGCCTTCGTAGCCGAGGCGCGCGAGGGAGCGCTGCTCGGAAACCTTCTACTGCGTCGTTACTTCGATAGCGGGCGCTGGCTCGAGAACCCGACCTCGCGCACGGAACGCGACAAGCTGCGGCGCTTCATGCACCTGTTCGAGAAGTACGGCGATCGCTACGGCTTCGACCCACTCGCACTCGCCGCGCAGGCGTACCAGGAATCCCAGCTCGACCCCAGAGCCCGCAGCGCCGCCGGAGCCGTCGGCCTGATGCAGGTGCTTCCGAGCACCGCCGCCGATCCCAACGTCGGCATCCGCAAGATCGAGGATCCCGATGGGAGCGTCCATGCGGGCGCCAAGTATCTGGCATTCCTGCGAGACCGCTACTTCTCCGATCCGTCGCTCAGCGAATGGAGTCAGCGTACCTTCTCCTGGGCGGCGTACAACGCCGGGCCCCACACGATCCTCGAAGCGCGCGAGCTCGCAGGCCGCATGGGCCTGGACCCGAACGAGTGGTTCGGAAACGTCGAGGTGGCCACGGCGCGCCTCGTCGGTCGTGAGCCGGTGCGCTACGTCTCGAACATCCATCGCTATCACGTCGCCTACCGCATGGCGCAGGCTCAGGCGGCCATGCGTGACGAAGCGATCGAAGAACTGCCCTGAGCGGAGCCGCGGGGCGACGGCTCGGCGCACCCGGTAGACCCTCCTCCGCGACAGCTTGATCGCGCCACGAGCGACTTCGGCTTCGTTTGCCGCGGGTACGGTCGATGGCCCGCAGAGCCGATATGGGCCTCGTAGAACGCTGCCAGACACGCTTTCGATCTGCCGCAACCCGGAAGGGATCCAGCTTGGCGACTCAGCCATCGACTCCAGCGGATCACCCGATCGCGCGTACCACCATCGAGTCGGTGTTCGAGTGGCTGCTGCGCTGTGCTGCGGTCGCCAGTTGTCTATTCCTGGCACAGCAGACGCTCTTCTACCTGGCCATTCGATCGCTCGATCCCTTCCCAGCATCGGCAGACCTGGAGATCTATCGCGGCCATCTCCTCATCACGGCACTCGGCACCACGTTCAACGTAGGCGCGTGGTGGTTCAGCCGGCGGATCCAGGCGAGGCAGACCCTGGGCGCCTTCGTCATCGCAGGAAACTCGATCCTGTTCACCGGCTCATGGTGGTTCGTGCTCGAACTCTACCAGTCCCTTCTGCTCCCCCTTCTGATTCCGGCCTTCCTGTCCCTGGCAGTCTTCGCGGGGTTGCTGGGTCGAGTGCGGACGGCCAGCGCGCTCTGCGTCCTACTCAGCGCAGAGTACGCGGGACTGCTCTTCGTGGCAGATCAGCCCTACCGCAAGCTTCCGACAGAAGTCCTCTGGTTGGCACCTGCCACCTGTGCCCTGATGTTTTGTCTCTCGATCCTCATGACCTTCGTCTCGAAGCGACTGCAGCGAGGCGAGTCCCGACTTCGCTCGGCATCCTCCGAACTAGCCGCGACCAACGCCGAACTCGAACGGGCGCAGGCCCTGCTATCCAGGTACCTGGCGCCCCAGCTCGCTCGACAGATCGTGTCTGGGTGCGGAGAGAAGATCGCGAGACACGAGCGTCGCAAGCTCACCCTATTCTTCTCGGACATCAAGGACTTCACAGCGACCACCGATGCCATGGAGCCCGAGGATCTGGCGAGTCTTCTCAATCGCTATCTCCAAGAAATGGTAGACATCGCCAACGAGCATGGCGGAACCGTCGCTCAGATCTCCGGAGACGGACTCTTCATTCTATTCGGAGCTCCCGAGGCCGCCAGCGATCGCGAACACGCCCTGCGCGCAGTCCGCATGGCCATCCGGATGCAGGAGCGAACGACAGAGCTCCAGCAGGAGTGGTTCGGATCCGGAATCGAAACTCCGTTCGAAATTCGCTGCGGCATCAACACCGGAATGGCCACCGTGGGAGGCTTCGGATCCGATGGGCGACGCGAGTACACGGCGATTGGCATGCAGACCAACCTTGCGGCACGCCTGGAAGCCGCCTGCACCCCCGGAAAGATTCTCATGAGCCACAGCACCTGGGCGCTGGTGCACCACGAGATCCCCTGCATCGAACAGCAGCAGATCTCGGTCAAGGGATTCCATCGACCCCTCCGCACCTACACCGTCCAGTCCGAGAAGCCATAGCGCGGCAAGACAGTCCCGCAAGGCCCGGACACCACGGGATGGCCACAGCCTCATAGGTCGTCCAACATTGGGCCCCAACCACTAGCTGCGCAACGCGCCCCAAGACGAGAGGCACTGACTACACCGCTCGGACCAACGCTCATCGCACGCTTCGATGATCCCGAGAGCGTTGTATGCTCCAGGAGAGGCACGACTGGCATCCAGGAGACGCTGAAGGGCCTCATCGTCCACGACCTGCCCCTCCAAAAGTGCTCGTACGATCGCCAGCGCACAGCTCACTACATCGGTTGCAAGCCACTTGCGACCGACCCTGTCGATCAAGTCCAGAGACTCAGCCCTTGGGAGGTCTCCAACCGCGATCTCGTAGAGAACCATCAGAACCGCGTTCGCCGAGATTGCGCTCGCGCACTCTACTGCTTCTCTTCTCTCCAGTGGCGTCAGCTGACAAAACGAAGCATCGATCGAGTCAATGAAGTCCTCTTCCGTCATCTGCCTACCCGCGGTCTTCAGGTCCATCTGACTGCCCGCTCAGCGATTCGCCAGCTTCCGGCACACCACCTTGTCGCGCCGTGTCGCCCGCTCTGCGGCACGGGCACTCGGTGGACATCGCCCCTTCGAATCGCAGCCCTGGCCATCCGACCCGGTCTCCTTCCTTCGGGACACGCTCTCCCCGCGACCCTCTCCGGGGAGCAAGATACAGCATTCTGCGCCCTCGCTGAAATCATGAGGCGACAACTGCTGATCGGGTAGCTCTCTACAGGCCTTTGGTCAGGGTAGAGAGATCCTCCACCAGCCAGCTCTGAGCGCGCAGTCGATCGGCGAGCTCTGGGCGTACGGTCGGCGCGATCGCGACCTTCTCGATGGTGTAACCCGGATGCGGGCGTTGCCGAAGGAAGCGAGCGATATGATCATTCGTAGGCGCGAGTGAGGAGTACAGCTTGTCTGCCGACCGCTTACACGTGCCGAAGCGAATGCGCTTCTCGGATTCATCGATGGCGACGAGATCGAGCTCTGTTCCTCGAGAGTCCCAGAATCCATCGATCTGACGTGTGAGCGAGAATCCTGGGAGCCCTTTGCGGCTGCGCTCTTCATAGAGCGTCGAGACAAGGCGCTCGAATCCATGCCCTTCCGTCTCGGAAAGACGCGCCAGCGACTGGTCTACGAGTTGGTCCGTCGGCTGGAAGTTGATCGCAGCGACGGCTGGGGCAAGAGCGGCGAGCCAGGAGCGCAGAAAGTTGTCGCGGATGTAGTAGCGTCCCTTTCTCGCCTCTCTCTTGGCAAAGATGGGGAGACGCCGCTCTACGAGCCCGTAGCGCTCGGTGAGAATCTTGACGTATCCAGCCGTCTGTTCGGCGGTTGCAGGGCTGGTTTGGCGTACGTGGGAATCGAGGTCGCCATTGGAGCAGCCAGGGTGGCGTGCGATGAACTTGAGCACGACGTCGTAGCGCCCGCGCAGTTCATGGAGGAACCAGTTCTCGGCCTCATTGCGCAGCGGTGCGGAGCTCTGGAAGAACATCTTGCGAAGAAGTTCTTCGGGCGATGCATCGAGCACCCCTTGCTCGAAGCAGTCCCGGTAGAACTTGGGCACGCCTTCGAACAGGTTCCAAAAGCGCAGCAGGCGCTCCGGGCTTGCATCGCTGTGTGCGCGAAGAATTTCCAGAATCGACGCGATGTCGAGGTGTCCCACCTCGATGACGTCTGTCGTTCGATTGTAGAGAGGGGCGTTCCGGTCTTCGAGCAGTGAGCTCAGCTCGGTGTGAATGGAGCCCAGCACGAAGAGCCCGCCTCGCACCGAGCTTGCGTCGGCACCGAGAGCGTCAATCTCTCGTTGTAGATGCGACGGGAACTCAGACAGGACTTTGCGATGGAAATATCGGAATTCATCGAGAACGACGACGTAGCCGTGCCTGGCGAGCGAGGAGATGACCGAGGCCAAGCTCGAGAGCGACGTGGGAACTGGCGCCTGTTCCCGCTGCACGCCGAAGGTCTCGAATGCGTCGCGTACAACCGAGAGCACCCCAGCCGGACCGGAGTCGGGAATCTGGATGTACACCACCGGGCGAGACGAGTCCCCCAGTGCTTGCTGGATCAGTGTCGTCTTGCCAATTCGGCGCCGGCCGCTGACCTTGGCAAAGAACCATCTGTTCCGGCCCATGATCGCGCGCAGCTGACTCAACTCGGCCCGCCGCCCGTAAAACCCCCACTCCATGGACGCGATCATAACTTAATTTTAAATAAGCTGCACTCAACCAACCACTAAGTTACTGTAGTCATTGATGAAATCCCATTCTTTCTACGGCCCATGCAGCCTCCCATCCGCGAGACGCGCCCACACAGGGGCCCAGGTGACAGTGCCCAACGCACCGAGTCAGCCGCCTCTCCGGCGAGTCCAGTCGAGCCCCGGGCCCCGCAGACGCGGGCACGGCGGACCCGCCCCCGGCATACAAGTACGCTGATGCGCGTGCCATCCGCTGCCAGCCCCCAATCCCGCTGCGCCGAAACCTACCCGTATGCCACGGGAAGGCCCCTCAAGGGAGAATCCCGGCACCCCGAGCAGGGCGCACGCCTCGACCCCAGGAGGACCGGATACTCGAGAACATCTCGCACCGGATTGCCCAGGACGAATGCGGCGCCTAGCTGCGATAAGACAGGAGGATGCGTCACAAGATCGCGCTCCAGGTCTCGGAAGAAGGATTCAGCGTCGCTGTACCCCGGGACCCCCGGCTGCCGGTCTCAAGGCGCCACCGAAAAGGAGGCCCCCGAGAACATCCAGGATGCGATCGCCAACTACCTCGCCGTCGTTGACGAGCTTCTCCAACGTGTGGAGATCCGCGAAGTCGAGGGCGACGTCTGAGCTGCCCCAAATCCAATCAACGCACTCACCACGGGCGGCATCGTGCGCGACGCCGGGCTTACGATCGAGGATTTCAAGAAGCTGCTCTGAAGCCGCCGCCCTCGTTCGGTCGAACTCCCCGACCGGCGGCGACGCACCAAGCCTCTTCTCCCGGCTTGGTGCCCCCTCCGTAGACTCCCAGGAGACGGGGCCGCCACCCCCCACTTCCGTCGACAAAAGTCTTCCGAACGCCCCGCTCACTAGCGAGACAGGAGGATCATCCATCTCCGACCGTTCGAACTCGTCCGAGGATCGCCTCAGCCGTTCTCAGACCGGGTCCTTCCGTATCACCCCCTAAAAGCGCACGACCTTCCAGGATTGCCCTTTCTGCTTCATCTATCCGAGACTGCCGGATCAAGAACTTCGCCTTCGCTGCAAACGCCTCATCGACCTCCTCAGCGTGATCCTTCCAACATCTTCCATCACGCAAGAGCGAGGTTGCCCGATCATAGTAGGCGGCCGCCCGGTCGGCGTCCTCCTCTGCAAAGAAGTCACCCAAATCAAGCCATGCCGGGACACAGCCCGGGTCCGCAATAGTCGCTGCTGCCATGCGAGCGCAAGCCTCGTGCTCAAACTCGCGAACATCAGCCTCCTCCCAACCCTGCCTTGCAGCTTCTGCAGCTGCCATTAGCAACGCTTTTTAGTCGAAAGAATTCTTCACCACATTCCAAGCTCTAAGTTGACTGGTCCCCGCACACATCAAACAGATCGCATTGCACCTGAGGAGACGATAGGTCTAGTGGGCATAGAAGAATCGCTCTCTTCCCGAGCCGGCGAAGCACCTTTTCGATCGCCCGCAGAGCCTTTCGGTTCTTGGAATTGGTCGCCTCATCCGCTTGCTGGCCCGCTTCCTCAGCGAGCGCACGCGCTGTTGTCGATCCGATTGCGGCGGATCTCGGCCGAGGCATTCGCTGCGACCTCGACACCATAGATGCGGATCTCGCGCGACTCCACCGCGGTGTCCGTCGGAGCTCAGCGACCCTGCACGCCGATTGCGCTCGCTCCAGCGCGCCGTTCGAGTTCCTTGATCCAACTGTCGAAGTGCGGACAGGCAGAGCGGATGGCTGCGAGGCCGACGCTCAGTGCCGCCAGGTTTCCGTGGAGCGGCTTCTGGTAGCCGGGCATGAGTCCCTCGATCCGCTTGGAGGGAGCCGTGAGGGGAGAGTCGTCGATCTCCTCAGGGGATGCGAACGCATCGCGAATCTCTTTGAACCGAGGCGCGAGCTCCTCGCGTCCGATTCCCGCCGCGAACCTGTCGCAGTCACTGAAGAGCAGAGCCTCGAATTCGTGGAGCATCACGAAGGGGATGAAACGCGTCGGATCGAAGCGATCTCCCATCTGCATGCAGACATCCGCGAGGAGTTTCTCTTGGACGATTCGTCCGTTCTCGGGACACGGTGCTCGCGCGGCGGCATCCCTTCCTGGCCACTCGCCAGGACCACTTCGAGGGAGAGCGTAGTAGTCGACCATCGTGGTTGCCAGCGCTCCCGGATCCCCTCGGAGATGCGCCAGCACGTCCTTTCGGACCGCCGTCCAGGCGCGAATACCGCCGCGGCGTTGACGCAGTCGCGAGTTTCCGAGCAGCCGTGCGCTGACCTTCGAGTATCCCATCTCCGTGAGATGGGGCGCGAGTAGCTCGTTGACGAAGGTCTCCTCTGTCTCGCCCTCTACATGGATGAGCAATCTGGTCATACCCGAATGGCCTAGTGCGCGCCTGGCCTACCGCCGAGTTCGTTCTTCTCCCAGAGCTGGCCCAGGCTGTAGTCTTCCAGCCATGCAGCGAGGCGATCCGACTCCAGCCGTGTGAGCTTCGTTCCGTCATCTACGCGATCTGCGACCAGCACGTCTTCGGGCTGAAAGTGGTCCAGAAGGAACGGCGACTGCGTCGAGAGGATGATCTGGTTCGTGGCCGAGGCTTGCTTGACCAGAGCCGCGAGCAGAGTGATAGCGTACGGGTGGAGGCCGAGTTCGGGCTCGTCGATGAGAATGACCGACGGACGGTGCGATTCAGGCTGCAGGAGCAGGGTAGCCAGGGCGATGAAGCGAAGTGACCCGTCCGACAAGGAGGCAGCCGGGAAGTGCGAGTCCGAGCCGGTGTGCTTCCACTCCAGGCGAATCTTGTCTTCGTTGATCTGCTGGGGTTCGAGATCGAAGTCATCGAAGAAGGGGGCCACTCGTTGCACGACGCGCCGGATTAGGCCGTACGCGGACGTGTGCCGCTCGCGCAGATAGTAGAGGAAGGGCGCCAGGTTGGAGCCGTCGGGCCGGAGGGCCCGATTGTCGTCGACGCTGGCCGTCTTCTTCATGGGAGACGTCGAGCTCGTGTCGTGAAAATGATAGACGCGCCAGCGATCGAGATGTCTCCTCACGTACCCGGAGATTCGCTGCGCATCTGGATCACTGATGCCCGCCTCTTTCCCGCGAGCCGACAAGGGGTCCCCGACGGGATGCGAATAGCGCGCTTTGTCCCAGAACCACACGGTCTCCGACTGCGGATAGAGCTCGTCGGTGTCCGTCGGAATCAGCTTGATCTCGTAGCGGTTCTGCGCCTCACGGAACGAAATGCCCAGCTGCATCTGCTTCGTGGTCTTGGACCCGAAGTGCAATAGCTGGTCCGCGCCCCCGGCGCGGGCAGTGTATTCCTGGAGGTGGCCCGCTCGGATGGCGTGGAGGAAGGAGAAGACCTCGATGAAGTTCGACTTGCCCGCGCCATTGGCTCCGACGAGCACGTTGATCGGGCCGAGCTCCAACCCCTCGATGGAGGCGAGGCTCTTGAAGCCCTTGACGGTGATGGAGTCCAGTTCGCGCACTCGGCTGACCCTAGGCGATTTCCTCGGAGCATGGTAGCGGCTCTCGAGGCTCCTTCGCGATGGCGCCGGAAGAGCGGGCGGTCAGGTGTGCAGCTGTGAACGAACGGACTCGTCGCCCGACTCGCACGACTCCGAAGTCAATTCTATTCCCCCTCCCCGCGCCCTTGGTCGGCGTCGGTCTCTTCGAGCCGTCCGAGGTCGATGATCCTGACGGCCTCGGCCACGGCGCGATCGCGGCGCGCCCCCTCCCGCTCCAGCCGTTGCTGCAGAGTTTCCAGGACCTCGATCTGGTCGAGGATCAGCGCGAGCTGCTCCTCGAGAGAGCGCGCTCCCACCCAGCCCAGGTCCCAGATCGACTCTGCTGCGAAGTCGGCGAGGATGGCCTGTGCGGCGCCTTCGGCCTCGGCGAACGGAATAAGCCCGGATACGGACCTCGGCGCGGTCGAGGTCCCAAGTCCAGGGCCGGGGACGCCCAGCCGCGGGAGCGCTGCCCGCGTACGACTGGAGCGCGTAGCCCATCCATGCCACAGCCGCACCGAAGCGCGTGCCGAGGGTGGTTGAACCGCCCCGGGTTCCCCGGAGACCCAGATTCTTGAGAGGATTGGGTTCATGGGTGAGAAGAAGAGGTATTCGGCAGAGGTTCGGGAGCGGGCAGTCCGCATGGTGCTGGAGCACGAGCGGGAGCATGCGTCTCGGTGGG
>QJZC01000030.1 GCA_003247575.1 Pseudomonadota bacterium
CATCCACGTAGCGGAGGTACGCCGAACATCCGAGCTCACGCGTCACGAACTGGTCGAACGGGTGCAGATAGCAGTTCGACCAGAACTGGGAGGTGAGATTTCCGATCGGCAGGCCACGCGCGCGACACACCGAAAAGAGCGCGTCACCTCGAAACCATACGGGCGTGTACTCCTCTTCGAGCACTCCGTCTCCACTCGCCAGGATCCGATCCACGAGCCACATCAGATCCTCTTCGACGATCGTGCGGCGGAGCAGCTCGCCCAGGATCGCATGGTCGATCGAGGGAAAGTGTTGAACGATGTCTACCCGAAGCACGTATCGGTGCCGCTGCGAAAGCTCCTGCAGACGCTCCACCGCGCGGTGCGTCCCCTTGCCCACCCGGTTCGCATAGCTCTGCGAGTAGAACATCCGCTCGAAGCGAGGCTCGATCACGTTGCAGAGCGCATGGTGCACCACACGATCCCGAAAGGGAGCCGCGCTGATCTTGCGACGCTTCGGCTCGTGGATGCGAAAATGAGTGTACCGACCGGGCTGGTACGTGTGCTCTCGCAGCTCGTGCTGGAGTTCGAGGAGCCGATCGGCCAGCTGGAACTCGAACGCCGCGACACCGGCTCTGCTGCGTTTGCCGCGCGCAGCGCTTGGTCGACGCCGCCCTCGACCTTCAGGAGACCTTGCTCGAGGCACAGAGCCATCGTGGCGCCGCGCGGCTCACGGCGCTGCGAACGGCAGATGCCGCACTCGGGCGCCTGCGGCTCTACCTGCGCCTTGCCCATGCATGGCGCTGGCTGAGCGACGGCCAGTACGAGTACGCGAGTGTTCGCGTGGCCGAGATCGGGCGCCTGCTCGGGGGCTGGCTCAAGCAAGCGGGAGCCTGAGGTGAGGCGCCTCGGGGCCGGAGCCCGGGAGGCGCCTCGAATTTTGTATGCGCCCGACGCCTGGGGCGCGCGCCTCCAGGGGTGCGGACGGGACCTGCCTGCGCCATCCACTGCGCTCTCCCCTCGGCGCGCCGACCGTGATCGACACGCATTTCCGGTAGGGCACCGTAGGGTGCAGAAGAGCTCATGGGGATGTGGGACACACGCACCACACGAAACCCCAGATTGTTGTTGTGATTGCCGGGAAGGTTGTGGTTGCGGTACGCGCAACGGGCGTTGATTCGTGGATTGTTCCAGGAACCGCCGCGCACCACGCGCCGGTCTCAGGCCGCCCCACTGGCGATGCCAGCGGCGCGAGTATCGCGCGCCTTCGTGAACGATCACAAGGCTCCCTTCCGGATCAGAGTTCAGAGTTTCAGGGGATCAGGGTTCAGAGCGGATGGGGGACACACGCACCACACGAAACCCCAGATTGTCGAAGTGATAGCCGGGAAGGAGGCGGGAGCGGCACGCGCAACGGGCGAGGATCCGCGGAAGGTCCCAGGAACCGCCGCGCACCACGCGCCGATCGCCACGAGGCTCATCGCTCCAGACGCGACCGTCGCTCGGGGCACCCACGTAGCTCGAGTGCCAGTCATCGGCCAGCCACTCCCACACGTTCCCAGTAAGGTCATGGATTGCATTCGGCGCATCTCCCTCAGGGAACACACCCGCGGGCGTCGTTCCGCGCACGTGCGTCTCGAAGGTGTTGCAGCGGCGAGGGTCGAACTCGTCTCCCCACGCGTACCGCCGCCCTTCGCTTCCACGCGCGGCCGCCTCCCACATGGCCTCGCTCGGAAGCTCGAAATGCTGCCCACGCTGCTCGGAGAGCCAACGGCAGTACGCCTGTGCCTCGAACCAGCAGATGCCGACGACCGGCTGGCTAGGGTGGTTGTAGGCCGGATCCGTCCACCAGACCGGCGCGGTTCGGCGCTGCTCCGGATACGTCTCAGCCAGGACCTCCTCGAACTGAGAATCCGAGAGGGCCAATAGCCCCTCCCATTGCTCCGCACCTCGACTCGTCAGCCGCCCTTCGCGCAGCGCCTGCTCGATCCTACCCGGCTGCTGATAGAATCTCCGCAGCTCGCGGAGCTGTTGCTTCGGAGCGTCGGCGACTCCCTCGCCCTGGCGCCACCGGCGCGCCGCCTCGCTCTCCCACCAGCGTTCATCGTCGTAGCCGCCGGCTGCCATGAAGAGCTCCCACTCGGCGTTGGTGACGGTGAACTGGGCGATGTCGAACGCCTCGAGCTGGACTGCATGCACCGGTTTCTCGTCCTCGTCCCCCTCCTCGCTACCGATCGTATACTCGCCCGCAGGGATCGCGATGAATGGTGGGAGCAGGTAGTCGCCGTGCGGACCTCTCCTCTTCTCGAGCCGCGGATCGCCGAGCTCCCCCAGAGCCCGAGCGGCCGCGATCCGTGCGCGCAGATCTGCCTCGGGGGCGCGGCTACGCGCGAGCAGCTCGCCCTGGAGCTCAACCCGCAATGCGGAGGAGATCGAAACGTCGGCCTGCGCCGCGCAGCGGCCAGCCAGGGGGAGATTCTCGCGCATGAGTGCCGCGATGAATGCGTCGCAGTCCGTCGCCATCGCCGCCGCGAACAGAAACGTCTCCTCCCACCCCGTGGTCGGTGCGGGGGGCAGCGGGTCGGCGTCGCCGATTCTGGCGAGTTCGTCCTCCAAGCTGGGCGACATCTCTTCGGCACGCCAAGGCGTGCGCGCCAGCCGGGCACGAGGCGACTCGGCGAGGAAACGCGCCGCGAAATACTCCTGCACCAGCTGGTGCACGAACGTGAACTCGCGCCGCTGCTTGTCCAGGATCTGAAGATCCACTCCCACGTCGAAGCGATCGCGTCCACGCTCCCCCAGCAGAGGCAGGGCATCGCGGATGTTCGCCTTGACCTGGGAGCCTTTGCGGCTGCCGTGGCGCTCCTGCAGCACGAAGGCGAGCTGCGCGAAGGGCTCCACACCGACCGGCAGCTCGTAGTCTCCGCACGGCTCGCCATTGATCAGCAAGCGGTCGTCGATGTCGAAGAGCTCCTCGTCCAGGAGCAAGGGGTTGTGCGCGCCCAGCTCGCGACAGAGCGCACTGCGCACGAATCCAGTGAACAGCGCAGCCCGCCCCCTGCGCCAGGCATCGCCCGGTTGATCCACGAGCAGCCGCAGATAGTACGGCGAGCGGAAGAGATCGAGCTGACGCGTGCCCTCGAGCTGTTGCCAGAGCTCCGGTCCGCGCTCCGGGCTGTAGAGCCCGAGGAACTCCTGCACCTGCGGGTCGTCCATCTGTTCGATGCGCACGTGCGGCACGGGGAGCTCGTCGGTCCCCAGCGGCAGGCTGTAGTCTGCGCTACGACACGAGAACACGAGCCGCACTCCGCTCCGCGCCGCATCGGCGATGAATCGCCGCCAGCGATCGACGGCTCGCCGGTAGTCGTCGTCGCTGGCCTGCGGCATCTCGTTCAGCGCGTCGAGCAGCAGCACGAGTGGAGCTCCGCCCAGTCGATCCAGATCCGCCATCTCCGGAAACCGCTGCCGCCACTCGTTCGCCAGCCACTCTCGCGGCTGCTGCGTCTGTGCACCGCCAGGATGCACCTCGTAGGCGTTCAGGGATGCGAAGAAGGCGATCGCCTGCGACCCAACCGGTGCGCGCAATGCATCGCGCGCGAGCTCGAACTCGAGCCGGCGCAGCAGCGTGCTCTTGCCCGATCCGGGAGGACCGAGCAGCACGAAGGCGGGCGCATCGATCTCGGCGAGCACTTCACGCAGATCGGTGAAGGGCTGCGTGCGCGAGTGCTCGGCAAGGCGCGATCCTTGCGCGCCCGGGCCTCGGTCGAGCAGCACCGTGAGCGGCGTGAACCGGGTGTCGATCGCATGGCGAGACTGCGCCCCATCTGCCCAGCGCGAGAGCCTGTACTCCTCGAGCGTGCTCGGGTCGTGCGCCCGCATCGCATCGCGAGTCGCTTCGTCGAGCGTTCCCTCGGTAGCGGAGGCGAGGGCCTCTCGCGCGGTGGTGAGCCAGGCGGGCCGGCGGCGCTCGGTCCGAGGAGACTGCGCGACAAACATCGCCAGGTGCTTGGCGAAGAGATCCGCGAACTTTGCAGGCTCGGGGTACTCGTGGAAGCCGCCAGCAAGCGAGCCATCGGGAGACCGAAACCCGTCGAAGAACCCTCCCACGGCGCGGTACTGCGCGCGCATCGAATCGAGCTCGGTCTGGTCGGCGTCGAGTCCGATCTGTGGAGTCTCCGTACGGCGATAGATCCAGATCGGCTTGCCCGCGGAGCGCGCCTCCTCGAGCTCCCACACGGTGCCGGACTCGTAGCGGGTGCCGTCCTCCCGCGTGATCCGGCTGGGCAGCGGCGTCCCGAGCCGGCTCCAGAGCAGGACCACCGTCAGATCACACTCCGAAGGCCGTCCCTTGTACTTCTCCACGGACTCCTGCGGCGTGACCGCGGCCTCGAGCGGCACGGGAGAATGGTGATCGTTCCAGTCCACGATCTCGAAGCGCACCCTGCTCTGATTCAGGGGATTCTGCTCGAGCTCCTCCATCGCCAGGCGAGCGCGTGCTCGCTCCTCGCTGACGTCGCCGGGAGAGCTCAGAAACACCTTGATGCGCTTGGAAAGGCCGCGAGACATGGAAGGAAGCATGATACGGCGATCCGCCGCCGTCGCGCGGGCATTTCAGAACGTATTCACGATCGATCGATCGGTTCGAGTCCATCGTGCTCGCGGAATCGGAATCCGGGATGGAGCGTCCACAGAATGCTGAGCCTGCGGCGACATTCGTTCCACCGGAGGATCCCAAAGGAGTCACGGCGCGGACATGCGCCCAATTCACTACACCGACTACAGCCGCCCTCCCCGGTCGGCACCCTCTCCACTCGATGGACTGGAACGCTGACCTATCCGTTCGCGCCAACTTCCCGTGGCCGGTCGCTGCGCCTCACTCGGCCTGGTATTCCGGTAGGTCACGGAAGAAGACTTCGGTGATGCGCTCTTCGTTCGAACGAACGACGTCGATGACCGTTTGCTCGAGCCATGTTCCGCCGGTGACCGAGCGCATGGGATTTTCGGTCGCATAGTCGATCTGGAAGCTATCGATGATCGGCTGGATCGTGGTTTCGGTGGCCCAATCCATGAAGAACAGCGGAGCGACTCCGTCGTTCGGGCTGACGATAAAGGTGGCCTCGAGGTAGCTGTCGCGGGTGACAGGCATGGCGTAAACCAAGGTCGCAGCGTTGCTCGGGCTGCCGATGCTCCCGATGAAGTAGGACGTCCACTTCTGGCCATGGGCCAGGTGATCCCGGAAGTCCGAACGCAGTCCATCACTCGACTGAGTGGCGAGGCTTGCGAGCGAATAGATGATCCCTCCGTCCATGCCCGATGCGGCTCGATTGACTTCGGCGTATTGGGTCTCGAAGTTCTCGTAGATGGCCAGCATGAAGTCCCATCGATCGTCGATGCGGAATTCGCGAGAGTGGAGTAGCTGGCTGCGATTCTCCGGAACGGCTTGGAGTCGGATCATCAGCATGACGCTGCCCAGGTCCTTTCCGAACCATCCGGAGTCGAACCATCCGGAGTCTTTCAGGTCCCACCAGCGCTGGATCAAGGTGCATTCGCCTCCCGCTTGTGTGACATCGACGCTCTCGCGCATGGGCTCGAGCAGAAAATCCTTACTGAAGTCCTCGGGCATGGAGAAGCTGAACACGTTGCCGGAGAGATCGACCTTTCGCTGCTCACCGAGGGGACCCTCCGCGGCAGCTCCGCTCGAAAAGGACTCCAGAAACGACACCATGATGACTGCTCCGAGGATGTAGACGATTCGCGTGATTCTCATAGGGGGTGCGTCCAAGGGGGTGCGGTGCTAGATGCGGCTCACGGAGACGAACTGGCGGATCGGCCCTACGGGTGGACCGAATTGCGTATACACGGCGACATCGGTGGCGTCGCGGCCGTAGCCGATCGAGACGTATCCGCTCCTGGGGACGGGCTGGGTGGGATCGAACGTATACCAACGTCCGCCGACATAGGCTTCGAACCAGGCGTGCATGTCCATGGGCTCCAGATCCAGCAGGTAGCCGACGACCATGCGCGCCGGGATGCTCAGGCTGCGGCACAGCGCGATGCCCAGATGCGCAAGGTCGCGGCACACCCCCCGCCCCTGCTGGTTGATCTCGATCGCGGACACCGACAGCGGGCTGCTGCCCGGTACGTAGCGGATCGAACCCTGCAACCAGCGCACGATGGCCGCCACCTGGTCGTATCCCGGTAGAACGCCATTCGTGATCTCGAGGGCCATCTGTCCGAAGCGATCGGATTCGCAGTACCGGCTCGGCAAGAGGAACGTGAGCAGTGAATCCGGGAGGTGCTGCACCTCGACGAACGGCGCTCCCGGGGCGATGTCGATCACGTCTGACACGTTGACCTCGGCCGTCGTATGGAGCTCGAAGGGACCCGGCTGCGCGACCAGACGCTGGCACAGGTTTCCGTACTCGTCGGTGATCTCGAAGGCCGGAACGTTGGGCTCGAGACGGTACTCCTCACGCGCGATCCACTGCTGGGCGCCACTGCGCGGCCGCAACATCAACACGAAGGGCGTGGGTACGGCCACTTCGAAGGCAAGGTCGAAACGGGTACGTAGCCACATCCGCAACACTCCGAACTCGGATTCCGTACGAGCTGCTCGGGAGGGAACGTACGTACGGACGCACCGTACAGACGCACCGTACAGAAGACCCAGGATCAGACGACCCAGGACCGGCCGCAACATCGGGCGATGCGGCGCTTCCGGAGGTAGAGGGTTTATCGCAACAGGCCGGTCCCGCGCAAGCCGAGGCCACGTTTCGATGGCGAAACGCACGCTGCCAGCCGCCGCTCGGATCGAGACCGTCGCTTCTCCCTCGCCGAGAGAGTCAGAGCGCGGAGCTTCGGGGCGCAGCGTTCGACGCGCCGCGCGGCCGCATCGGATGCGAGATCATTCAAGAGACTTTCTACCAGCGAAGACCCCCTCGAGGCCGCCGACCCAGGCGAGATGGACGGCGCCGACGGCGATCTGCAGCCACGCGGTCAACATTCGGAAGGCGAGCACCGCGGCCAACCCCATGGTCGGCGGCAGCACGCGCGCGAAGAAGCTCGCTCCCGTGCCTTCGGCCAGTCCGGCGGCACCCGGTGTGGGCGCCACGTAGACGAAGGCCAGGTACAAGGTCGAAATGCCCGAGGTCACGGGGATGGGCTCCGCCCCCAAACCGGTGGCGATCAGCACCAGGATCCCGATCAGATTGACGAAATACAGCAGATTGACGGAGAGCAACATCGGAATGCTCGACGCCCGCAGCTTCTGCAGGTGCGCGAGCACGCTCAGGATCTGCTCCATGACCCTGCGAGCCAGCGGTCGCTCACCGACCCAGCGATCCAGAACTCCGACACCCTTTTGCGTCCATCCGGGCAGCGCCGCGGCAACGACCAGCGGGGTCAACAAGGTGCCGAGCAACACGACCGCTCCGGTCAACAAGCCGATCACGGGGCCGTCCAGGGTCGGCCCGAGACCGAGCGCGAACATCGCCAGCGCCGAGAGCAACAGGAACAATGTGCTCACCAGGGACTTCAAGAAGGCGATCACGCTGGCGATCCCCACGGGCATGCCGTGTCGGCAGAGCATGTAGATCGCGCCGGGTGCGCCCATCGTGCCGCCCGGAGTGAGCATCGCGAAGAAGTTGCACGCGATCGCCGCGTCCAGGCTCGCGCGAGCGCTCGGGCGCGTTCCGAGCGCCCATGCAAAGGCCAGATAGCGGAGTTGGTCCGCCGCGAAGAACACCACGGCCATCGCCACCAGCATGCACTTCAGACGCGCGTCGAGTCGGAGAAGCGGCTGGAGGTCCGAGGTGCGCAGGCCCGTGTAGGAGACGGCAAAGCCAACGCCCAACGCCAGGCAGACGATGAACGCGGCCGCATGCAAGAGAAGCGTTGTTCGGGCCCGCACGCAGTCCTCCCGGGATGCGGCGACTGTAGCATCCCGAGTAAGCTCTCGGGGTGCAGCCAAGCTCGAGCTCCATCGTGATCTCGGCCGGAATGGCCTCGGCGCAGGGCAACCTGGCACGCGTCGCACGCACGGGTACACCGCTCCCTCCACGACCGGCTCCCTTCCAAGACCCGCGCGGCCCGAAGCCCGACGACCGAACCTGGTGGGCGCATCCAGCGCTAGACGTGCCCGAGGAGCTGCACGGTCGAGCTCGCTGGATGCGCTTGATGCGCCTGGCGCTAGAGGAGTGTCTCTCCGGCGAAGAGCTGCACGTCGATACCCCGCTGATCCTGTGCTCGAGCAATGGAGCCGCGCATGACTTCGATCCCGATCAATGGACGACCGCCTTCGACACGCGCGCACTGCTCGGCGGCACACCGTGGGCAGGCACGGCGCCGCCCATCGTGAGCGGCTCGTGCGCCTCGGGACTGCAAGGACTCTGGCTGGCCCACCACGCGCTCGCGGCCGGTGCCCGCGAAGTCGTGGTGCTCGCCGTGGACATCCTGTCGGCTGGTTCGCAGCGCAACTTCGAGTCGCTGCGGGTGCTCGCACGCAATCGCGTGGGCCCCTGGCAACCCGGGTCCCAGGGGTTCTTGCCCGGCGAAGCGGCCGTGGCGCTTCGACTCCGCCCGCCCTCGAGCGACATGCTCGGACTCAGGCTGCATGGCCCGCGACTCGATCTCGATCTTCGCACCAACGACGGCCTCGAACGTCTGCTCCGTTCCGCGGCCGCTCACCCCGAGGTCGTTCTGGGCCAGGGAACCGGTCCGTCTTCGACCGACCGAGAAGAGCTCGAAGCCCTGCGTGCGCTGCCTCCGACGCTCCCGATCTCGACTCCCTTGCACGCCTTTGGACATACGCTCGGAGCATCCTCCCTCCTCTCGCTAGCCCTTCTCTTGCAGGGTGCAACCGTGACACTCCCCGCGGACAAGGCTTTCGATGGACGCCCCATGCTCGCGACCCTGCCACCCCGCGCACGTGCGCTGATTCTGTGCCGTGCACTCGGAGGCGCTTGCGGTGTTTTGTCTACATCCCATTCTCTCGGGGACGGCGCCTCCAGCACCTTCCCTTCGGAAGGCGCTTGCACGCGCTCGGCCGCGCTACGTTCCGCACCCGACGTGCGACCTACGCCGGTGGCGACTCCCGCCCTGCGCGCGATCCTGCAGGATGCGGTGGTGCACCGTCCAACCGCGCGTCCCGAAGCCTTGCTCGTTCGGCTCGAGCACCCCCTCCTCCCCCCGCAACGTGCACGCTTCGGCGATCGACTGTTACCGAGCGCGGTGCTCGAGATGACGCCCGGACACATCGCGTTGCGCATTGCTCGCGAATGGGGGTTCTCCGGGCCCGCGATGTGCATCGTCGGCGATGTCGATGCCCCGCTCCCCCTGCATATTGCGGCGAGTCGACGTTTCTGCGTAGTATCGGTGCGTGGGAGCGGAGAGCAGAGAGATGTGCGCTGGTCCACTCGCGAGTGCGCGCACACCCGGTGCGGGACTGCTGACTGATCAGCGCATGCTCGTAACCGGTGGTTCGGGTGGCATCGGAAGTGCGATCTGCACAGTCGCTGCTCGAGAGGGAGCGCGCGTCGCCTTCACCTGGAGCACCAACGAGACCTGCGCCAAGCAGACCGAGAGCCAGGTCCTGGCGTACGGCGACTGCCTCGCGATCCATGCGGACCTGCGCGACAGAAGTGCTGCGGCTCGAATCGTCGGGAGCGTGGAGCAGGCCTGGGGCGGCATCGATGTCCTGGTCAACAATGCCGCGGTGAGCGAGGCCATTCCGTTCATTCTTCTCGACGACGACGAGGTCGACGAGCTGTTCGAGGTCAACGTCCTCTCCGCGCTACGACTCACTCGCCTGAGCGCCAAGTCCATGATCCGGCAGAAGCGAGGACGCATCGTCAACATCAGCTCCATCACCGGCTCTCGCTGCATCCCAGGCCCGGTCCACTATGCCATGAGCAAGGGTGCGCTCGAGGGCATGACGCGCAGTCTCGCACACGAGCTCGGTCCCTACGGAATCCTGGTGAACGCCATCGCAGCCGGAATCTACGAAGGCGGGCTCAAGACGACGATTCCGGAGCGACACCAGGCGCGCTACCTCGACGCCTGCTCGCTGTCGCGCTTCGGACGCCCCGAAGAATGCGCGGAGCTGGTCTGCTTTCTCGCATCCAGCCGAAATACCTACGTCAATGGTGCAGTGGTCTTCAGCGATGGAGGCACACTGGGGTGAGGAGTCCGTCATCTCCACGCAATCAGCCGCCTCGGAGTGCTGCGCGCCCAGGCCAGACCGGCAGCGTGCAGAAGCTTTCTTCAGCTACACCCGCTCGATCTGTCCAACCTGTCGGGATGTGATCGACGCGCACATCGTCTTCCGCGATGGCCGCGTGCTCATGCAGAAGAAGTGCCCCAAGCACGGCGCTTTCGAGACCGAGGTATCGAGCGACGCGCAATACTACGTCGAGTCGCTCGGCTACACCAAACCCGGCACCCTGCCGCTGCGCTTCGATACGCGCGTCGCCCACGGCTGCCCGCTCGATTGCGGACTCTGCGAAGACCACCTGCAGCACACGTGTTCTCCCATCCTCGAGATCAACGACGTCTGCGATCTGACCTGTCCGGTGTGCATCGTGCGCAATCAGCAGGGCTACTCGATGTCGCTCGAGAGCTTCCAGCACGCGGTGGACAAGCTGATCGAGGCCGAGGGCGAGCTGCCGATCCTGCTGCTCTCCGGGGGCGAGCCAACGCTTCACCCCCGGTTCTTCGAGTTCTGTGACTACGTGCTGCGCGGTCCGCACGCGGGCAAGGTGCGGCGCCTGCTGATCTCGAGTCACGGGCGCAAGATCGCGAACAACCCGCGCTTCGCCGAACGCTTCAAGCAGTCGGGCGCGTACCTGTCGCTGCAGCTCGACTCGCTTCGTCCGGGAGTCTACGACAAGCTGCGCGGCGTCGAGCTCCTGGACATGAAGCTCCAGTGCCTCGACAAGGTGAAGGAGCTCGACATTCCGACGGTGCTCGTGCCGACCATCTCCAAGGGCGACAACTGCGCGGAGCTCGGCGCGTTGATCGAGCTCGGTCTGGGACTCGATCAGGTCTCGAGCATCGTGTTCCAGCCGATGGCGCACACGGGAGATGGAGGCGACGGCTTCCACACCAACCCCGCGGGACATCGGCTCACCATGCCCGAGGTCCATCAGCTGATCGAAGAGCAGACAGGCTGGCTCCGCCGGGAGCACTTCCATCCGGTTCCGTGCTCGCACCCGAGCTGCTACACCGCGACCTACCTGTTCCGTTTGCGCGACGGGCGCTACGTGCCGCTGCCCGAGTTCGTCGACGTGCGTCAGTACTTGGATGCGATGACCAACCAGGCGATTCTGCGCACCGACGACAAGCTCGAGCGCATGTTGCTCGACGCGATCACGGAGCTGTGGTCGGCGACCAAGGTCGGCGAGGACTCGCAGCTGGTGCTCCACTCGCTGAAGGACTTCCTGAAGCAGACCTTCAACTCGCGCAATCCGCTCACTCCCGTCGAGATCGAGCGTCGCACGGAGCTGCAGAGCAAGGCGATTTTCATCCACTCCTTCATGGACCCGTTCGACCTGGATGTCGCGCGGCTCAAGAAGTGTTGCACGCACTACGTCATGCCGGACGGCCGGCTCATGCCGGGCTGTTCCTACAACAATCTGTATCGCCAGTCGGATCCGCGCTTCTTCCCGAAGGCGCAGGCCCGCACCCCAGCGCCGGTACTGATCTCGGAGAGCGAGATCCTGGATGCATGAGGCCATCGGCATGGACGACTCCGACACCATCCGCGAGCTGCGCAGCTTGATCCTGCGCGCCGCTCCCGATGAGGAGCAGGCGCGTCCCATCGAAGCCTGCTCCGAGGATCAGAGACTCGACGAGGTGATCCCGTTCTCGTCGCTGATTCTGCTGGGGACCGTCGTGGCGATCGAAGACCGCTACCGGATCGAAGTCACCCGCGACGATCTGGAGCGGGCGACCGAAGGTGGGCTGTGTCTGCGCCAGCTGGCCAGGCTCGTGCGCCGCGCGGTAGAGACCAGCACCGGCCCCCCCAGGGAGGCAGGCTCCTGTTCCTCGTAGCTGCGGCGGTGCTCGACGACGTCGCCGAGCTGCGGGCCAGCGCGCCCGATGTCTGGCGCTCGGTGCGCCGCTTCAACACCCCCGTTCAGCTGGCGGTGGGGGTCGCGCAAAGGCTCGCGAGCTCGACTCTCGACCGTTCGAACGCGGACCTGGTCGCACTCGCTCCATGTCAGGCAGGGTCGCCGGAGTTGTATCGATCGGCGAGCGAGCTCGCGGCTTATGACGATCGCGTGGGCCGCGGTTTCCGCCTGAATCCGACCTACACGCTTCACGCCGTGGACAACCTGGCGCTCTCCGCAGTTTCGATCGCGTTCGGCAATCGCGCCTGCGGGATGGGATTCGGAGGCGCCGCGGGACAAGCGTGGGAAGCGCTCGAGTGGATCCAGCAACGCATGGCGGAGGCTTCCTCGGTCGAGGCTCTCCTGTTCGCGGGAGACCAGGAGGATTCGAAGAGGGGCAGCGCGGCCCTCGGCGCAGGTCTCCTGCTGAGCAACCAACCTACGAGGTTCGCGGATACGGACCGCAGGGTCGAGCTCTCCGGGCTCGAGTGGTCACCCACGGCGGAAGGGCCCCGCGTGCAGCCGCATGCGGCGCGAGGCTTGGCAGAACTGCTTTCGGCACTGGATCGCGCGGAGCTCGGTGAGTTCAGATACAGCGTGCCCGTCGATCAGACCGACGGTCGATCACGGGTCGAGCTGCGGGGGGTCATCTCGTGCAGCGCGTCGTAGTCACCGGCGTCGGCGCCGTTTGCGCGCTGGGGTCGAGCCCGGACACGATCTGGAAGGGGCTGCTCGAGAACCGCTCGGGAATCCGCCGTCTACTCGAGCTGGCGCGGGCTGGAGCGCGCTCCACGGCAGGCGGCGCCATCGAGTCAGACCCCGCCCACGAAGGCGACCTCGATCGCTCGCTCCCTGAACGAGCGATCGCACAGGCACTCGCACAGTCCGAGGCAACCCGCGGGGCCGCGGGGTTGTGCTGGTCCACCGGGCTCGACACGCTCCGACTCTCGCACGGTGCGACGATCCATCGCTCGTCGGGTGAAGCCTTCCAACAGCTTGCGCAGCACTTCGGCAGACCGCGGCGCATGATCGCGGTCGCATGCGCCTCGGGGACCCAGGCGATCGGCGAAGCCTACCGCGAGATCCGCTCGGGACGACTCGACGTGTGCGTCGCCGGCGGCTCGAGTGCGATGTTGAGCGCCTGCTACACCGTTGGATTCGACGCGCTCGGCGCCATCGCGGTCGACCGCCCCGACGAGGACCCGGCAGATGCCTGCAAACCCTTCGACCGCGCGCGGCGAGGCTTCGTCCTGGGTGATGGAGCGGCCGCCCTGGTGCTCGAGAGCGCCACGAGCGCGCAGGTGCGAGGTGCCCGCAGCCTGGGCGAGATCGTGGGTTTTGGAACCAGCCAGGACGCCTTCGATCTGAATCGTCCACCGGACGATGGATGCGGCGCCGAGCTCTGCATTCGCCGAACCCTTGCAGACGCCGCGCTGGATGCGGCGGAGATCGACGTGGTGAATGCACACGGAACCGCAACCGCAATCGGAGATCTGGCCGAAGCTCGCGCGCTGGCGCGCGTCTTCGGGCGGCGCGCACCCGTGCACAGTGTGAAGGGCGCCCTCGGACACACCATGTCCGCGGCCGGGGCGATCGAGGCGATGGTTGCACTGCAAGTCTGCAGCACAGGCTACGTTCCGCCGACGCGGAACCTGGTATCGCCGGATCCGCGCTGCGAGCTGGATCTGATCCAGCAGTCGCCCCGCTCGCTCGACGTGAGGCGCGTCCTGTCCACGTCCTTTGGCATGGGCGGCCAGAATGCTGCCCTGATCCTGGAGAGACCTACGCGATGACTCTGCCCGACACCGCTCCGCGCATCCACCCTCCCGACCCCGAACCGCGCGATGGGGACGGCTCGACCTGCGAGACTCTGGTGAGGATCATTCGAGATACACTCGCGCTCTCCGAAAGCGAGCTCGTCGCCACGGATCAGCTGTTGTTCTATGACCTGGGGTTCACGTCGATGGACCTGGTGGACTTTCTGTTCCGGATCGAGGACGAGCTGCAGGTGCAGATCTCCGAGGAGACGATCTCGACGCTCGCGCGCGAGAGCATGGACGAGAGCGAGTTCGCCCGCGACGGAACCCTCACCCCGGCAGGACGCGAATGCCTGATGCAACTGCTCTCGGACACACCGCGCGACTGCTTTCCCGAGGTGATCGAGCTCCAGACCCTGCCGCGCTACTGCACCGTGGCGGCGGTGGCCCGGATCGTCGATCGGATGCGGCCCCGGAGTTAGCGTGTTCGAATTCATTCAGGCGATCTCGATCGACGCATCGGCCAAGCAGGCGTTCGGACGTGCATACGTTCCCGCCGAGTCGCCGCAGTTCGCGGATCACTTTCCGGGCCGCATCGTGCTGCCCGGAACCACGGGGCTCGAGCTCGGGGCTCAGGTGGCCGGGCCCCTGGTGGAGACAACAGCCACCGAGCGCGGACCGCATCGCTTAGCCATGCTGGCGATGGTGGAGCGATCGGTCTTTCGCGTGCCCATTCCGCTTCCCGCCGAGATCCGGATCACGGCGCGGATCGAGCGAGAGCTCGGAAGCTCCATCCGCGTGGGGGTCGTGCTCGAACAGGGCGAGGAACGAGCGGCGACGGCTCGCCTGGTGATGCAGCTGATCGACGTTCCGCAGGGACAGTTCGGCCCTGCGCTCGCAGCGCGATCGAGGCGACTCGAGCGCTGGAAGTCCGCGTGGAGCTGATGCGAGGGGCAGACCGGTGAAGGCCGCCCGCGTCACGGCTTTGGGCGGATTGGGCGGTCTGGTTGTCGACGAGGTACCTGCACCGCGGCCGGGGCCAGACGAAGTGCTCGTGCAGGTACACGCCTGCGGCCTCAACTTCTCCGACGTGCTGCAGCGATCCGGAACCTATGTCGGCGGGCCGCGTCCACCGTTCGTCTCCGGTAGCGAAGCGTCCGGCGTGATTCAGGGCACCTCCGAACGCGTCGCACTGGTCGTCGAGACCGGCGCACATGCCGAGCTGGTTGCGGTTCCGCGTGCGCGCTGCATCCCCATCCCCGACTCCATGAGCTTCGAAGCAGCGGCCGCTCTACCCGTCTCGTACCTGACGGCATACCACGCGCTGGTCACGTGCGCGCGAGCGCAGCCGGGGGAGTCGGTCGTGATCCTCGCGGCCGGGGGCAGCCTGGGCACCGCCGCGATTCAGATTGCGCGCTGTCTGGGACTGCATGTATGGGCGATTGCGTCGACGCCGCAGAACCGAGCGCTCGCCCGCGAGCTCGGTGCACACACGGCCCTCGCGTACGACCAGCTGGGTGACCTGCGCGCAGATCTGGTGATCGACGGCGTCGGAGGACGGACCACGCAACGCATCCTGCGCCGCATGCGCCCGTTCGGCCGCCTGGTGCTGGTCGGCTGCGCGAGCGGCGACGTGCGCCCCCTGGACCCGATCGCGCTGATCCACCAACACCTCTCTGTTCTGGGCCTACACCTCGGCGTGATGCTCGAGTGTCCACACCTGATCCGCGACGCCACCGAACGGTTGCTGGTCTGGATCGAGAAGGGCGAGATTCGCGTACAGGTGGGCGAGGTGCTTCCCCTCTCTCGGATCCGCGAGGCGCATACGCGGATGGCGGATCGCGCGCACAGCGGAAAGATCGTGCTCTGCCCATGACGCCTGCGCCCCACGTCGCCATTCTGGGCTCCGGCCCCGCCGGGCTCGCGATCGCGAGCTGCCTTCAGGATCTGCGGGTGAGCTTCACACTGCTCGAACGCGGCGACCGGATCGCTGCGGGAATTCGCAAGATCGATCCGCGGGTCGAGGTGCTGTCGCCGCTGCGACTCTCGCGCATCCCGGGCATGCAGAAGCGCGACACCGATCCCAGCTACGTGAACTTCGGCGAATACGTCGAGCGGATCGACCGAATGTGCGAGCAGCTCGCGCTCGAGGCCCGCACCGGGACGGAAGTCCAGCGCGTTTGCGTCGGTCCGAAGGGCTTCGAGATCGAGTGCAGCGATGGCTCGAACTCGAACGCCACGCACGTGGTCAACGCCACCGGAATCACGAGCCACCCAGTGCTGCCCGAAGCGTTCGAGCCCGAGCGAGCAACCTACCGCTGGCTGCACAGCCTGGACGTGCGCGCCGAAGATTTACGGGAATCGAGACGCCTGCTGATCGTCGGCGGTGGACAGTCCGCCGCCGAATGCATCGAGGAGTGGCTCGAGCTGCCAGCGTCGTCGCGCGGCTGCTGGCTGTCGCTCCGCTCGGGACTCCGCTCGGCACCACGGCGCATCCTCGGCATCGACGTGCACTACCTGATCTGGCCGTTCGAGTTCCTCGATGCTCGCTTCACCCCGCTCGATCCGCTCCGATTCCGCGATCCCATGCTCGGGTCCGCGGCCAAGCGTGCGATCCGCGACGGGCGCATCGAGTCCATCGGCGAGATCGAAGACTTCGGGGGAAACGCGCTGACCACGCGCGAGGGACAGCGGGTGGAGCCGGATCTGGTCGTCTTCGCGACCGGGTTCCGCTACGCGATGGATCATCTCGGCGAGCTCCTCGAGTTCGATGCGCGAGGATGGCCGCGCGTGCATCGCTGCGAGAGCCGCGAGACTCCCGGTCTGTATCTCCTGGGCATGCGGCACTCCTGTACGCTGGCATCCGCCTATCTGCGAGGCATCGCCCGGGATGCGCGCTCGATTGCGCGTCGCATCGCGGCGGTATGACAGGGTGAGCCGAATGCACGAAGGCTACGAACGACGCGTACACTTCCTGGGCCCACAGGAAACGGAACACTGGCTGCGCCGCATCGAATCGCATACGGATCTCTTCCAAGAGGTGCGCGCGAAGGCCGGCATGAACCTGCCCTACCGTGTGATCGATGGGTTCGACGTGCGCGACAAGCTCCCCGACGTGTATGCCCTGATCGACGGCCCCTTGCGTGCGGCGCTCGAGGAGTCGGCGGGAACCCGCCTGGAGCTGATGCGAGACCGCAAACGAGCGATTCGCATCCAGTGGTATCGAAGCCGATCGGAGGGCCTGCGCTGGCACCTCGATGGGGGACTCTTCAGTGTCGTGCTCACGCTCAAGAACACGAACGAGGGAGCCACCGAGATCATCCCGCGTTCGCTCAGCCGCTATCTCAAGCCGATCCCCTACGTGCTCTTTCCCTTTCCGCGCGTGCTCGAGTGCTTCCCGTCGGACGTGATCCGTTCGGAGCCGGGCGATCTGATCCTGATCCACGGTGGGGTCACGATCCATCGAGGCACCAACCCGAGCGATGTGGGGGAGCGACTGGTGCTCGTCGCGAGCTTCGACCCCCTGGACCGTCGGCCGACACCCGTTTGGGACTGGCTGGCGCGCAAGCTCAACTACTGAGGCGCCGTTCGCATGTGGACCCGAGTCCTCGCTTGCACTCGACTGCTTCTCCGGCTTCGCCCCGGGGCGGATGCGCGACATCTGTCCGCCGACATCGCGTGTCGTTCGGTCCGCATCGGCGGTAGACCTGATTCGGTGCCCGTGCGAACCTACACACCGCTACGTAGGCGCGCGCTGGGAGGCTTCATCCTCGTCCACGGCATGACGCCCTGGGGTCCCGAAGATCCGCGCATGGACCGGTTCGCCAAGGCCCTGGCGGGCGCGGGCTTCTTCGTGGCCGTGCCCACGCTGCGCGCGTTCGTGCGCATCCGGCTGCGCCCCTCGCTCCTCGACGACCTGCGCAGCGCTGTGGAGCACTACTGCGAGCTCGAAGGTCGGCCCGACGCACTGCGACCGGCGCTCTTCAGCATCTCCTTGGGGGCGCTGCCAGCGCTGCGCCTCGCCGCCTGCCCAGACGCGAGCCGACACCTTTGCGGCCTCATCTGCTTTGGAGGGTGTGCAGACCTACGCGCGGCGCTTCGCTATGCGGCCGGTCTCGAACGAACCGCATCGGCGCCCCCCGCAGACCCGCTGGTGCTACCGGCCATCGCGCTCAACCTGGCGGGGGACTCCACGCAGCCGATCGCGTCCGCGGTCCGCAGTGCATGGGAACGCTACGTGGGCGAAACCTGGAATCGTGACGAGATGAAGTCGCGTTCTCGCTCGCGGGAGCTGGCGCTCGAGCTGGCGCAGTCCCTTCCCCCACAGGATCGCGCGACGTTCCTGACCGGCTGTGGGCTCTCAGCAGACACTCCTCAGTTCTTCGAGAGCGGCCTGCGCGCTCCGAGCGGCTCGACCACGGCGGAGAGCCGCGCGGAATCACGGCCCCCTCAGGACACCACGCCGCAAGGCACACGCACCCTCCTGCAAGAGCGAACACATGCGCAACGCCCAGAGACTCCACACGGCCGAAGCGTGCTACAGGACTGGGAGATCGGCCCCGAGCTCGCGAGGATCCAGCTACCGGTTCGTCTGATTCATGGGCTCGACGATCCGATCATCCCCCACTCGGAGCTCGAAGCGCTGCGCACAGCGCTCCCACCGGAGGGCGACGTTCGCTGCTTCAGCACGGGGCTGTTCCGGCACTCGGGGGCAAGATCCAATGCCGGGGCCCTGGCAGCGTCCGGCACATCTTCTCCGAGTGAGATGCTTTGCAGCGTTCGCACCGGGATACACGAGCTCAGGACGCTCCTCGGCATGAGCCGCGCGATCGTCGAGCTCGCAGCCGGCGGGTAGACGACGCATGGACGGGTGCGAGGTTTCTCCAAAGCGCGAGGATCTCTGTGGCTCAGGCACGGCCGTGGACGGAACACCTGCGCCCGAACGCACGCAGAGCTGGCGCTGGCTGGCTCGGCGGGTGCTCTGGCCGACCTTGGTGATCGGCTTCAGTGCGGCCTACGCGGTGCAGATCGCCGCAGGCGGGCACCCCATCCGACTCGGACTCCTGGGCGCGGTCGTCATCACATGCCTGATCCTACTCGAGAGACTCCTGCCCCACCGATCGGACTGGGGCACTCGCGGCGACGCACAGCTCCCGAACGACCTCGCCCATACCCTGCTCGGTGCTGGCATCGGTGCCGGGTGCATCGAGAGCCTGGTCATTGCGGCCGCCGCCTACGGGCTGCTGCCGCTGCCCGGGGACTCTGTTCCGCGCGGACTCTGGCCCACCCACTGGCCCTTGGCGCTACAGGTCGCAGGGGCCTTGATCCTGGCCGACGGACTCTACTACTGGAAACATCGTCTGCTCCATCGAATCCCACGGCTCTGGAAGATTCATGCGATCCATCACAGCGCGGATCGGCTCCACACCCTGAAGGCGACGCGCTCTCACTTCGTAGAAGCGATCCTGCGCGCCCTGCTGATCGTCGCTCCCCTGGTAGCCCTGGGGGTACCGCGTGAAGTGTTGCTCTGGTACTCCGCGTCGATCGTCATCATCGTTCCCCTCTCGCACGCCAATCTCGACGTCTGCCTGCCCTCTTGGACTCACTGGTGGCTCCAGACACCACAGTGGCATCGTCTGCACCATGCCGCAGACCCAGCCCTGGCAAACACCAACTTCGCGAGCCTCTGTCCCCTGTGGGACGTGATCTTCGGAACCTTCGCGCATCCGGACGAGGCGGAGGCGAACCGGGTGGGGCTTCCGGATGAGCCCCTCCCGACACATCTGATCGGTCAGCTGTGGTACCCGTTCAGCTCCATCACTCGCCCGCGGGACTCTGACGGCGGTCCAGTGGGTCGCGAGCCGCGGCGCAATTCAACAGCTTCGTTCGAGAGCTGAAAATCTCGGATTTTTTCCAGCGAAGCAGCATCCGAAATCCAGACTCCGACCTCTTCTCTTATGCAACCGAGCGCCGCGCCCCAGCGCGCGTCGCCTCCCGATCGAATACGGAGGATCTGATGCGAACCCTTTCCCTCTTTCTTCTCGCGTGCGTCGCCTTCACGGCGTGCGATGCCGGCGTCGCTCCCGACCGCGTGGCGATCCTGGATCTCGACTGCAGCGCTGCGGCAACGACCGCACGGGTCGGTTCGATCGTCGATTCCGAGACCACGCAGCGTCCCTGCGAGACAGCCTTGGATGCCTTCGCGGGCGGCATCTCCCAGGGGATCGAAGCGAGTGCGCTCACCGAGCTGGTGATCACACCCCGAAGCATCGCGGGTACCTTGGACGCCGAAGTCGGAAGCGTGACGGAGGCCAGCGCGACGCTCGCACAGTCCGCGTCCGCGCGCGTGGCCTTCACCGTACCCGAGGGATCGGGCGATCAGCCGATCGGAATCTTCAGCCAGATCGACAATCCTGGCGACTTCGGCTTCACGGCGGAGTTCACCCTGTTCCGGGGGGATCGCGTGCAGGGGCGCTTTCGACCGCTCGAGGGGCAAGACTTCTGCGTCTTGATGCTTCCGGCGGGAGAATCGTTCGAGCTGCTGTCGATGTACTCCGTTCGACTCGATGCTCCCCTGACTCCCGGGATCGGCCGAGTCGTCTTCGGATACGACCTCGCGCTGACGGAACCGCCCGAACGAAACTTCCGCGTGACCTGCAGGGGCCGCTGAGGCGAGCCTCACGCCGGTCCATTCCCGTGGTGCCCCTCCGGCTCCACGGGAATGGACAGCTGCAGGAGCATCGAACGCATGAGCGCCCAGCGGGCAAAGGCGCGCTATCAAGCCGACTGGTCTTCACATCAGAGCGTCAGAGCGGCCCGGGTGCACCTCACGGACAGGCGGACTTCGGCATGCTGGTGAGCCTCCGCTCGGCGAGCACGTGACCCGTGCCGAGATCGAGCTCTACCGACCAGGCTTCGTCTCCACGGAGCTCTACAGCCGAGAGCACTCCATCCCTGCAAACTTGCGGCTCGACCTCTCGCCAGTTGACCCTCGCCTCCCAAGCACCGTCTACGGCGTAGCAGCTCCCCACCTTGCGGCCGAGCTTCGGCAGTGTGGTGGGACTACATGCGACGATCGCGGGAGTGGTTTGCACGATCGCCGGAGCCTTCTGGAAACGGAATCCACAGTCTGTCCAGCCCCGAGGAACTCGCACTCGACATTCTCCCGAGTAGAGTGCGACGTGGACAGAGTCTCCGATGCGAAAGAATCGGTGGACCGATGCGGGCATCTGCCAGTACTCGGGGTCACCCCCACTGGCTGCTACGAACGCCACGTAGTCGGTGATCTCACCGCTTGCGAGAGTCTGATTCCCGCTGAGATAGATTCCTGACTCCCACTCGATGGCACCCGTGATCGTGGTCAGCCGGGTGACGATCGAGACGCCATCACGAACCACCGTTCCGTCCGTCTTCCACTCGATCGACGCAGGGCCCGCAGTGGCGATACACGCGGTCAATGCGGCAAGGACAGAGGCGCGCAAACTCGTAGAGCAGACCGAAGGTGGAATGGCTCCTCCAATCGTTTCAAGGTGTTTCGGCATAGGTGTGGACCACGAATCTCGTCTTGGGTAGAAAGCCTCCGAGACCAAAGATCGAGTCTCGATCGGCAGGTTTTAGATGGATGCACCCATGCGACCCGACGAGCGCGACAGGCAAGCCGCGCGCTTGGTTCGCTTCGTCTACGGGTGTCGTATGGAACATCTGACCAGAGAGCCGCTCGCCTCCGTCCAGGATCCCGTTGTGATTCAGATCCTTGAACCAGCGCACTTGATCCTCGACATCGCCCACGTCGGAGTGCGGCAGGGTTCCGCCAGCCCGATCACGCAGTCTCCAGGCCAGGTTGGTTCTTCAGCCATTGCTGGATCCGACCCGATCGTAGCAGGCCCACCCCAAGCCTCGAAGCGCGCTACTCAGCTCGGTCCGGCGTAGGGGCGTAGAGCCGCGTACGGCGCAATAGGCTTCCTGAGGTGCGGCGTGTCTCGTCTGTCGGTGCGACACGTCGGAGCTGAACACCGCGCGTAGAGCCCCGATGCACCGATAGGCTAGAATGTCGGTGGCTGATGAAAGGTCCAACGCGCATACCAACGCATTCCTCCGCTGCCCGAGGGGGTCCTGGGTCTCTCGTGACCGTGGCACTCCTTGGGGTTGCGGGTGTGGGCACCCTTTGGGGCATTTGGACCCTGGCTCCGTCCGGCATCCCTTTTGGAGAGAAGGAGAGCGTCGCAGCCGCAACGGTCCCGTCATCGATGCCGGTTCCTCTGGGGACGCCGATCGCACTGACTGAACGGATTGCAGAGCTCGAAGCCGCGGCCGAACAGGCCGCGAGCGAGCGAGAACTACTCCTGCGGGAGCTGAGCGAGCTCCGACGGCTGATCGCGCAGTCCCAGACGACAGGATCGCAAGTCCAAACAGATGGAACGTTCGACGTTCAGGAGCTCCGTTCCGGCGAAGCCTCCACGCTCCAGGAGAACCGCATCAGCCTCGACCTCGGGATCGATGGCCGCCTCCAACGCCTGGGGCTCGATGCCGATGCAGCCGCCTCGCTGCGAGCCCGCTTCGATGAAGCTCAGCTCAGCGAACTGTACCTCGAGAACCAAGCCCGTCGAGAACACTGGGGCTTCACGGAACTCCACGCTGCTAGAACGGCCTCGCGGAATGAGCTGCGCCAGAGAGTCGGAGACACCACATTCGATCAGCTGCTCTGGCTGGAGGGAACTCCCAATCGAGTGGAGATCGTCGAGACCTATGCGGGCTCAGAGGCGGCTCGGCTCGGCCTGCAGCCAGACGATCTGATCTATAGCTATGCCGGGAAGCGCATCTTCGTACCCGAAGAGATCCAAGAGCTCACCGCCTCGGGGACGCCCGGCGAGCCGGTCGACGTCGAGATTCGACGCGGCGGCAAGCCCCGAATCGTCACGGCACGCCGCGGTCCGCTCGGCGTTCAGATCCAACCCGAGCGGGAAGCACCGTCCGATTCCGAGTAGCCCGGTTCCGACTGGCTACCCGGGGACGATTCAATCAAGCATCCGTCATGCCGGGGAGCGAGAGCTGGGCGGGCTTCTCGACGACCTCTGCATCGGAGGCATCTTTGTGGATGACCTCTTGGACGATGCGATCGGTGACCTCGGACAGATAGGCCCTCAGGGTCTCCGAAATCTGCTGGAACTCCGGCCACAAGGTCTCGTCGACAAAGCGCTGGGACACGCGGGCCATGACCGTCGTGCGACGCTGGCCGCGGTAGCGATACGGGCGGATCTCGTAGCGGCGGAGCAGCGAGACGAAGACCTTGCGCGTCCACATGTCCGTCATCGAGAACTGGTACTCGATCGGCGGATCGTGGGTCTCCGATTGCCTGAGGCGTTCGAGGATGCGGTCCCGGGCACGCTCCGCCGCGAACCGCTCGCCTCCGGTCGCACCGCCGGCGACGAGGGCCTCGATCCGTCGCAGCTTCTCGATGAGTCTGGCTTCGTCCATCTCGATGATCTACCTCCGCCCCGGCCATCCTCTCGGCCCATCACCGAGCACTTGACCGTATATCACGGGCGGCGCATTGGCTAGATGGCGCGGTCCCCGGTCGGGCGCAGCCTTCGTCCCACCTTGCCGTTCCCGTCGGTGGCTAGCATCCTCACCGCACGCTGTCGCCGACCCTCCTCGCGGCTGAAGGGACGCTCCTTACGGTTGATCCAATCGAGCTTCCAGCCGGACTCGAGATCGATCACGTCGACGTTGAACGGTGTGCGATCGTCCTCGGAGAGACTTGACGGGGAACTCCTGAGCGAGCACCCGATGACTCTGGCGAGGATTCGGGAACGCTCCGGGAGCCCCGGGCCGGCTCGGGGGCGGATGTGATTTCGCAAGTCTGGTCAATGCCGAGCATGCCAGTAGCGCCTATGCTGTCGGGATGAAGGCAACGACGCAACTCGAGCACGCGCTGAAGCTTCAGCGCGCCGTGGAGCACATCGATCTCCACCTGGGCCCAGAGCTCGGAGTAGAGCAGCTCGCGCGACTGAGCGGTATGTCCGAGTTCCACTTCAGACGCATCTTCCGCCATGGTGTCGGCGAGTCACCTGCTCGCTATTTGCGCAGGCTCCGGCTCGAGCGCGCGGCTCGCCACCTGATCGCCAGCCATCTCAGTGTACGGGTGGTCGGGCAGCAGGCCGGCTACGAGACGATCGAAGCCTTCAATCGATCCTTCAGCGCGAGCTTTGGACTGCCTCCCGCTCGGTTCCGACAGACTCGGAGCCCAAGGCGAGCGACCACGGAGCTTCCTGTCGAGATCCAATCCCTTGCGCCACGGCGGATCGCATGCATTCGGCACGTGGGACCCTATGCGGAAGCCCACCGGGTGCTCACGACGCTCGCTGGCTGGATGACCCATCAAGGCGTCCCGGCTCGGGGACCGGCCATCTACATCTACTGGGATGATCAGCGCAGCACGCCGGCGAGAAAGCTTCGCTGCGACGTGGCGCTTACGCTCCCGCCTGAGTTCCCAGTGGAGAGGGAGCTGTGGATCGAGGCCGGCATTCGGCTGCGCAAGCTCGCGGGCGGAGACTACGCGGTCGTCCACTACAACGGTCCCTATCCGTACGATGTCGCACGGATCCAGCGCGCCTACGATGCAGTTTATATGGGCTGGCTGCCCCGCCTCGGCCGACTGGCTGCCGACGCGCCCACGTTCGAATGTGCGCCGCAGAGACGTGACCTCGAGGGGCCACACCGCGTAGCGCTCCACATCCCACTGCTGCCGACCCAGACGCGAACTCACGCGGCACGCTGACTCCCCCAACGGGGACCGCTCTCGCGAATCTCGGAGGAACGATCCATGCGAGTTGGCACGAGGCTACGCGACCATCTCGCGCACCCTTCGATGTTGCTTTGGGCTCCACTGCTCTCCTGCGTGCTCCTGTGGCCCGCCTTGGGCGCGGGCTGGCAGCTCGACGACCATTTTCAACGGTACACGCTTTCGGGTCGCGAGGCCCAGGACCTGGCCCCCGAGGAAGCGGCCTCGCGCCTGCAACTGTTCGTCTTCTACGACGGCTCGTCCGAACGAATCGCGCGCGGCATGCACAGCGGCGAGCTTCCGTGGTGGACATCGGAGAACCTGAAGCACGCGAACCTCCGCTACTCGAGCGTACTCACCATGCTGCTCGACTATGCACTCTGGCCGACGCAGGCGTGGCTCATGCATCTGCACAGCCTGTTGTGGCTCGCCGCCCTGGTCGGGGCCGTGGGCCTGCTCTATCGGAAGCTATTCGCGAACGCTTGGATCGGCGGCCTGGCGCTGTTGCTCTATGCCCTGGACGACGCGCACGCGATCCCCGCGGTGTATCTCGCGAATCGAAGCGCTCTGATCGCAGGCTGTTTCGGAACTCTCAGCGTCCTTGCGCACATTGCCAGCCGCGACGCAAACCCACAGCGTCGAGGACGCCTCGTGTTCGCCAGTACTGTCCTTCTCGCGTTGTCCCTCTCCGCCGCCGAGATCGGAGTCTCCGCCGTGGCCTACGCAGGCGCATACGCCTGTACCTTGGACCGTGGCTCGGTACTGGCACGTCTGCGCGGGGTCGCGCCGCACCTGGCAGTGACGCTGGCCTGGCTGGGCGTGCGCGCGTGGGGTGGCTTTGGCGCTGCAGGCTCTGGAGTCTACGTCGACCCGCTTCGAGATCCGATGGGATTCGGGCTGCTCGCGCTCGAGCGCGCCGTCTTTCTGCTCATGGGCCAATTTACTCCGATTCCAGCGGATCTCGGAGCGACTGCAGACGCGGAACGATGGTTGCTCGTGGGAGGCCTCACCCTCTGTGTTCTCCTCGCTCTGTTCGCACGCTCGCTCGTTCGGGACCCGCTCTCGCGCTTCTTCGCGCTCGGCAGCCTGCTCTCACTGCTCCCGGTTGCGGCGGTCGCTCCGCAGAACCGCCTGCTCGTGTTCATCGGTATCGGAGCCATGGGATTGATCGCTCGCTGGTTCGAACTCCACCTTTCCGAGCATTCTGACGTGACCGCGCGCGCGCCTCTCCGCTTCGGGCGCATGCGGCGCCTGGGCGTGTACACCGTCGCGCTCGGGTTCGGTGTCTCCCATCTGCTCCTCGCACCCCTGCTGGGATTCTCCTTCCTGCAGTTCCAGGAGTCCGTCGATGATGCGATGGAGGTGGCGATCGCGAGTGTGCCCGAGGACCCAGGACTCGCGGACCAGGTCCTGGTGCTACTGAATCCCCCGGACCACCTGTATGTGGCGACCGCGATCCGAGCGATCAAGTCCATGAGAGACGCACCCGTACCGCGACGCATTCGCACCTTGGCGGGAACGGAGTCCCCGATGCGCGTGACTCGAACGGATCGGAATGCCCTCGAGATGGAGCTCGAAGCGGGACTCTTCACCAGCGCCTTTGGAAACTACTTTCGCAGCACCCGCGAACCGCTCGAAGTCGGTGCGCGGATCGAAGTCGAAGGGCTTTCCGTCCACGTCCTCGAAGTGCTCGAGGACGGGAACCCGAATCGACTGCGCTTCGTCTTCGACGTTCCGCTCGAGCACCCCTCACTGCGCTGGCTGCGCTGGTCCGACGGAAAGTACGAGGCGTGGACGCCACCACAGGTTGGGGAAAGTCACCGCCTGGAGGGATCGCGCAGCCTCTACGAGTAGAGCTACGCGCAGGGGCGCGAATGTTCGCGCTTCAGACGGCTCAGGCTTGGCGGACGATCCGCGGAGTCTACCGCTCGCTCGCTACCCCACGCCATCCACCGCGCCAGGGTGAGGTCGGAAGCCGCCGCGCCCCATCCAATGATCCGAAGCCTGGGGCTCGTCGTATCTATGACATGCGTCCTTCTGGCGACGCACTCATGCCCGATTCCCACTCCAACGGCCGCATGCCACGAAAGGAGAAGTCATCACCATGCTCGACACGCATCTACGCCCCCGCGCGACATTCCTTCGACGTCTAGGGAGAATGATCGCCAGCCTGTCCCTGGTCCTCGCCGGTGCGACCCACGCAAACGCGCAGACCATGGATACTCTGGGTGCGAATGAAGCCCTCATGCCAAACGAGTTCATCACCTCGCTGAACGGTGGGTACCAACTGATCATGCAGGGCGACGGAAATCTCGTCCTGTACCGAACCGCCGACATGCAGCCGCTCTGGAACACGAGAACGGCGGGCAACCCCGGCGCGTTCGCGGTGATGCAGGGCGATGGAAACCTGGTCGTCTATCTCGACGGACGGCCCCTGTTCAACACGAGGACACAGGGAAATCCCGGGGCACGTCTCGTGATGCAGACAGATGGGAACCTGGTCATCTACTCTCCATCGAATCGCCCCCTATTCGCGTCGAGAACCGTGCAGAAGCTTCCGCCGCCAACGATGCCGGCCACGGATACTCTGGGTCCCAACGAAGTGCTCATGCCGAACGAATCGATCACCTCGAAGACCGGAGAGTTCCTATTCATCATGCAGGGGGACGGCAATCTCGTCTTGTATCGCCTCGATGACGCGAGACCGCTCTGGAACTCCCGAACGGCCGGCAATCCCGGTGCCTTCGCGATCATGCAGGGCGATGGAAATCTCGTCGTATACCTGGGCAATCGACCGCTCTTCAACACTCGGACGCAGGACAACCCAGGCGCGCGACTGGTGATGCAGAGCGACGGAAACCTCGTGATCTTGACTCCAGACGACCGAGTGCTGTTCGCGTCGGGGACGCGTCAACCGGTCTGCATGATCGAAGAGAGGCCAGCGTTCGGTGGACGAGTGGAGGACGGCATTCGGGCATTCAACTTCCCGAACACCTGCCGGGCCTTCGTTCCCTTGCAGCTTCAGCCGATCTTCGTCTCTCCCATCCTGAACCCCTTCTCGCTCAACATCGACGCTTGTGTCGGCGTTGCATCCTTCGCGGGCTTCGTCGAAGTCGAGGTCTGTAGATAGCCGAGCCGGATTCTGGGCGCGCCGCTCTCGACTGCATCACGGGAGGGCCGTCCGAGTGCGCCTCTCTACCGAGGGCGACCTGGCTGGGGCGTTCACGCCTGGTCCAGGTCGCCCTCCAGCGAAGGTGATCCGCGGGCCGCCGGTCGCGATCGGCTGGCGGACGAGCGCCGCCAGCGAGTACACCGGCCGGGGCATCGCGCGGAGGCTGCCACGGGTCAACCTCTACACGGAGCGCACGCAGTGTGGCGCACAACCATCCCAGTAGCCCCACCAACTCCTCGTCCGCGCTCGCGACGCAGGGGCCTGAAACTCCGGAGTAGCCTGAAGGAACGGTGCTTCGCAGGGCCGCTGAGTGCCCGCCCGGAGTGAGGCTGAACACCACCACTCGTCAGAATGTTCCACAGCTTCTCGCCGCGGCACGGTCGAGCCTTGCTAGGCTGAGCGGATGTCACTTCGATCGGTTCTCACTCGCTCGAGTCTGTTCCTCCTATCGGTGTCGGCCTGTGTCGCAGCGACGGCTTGTGCGTCTAGCCAGCGCGAGAGTTCGGAGACTCCCGTCGCGAGTGCTGCCTCTGTCGAGAGCGGACCAGCTGCGGCCGGCGCGCGCAAGGAATTTACCACGAGCAGCGCCTCTGGCGAAGTGGACCCAGGAGAGCTCGCGCTGCGCAGCTACACGGAGGCGTGCGAGCGCAAGCATCGGGACGCGTGCGCGGTGGTCTCGATGATGTATCTCGCAGGTCGAGGGGTCGAGCAGGCCCCTGAGCAGTTCCTCCGCTACGCGGCGCGCGCGTGTCTGCTGGATCACGGTCTCTCGTGCGCGAGAATGGCCAAGGTCTACCGACGCATTCAGGGCGAAGGCTCCGCACGGGCAGCGGCCTTGGATGAGCGCGCATGCCGCACTGGGTACGCGGAGCCATGCTTCCGCACGGACCCCGAGGCGCGTTGCATGGATGTGGCTACCGAGAGCGCTCCCGGAATCTGTGGTGCCCGGGTATCCGTAGATGCGGGCTCGTTCGATCCAGATGGAGGCCCTCTCTCCTTCGAACAGGTTCCACCCGGACCCTATCCCGTTGGGCGGTCGGCGGTCACACTCAGACTCAGGGATGCAATGGGACTCACCTCGTTCTGTGTGGCCGAGGTGTCGGTCTTCGATCGGGAGCTTCCGGTCGCCCGCTGCAACGCACCGGAAAGCATTCGTCCTCCCGACGCACCCTATGCATTCCAGGCGACGGTGCAGGACAACTGCTCGGCAAGCGTGAGCATCACGGACTACGACTGTTTCAAGCAGAACGGCGCCGGGAAGCGCATCGACAAGAAGGACTCCTGTGCAGTCTCCATCGACGGAGATACACTGCGCATCCGCAACACGGGCGGAGTAGGGTCATCTATCACGTGGACCTTGATGGCAACCGATGCAAGCGGAAACGTTGCGCGGACCGACTGCCGCGTGGATGTCGCCAACCCCGGCAAGAACAAGTAGGTCGTGGCGAACGCTCCCGAGTCCAGTCTGGCGTCGAGGAATCGGCTCGCCGTCATCGGAGCACTATTCGGACAGGCGATCCTCGCGGGAATGGTCGCTTGCGATGGCTCGAACGATCGAAGCGCGCTTCAGGCGAGAGCAGAGTGCAGGTATCTGCGCAGCACTGGGGAAACTTCTGTCGGCGATCGCAGCTTCCAAGTCAAGCTCAAGGGGGATCCACCATCGAAGGGTCCGCTTTCCGCTCTTCCACCTGAGCTTCAAGCGTGCATCGTCGAGATGGTTCCACTGTTCACGCCCGGAGGGAGCGGATGCGCGAGAGATCGGTGGAGGCCGCTTGGAACGCTGGTTTCGGCTGACGGCGGCGCCGGGCGTCGCCCCGGAACGATTCCTGCTCGAGCTGACGCAGTGCGACGTGGTCGAGTCGGCGCAACTCGCTCCGACTCCCTCTCCCCCTCCCAGCCCGTGAACTCTTGGGGTCGAAGGCGGAGTAGGCTCGCGGCGAGAAGGGACCATTCACATGGCCCTGCTGCAGATTCCGACGGATCCGGCAGACGTGCCCCGCCCGGCCGCCCGCGTCTCGCATCAGCCAGGCAGAAGATTTGAGAACCATCGGTAATCGGGCGCTGGCACCGCTCTCCCAGAACCTCCGCGGGCACATGGCCCCCATGGTGCCTTCCCGCCGCGACCCTCGACGCCCTGCTCTTTTTCTGAGTTGGCCTTCCAAGCGCCTCCCGCCTCCACCCGTCCCTCCGCCGGCGCGCAATTCTCTGATCGCTCTCGATCAGGGAAGCCAAGTATCCGCTGCGATCGGGCAGGCCTTGCGTGAACAGCACACTTAGCTAAGTTAGCCCGATGCGACAGGTCAATGTTCACGAAGCCAAGACCGAGCTATCCAAGCTCCTCGAGGCAGTCGAACGGGGCGAGTCCATCGTGATCGCGCGAGCGGGCCATCCCGTGGCTGTGTTGAGCGCCTACAAGGCCGAGGCGTGCCGCAGGCAGTTGGGGCAGTTTCGCGGACAGTGCCGGATTCCCGCGGATTTCGACGAGCTGCCGGATGATCTCGTCCGAGCTTTCGAAGGCGATCCCGAGTGAGGATCTTGCTCGACACGCATGTCCTGATCTGGGCGGTGACCGAGCCCGAGCAGCTTTCTCTCGACTGCCGGGAAGCCCTGGAGGACGGGGCCAACGAGGTCTACGTGAGCGCCGTCTCGGCGTGGGAGATCGCGATCAAGCAATCGTTCGGAAAACTCGACCTACCAGAGCCTGCGGAGCGGTGGATTCCGGAGGTATTGCGCGCAAGCGGGTTCGACTCGCTCGGAGTCAACCTAGAGAGCGCGCTCCGCGTTCGCGCCCTGCCGTGGCTCCATCGAGATCCCTTCGATCGACTGCTGATCGCACAAGCCATCCAGCAGGAGCTCCTGTTGGCTACCCGCGACGCAAAGCTCGAGGGCTATGGGGTCCCCCTCCTGCCGGCCTGATGCCCTCGAGTCCCGGCCGTGCGAGCACGGCTCTGTCTTGTCGGAGGGGTCGTGATGCGAGAAGCGCTCCTACCGAGCGGGTGTTCTCTGACTCAACAGTGCCCCTGTGCTTCACCCTGGGAGAATCATGGTGGGTTTGTTGGCTGTGTGTCGCGCGAGCGACTTCGGTTCTGCGTGCGAAGGGTGACACTTCACCAAGAAACCTACGCGGAGTCCCCCTTCACCTCTCCTCCCCCTCTCCATAGAGCTGACCAGTTGCGATTGCTATCCGCCGACGAACCCTGAGCGCACATGAACGAGCTCGGACGTGGTGAGCCTTCGCCACCGCCCGGGCGTATCTGAGGCATGCGCCAGCAGACGAGTACCATGCGACAGCACGAACAGGCCCCTTCGGGTACCCACGAGAGCGCGGGGACGCGCGCCGACTCCAACCCCAGCTCGGGGGCGGATGCATCCGCTCCTGCTCCAGCACCCAGCCCCACCCGACCGCGCAGGAAAAACCGAGAACGGCTGTCGCTCGAGCGCGAACGAGTCCTTGTCCCAGAGCTGACCCCGGCCGATCTCTCCGCCATGGCAGAGCTGCGCGAGTCTTACCGAGCCGATCTACCTCCCGGCAACTCCTGGCTCGAGGAAATGCAGTGGGCCTTTCTGTTTCGCTCGCGCGACCGAGAGCTCCAGGCCTTCTTCCTGCTGCGCGAGGACGTGGTCGAGATCGACGGCCGCGCACACGTGATGGTCACCCTGAGCTCCTTCTACGCGCGTGCAGCGGCGCGCGGTAGCTCCGCACTGCCTTGGGCCGTTCTCCACTACATCGCCTCGCTGGCGCTCCGCTTCCCGCGTGCACGCTGGCACGCGGTCTCCCTCCGGGTGACGCCCAACGGCTGGAGCTGGCTGCGCGGAAGCATGTCCAGGATCTGTACACCCCAGTCCGCGGACCTGAGCCCGCTCGAGCACGAACTGCTCGACGCATACTGCACGCGCTACCGAGCCGACGACTGGGACCCCAACCGACGCGTCTTCGCCGTCCCCGGCTTCAGGCCAGGCGTACAGGATCTAGCGGCTACGGGAAGACTCGAACTCCAACGCGAGTATGAGGCCCTGTGCCCAACCCCAGCGGACGCCATTCTATGTATGGGTGAGCTCCGCTTATCCAACCTCGGGCCGACCTTCCGAAGACTCCTGCGCCGCTTCCAACTCCGTGGGGGACGCAGGAGTGTGACCTCACCGCCTGGGCGCTGACGGGTCTGACTCCTACGCGAGCGAGAAGGCTGGTCCCGCGTGGGCGCGACGCACCCACCAAGCGAACGCTCCTGATCAACGAGACGAGCTCCAGCGCGAATTCGACCCCTCGCGAGCTCATCGCCGGCTGAGGGACGGGGACTGATCGTGCACACCAACGGTTCAGCGGTACCGACCTCGCAGGCTCGCGCCGGCCAAGTCGGGGGATCCGTGGAACCGGGGGTGAAGCCGACTTTGCACATCCAGAGGTTGGAGGACCGCTGAGTTCCTGACATGCTTCGTCACGGGGGGGACACCGGAGCCCAGGACCCAGGGCCCCAACAGCCGACCTGCGGATCCGCCATGGGATTCGGCAAGAGAAAAGGGGACGAGATGAGCCGCTTGAGTGTGAAGAAGCCTGACGAGCTCGATGAGAATCAACGCGAGCAGTACGAACGAATTCGGCGCTTCCGACCGGCCGGCCCGGATGGGGCCATCGGTGGTCCGTTCGACCCGTGGATCCGCAGCCCGGAGCTGGCCCGCCGAAACGTCGGTATGGGGAACTTCCTGTGGGAGCGGACGACCCTCCAGCCCCGGATCGTCGAGCTCGCGATCTGCGTGACGGCGCGCTTCTGGCAGAGCAACGTCGAGTGGGTCAGCCATTCGCGCAAGGCACTCTCGAACGGTGTTTCTCGAGAGACACTGGACGCGGTGATGGACGAGGCGAGCCCCATCTCGGCACCCAAGGACGAACAGCTCTGCTACGACGTCTGCGTGTCGCTCCATACCGAGCATCGGCTATCGACCGCCCTCTACGAGAGGGCCATCGAAGGATTCGGGGAGCGTGGCCTCGCAGAGTTGATCGCCGTCATCGGCTACTACACCATGGTCTCGATGACACTCAACGCGTTCGAGATCCAAGCCAAGGGTGTCGACGCTCCGCCCTTTGACCGACCGATCGAATAGAGCACCTCGAGCCGTACCGACGTCGGACTCGCGCACGCTTCAGCCGCGATCTCGACCACAACCTGGGTGCGACTCTCGCTGCAAGCGGTGATGCGAGCAACGCCGCCGCGAGAGGCATTTGTAGCCGAAGAGGTGAAAAGTCAATCGCTTCATCCCGTACGCTACAGGCCGAGCCCGCGGTGATACACCCAGTCTTGAAAATCTTCTCGCTTCGGCTCACGCCGCGCACTCGCAGCTTCCGGTGGGTTCGGTCGCGGATGGGCCGAACGCTTGCGACTTGGGTTTCTCTGATCCAGTTCGCGTGAGTCCCATCGAAGATTACCTGGATGTCCCGCGTCGTTGGAGCGGTGGGACCTGTAGCGCGCCGGTACGCGGGCTGCGAAGAGCGCCACCGGCGCGCCCGGTGGTCAGCGATCCAGGATGCCTACGGCGCCCAAGATCCGAACCGGTCGGCTACCGAAGGGGCAGCGGAGAAAGAGATCGTCGCGGCTGCTCAACGGGGAGTCACCCTCGAGGTTTCCCGACTGATTCTCTCCACCATCGCACTCGAGACCGATCTCGATTCCAAAGTCCGTGCGGCGGGTCGAGCGCACCACGTCGACGCCGCCCCCGCGGCGCCCCACGATGACGCGAAAGTCTACCCGCTTTCCATCTGCCTCGGTGAACAACCGAATCTCGCCCGGTGCGTCAACCGCGAAGGGTGTCAGGCTCAGGTTTCCCTGTGCACTCGTGGTACTCGCTGTGCCAGCCAGGATCCCTGCAGAAACGAGTGCCGTACCGAGTCCGAACAAGACCTTGGATCTAGAGAGCATCTTTCATCTCCTCTATCCATCGCGATCGCGTTCTCACCCTGAGAATCGAGCTCGCCGTCGCACCAGTTCAGAGACAGAGAGACATCGACTCTCCTCAGGCCTCCGCAACTCACGTTCCAATCGAGGCTCGTCAGCGCGATCGAGATGATTTCATGAGTCATTACGGCATGAGCAGCCAATTGGTTCTCGCCTCGGCGTGAGGGCCTCATCGACGACTCTGCGAGGTGAAGCCAGTGGCTATGCGGAAGTCTCGATCCACTGTGTTCCAGCCCCGATGTGAACGCTCAGTTCGCTCGGAGGAATTCGGCCGTGAGTGAGTAGTCTATCCGCAGGGTAAGTTCGATCGATCCACTTACGCCCCAGGGGAGCTCTGCACAGGTCATCCTCGACGATGTAGAGGAGATTGTGGGCGGTTGTTGCGATGGGTAGTCAGCGGGCATTTGCGTCGGATGTGATGGGGTTCCGGGCGAGACGACGATCTTTTCGATCCCCAGCTCGCCGCAGAGCGAGTCCGCTGCACGCGATCCGGAGATGAAACACACGCGCTCGTAGCGGACATGCCTTCCGGGTGCAGAGCTTCGCGAGTGAAGTGCCGGGCCTCCGCGCCCCAGTCTAGTCGCCGCGCGGAAGGGAAGCCCGGTACCTACGCAGCACACTCACGGCGTCGGTGAGTCGTCTCGGACGGCCCCGAGCTCGACGGCGACCGAGGGGATCTCGGGACCCGGCTCGCCGACCGGATCGCCGAGCACCACTTGCTCTTCTTTGATCTGGGGTCGCTGGAGCAGGGTGCGGCGCGCAACGTCGGAGCGGGCTCGTGCAAGCTCTTCCAGCGCACTCTCTGGCTCGGGTAGAGCGGCCAGCTGGTTCGTGAGCCAGGTGCGATCCTCGTCGCTCAGTGGCGATGGTTTCGTGCCGTCGCGCACGGCCTCGAGGTAGCTGCGGACCACCTGGCGCGTCTGGATCTCTCCGAGGTTCGCGAGTCCGCGCAGTCCCGTGTCTTTCTCCAGCAGAGCCAGCAGCGCGCGCTCGCGGAGTACGCGCACGTCGGCGTCCGCGACTTCGCCGCGCAGCACGAGCTTCAGGGTCGGGGCCTGGGTGAGCAGGCGTTCGAGCTCGCCGACGCGCGCTTCGCCGTCGGGCGCCAAGGTCGTGGTGCCGGGCAGAAACACGATCGGGCCCGGCTCGAGGGATTGCACCTGACCTTCTCGCACTACCGCGCCGAGCAGTTTGAGGGGAGAGGCGAGAGCTCCGACGAGCGCACTGCGCAAGGACTGAGCGACGACGCTCAGGAGGTCTACGCGGGTGCCCCCGCGATCTCCGGCCACCGTCACCGATAGCGAGATGTTGCCCTGCAGATCCTCGAGCAAGGTCAGCGCGAGCGAGAGCGGGACACCGAAGGTCTGCTGAAATCGAGAGGCTCCGACGTCGCCCCCGACATCGAGGCCGGAGATGACGAGTGTGACGGGAGCATCGTAGGCCGAGCTCTGGATCCGGGCCGATGACTTCAGTGCGAGCGTACCAGCACCCACGCTGTAGCCCGTGGCTCCGAGGTAAGGGTTGAACTGCTTCAGCACGAGGCCCGCCAGGCTCAGATCGACACGGGAATCGCCTCCATTCACGCTCCCGGTGACGTCGAAACGCGCACCGTCGAGGCCGCGCAGCTGAAGCGCGAGATCCTGTACCTTGGGCCCCGGCCACACGATCTGCGAGCCGCGCCCGTCGAGTCGCTCGATGCGCGCGCGATAGGGGGGCTCGACCGCGCGATCGATGATCGTTCCGCTCGCTGCCAGGATGCGCAGGTCGTCGATGGTCAGCCTAATCGCTGGTCCGCCAGGCGTAGGTTGCGTGGCGTCGGGCTCACCACCCTCCGGTGCGCCCTCCACGGGCCCACCCTCCGTGGACACGCCAGCGGGCGGCTCGCTTGCTTCGGTGCCTGGTTCCGAGCCCGTTGATCCGGAGTCCGTTGCCCCGAACTCCGTTGACCCGGGCATCGTTGACTCGGACTCCGTTGACTCGGACTCCGTTGACTCGGAAGGAGGTGGGGGGCTCGTGCCGGCAGCCGGCGTACCCGCTGCGGTCCGAGGAATCACCAGTCCCTGTGACGTGTGGGTGAGTCGGAAGCTCGGCTCATCGAGCTTCAGGCGGCTCAGCGCGACCGCAACCTGCGTCGGTGATCCTGTCTCCGGGGATGAGAGCAGATTCGTCGCCGAGATCTCGCGGATCGCGAGGTCGAGATCCTTCCAGCGAGCTTCGAAGGACTTCGGGCTCGAGGGATCCTTTACCTCGAGATTCGAGAGCCCGACGGATCCCTGAACTCGAAGATCGGCGAGTGACTCGTCTGTGGAGTCACTACGCGGAGTCAGTTCGATCTCGAGCCCGGCGCGCAGCACGCCGCTCTGCAGCAGCGCCGTATCGGGCTGGCCTAGCCGTGCGAGCAGGGGCGGCAGGGACAGATCCTCGACCGAGACCTTCCCCTGGAACACGGGTGGAGCGATACCAAGGGCGCCCTGGACTCCCAGGCGGCCCTCGCCCACGCCAATTTCCAGCTGCATGGGCCAACGACTGGAGGCGGCGCTGGTGAGATGATCGACGTTCGCTTGCACGCGCACGGACAACGGCTTGCCGGGGCCGAGCAGTTCGAGCCTCGCGTCGTCGAGTCGCACGCCGCCGATCTCGAAGCTCCATGCCGCTGGCCGTTCCTCCACGACCGACGTCTGATCCGGAGCGGCCGAAGCCTCTTCAGGAGGGGCGGTGGAAGCCGCACGAATGCCCTTGGGCGGAGCGGTAGCTCGCTGCAGCAAAGGCAATGGAGCCGCCCCGCCGATCACCACGGGAACGCGCGCGCCTTCGAGCGCGATGCGAGTCAGCGCCACGCGCTGTTGCACCAGGTCGACCGCGTCGACGTCGATCGCCAGCCGCTTCCAGTGAAGCGCGGGGCGGTCGAGGCCGGCCACCTCGACGTCGAGGTCGTTCAGGGTGAGCGATCCCGAGACCGTGTGGGCCCCCGCGACCTCGAAGCGATCCACGATGTGCGCATCGATGGATCCCTCGAGCGATGTCCAGCCCAGTGCCGAGAGATAGGGTCCCAGGTCGCGTACCGGCAGCTTCTCCAGCGAGATCTCGGCCATGACCACAGGCGAGCCATCGTGAGATCCGAGATCTGCGTCGATGCGGATGGAGCCTTCCGACAGCTCGGCTTGCAGGCTCAGATGACCCGGCTCCGCGAGTTCACCACTACGGAGCGCGAGACCGAGCTTCTCCGCCGACAGATCACGCAGCGCCAGCTGGACCTGCTCGTCGATCGTGTGATCCACGAAGGTCAGGCTCCCACCCCGAAGATCGATGCGATCGGCCACCAGCGCCCAGCCCGAGTCGGCCTCGTTCGCCTCGGGGGCGTCTTCCTGCACGTCGTCGCTGGGTTCGGGAGCGGGCTCGTCCACGCGCGGCCGCGGGAGCATGAGGCCCTCGGAGGTTCGCTCGATGTAGATCTCATAGTCTTCGAGCTCGAACTCCTCGATGCGAATCGTCCGCGAGAAGAGCGCGAGCCAGCTCAGCTGTGTCCAAAGCCGTCTGGCTACGAAGAGGGGAGCACGCGATGGGTCGCCGCCACCGGTCGGGTCTCCCGGATCTCCTGTGGCTGCAGCCGATGGCGCCGAGTCCGGTGCCGCCGATTCAGTGGGTTCCGGATCAGTGGGTTCCGCATCAGTAGGTTCCGGAGCCGATGGCTCCGAAGCTGGCAGCTCGTCGCTGTACACGGCGAGCCCATACAGCGTGACGCCCCCACGGATCACCGATAGATCCAAGTCCTCGAGCTCGATCCTCCCAACCAGCGCCGCGTCGACTCGGGAGATGATGATCGGGCGAAGGACGTAGGGGAATGCGAGGCGTACTACGATCAGAAGCAGCGTCGCGGCCAGTAGCACACGTACGCGCCAGGATTTTCCGAAGGCTGCCGGCCCTTCCCCGCGCGCGAGTCGATCCCGGAGCGATTGGAGTAGAGCCGCGATCCTACACCTGCCTGTTCCCACATATCGTGGCTCTGGCATGATGTCCCGCGTAAGGGGCGAACGCGCACTCGGCCGCGCTGAATCGGAATCCCGTGATCGACGCGGTGAACTCCGGATCCAGACCCCGGGAATGCCCTCTAGCGTCCCGGGCAGAGGGTCCTCGCCTCATCGCTTGGTGGTGATCTCCGTACACTTGTTCTCGCACCCTTGGTTCCTCGATCTGGGAGGGAGATCTTCCCCACCCGCTCGAGGAGTCCGCAGCCCCAAAGTAGCGAGAAAATTCGTTCCCGAGTGCTCTCGAGGGCACCTCAGGTCCCGCTACCGGTTCTCGGGAGCCCGTAGACCTTACCCGCGATGCTCTCGAAAGCAGGCAAACCCGAATGAGGCGCTCTCGAGGGCAGATCGCCGCGAAGCATACTCCGGAGGCCCGCCTGAAGGGGTCTCCCTGCGCAGGCAATCCCGCCCAATCCGAGAATCCTACGTGGAGTCCCCTTCGCTCTACTCCCCGCTCTCCAAAGAGCTGACCAGCTGTGATTCCTATGCGCAGCGAATGGAGCGTCCGCCGGGTAATGGGGGCTCGACGAGATGCGAGGGCGTTTCTGCTTCGTGCCCCGGACGGCAGCTCTCAGGCCTTCTTCCTGCTGCGTGAGCACTGGCGCGTCAAGCTGAACTAGACCGTGTCTGCTTGCTACGAGCCGCCGTGAGCAGTTTTGAGCTGCAGCACCCCGGCGCGCGAGAGCAGCCAGATTGCCACGTAGCTGGGGTCGAGCTCGAAGCGGCGCGCTGCGAAGTTTGCCGACATTGGGAAGCGGTGATGATTGTTCTGAAGGAGCTCGCCCATCGTAAGGAACTCCAGCGGCAGCGAGTTCCGCGACCGATCCGCTCCGGCAGTCGAGAAGTTTCGATAGCCGTACTTGTGGCCACACCAGTTGACAATCGCTCCGTGCACCGGGCCCATCAGAAAGTGGATCGGCAGCAGGAGGTACGCCCAGGCTGGCGGCGCCTGCCAGAGATAGAAGCTCGTATAGAACGCGCCAAACAGTATGGGCGACACCCAGCTGTCGGCGAAACGATCGACCAGTGGCCAGACCGGCCCCCCAGCCTCCACTTCTCGTAGCTGTCGGTAGCGACGCAGAGTCTGGAGCATCATGCGCATCAGCCCACCGCTCACATGCGGTGAGTGCGGATCGCGTTCGGTGTCACTGTAGGCGTGATGCTCGCGGTGGAGCGCCGCATACGCCCTCGGGGTGAGGTAGGAGCTCCCCTGCGCGAGGTAGGTCAGCAGGTGGAACGTGCGCTCCCATCCTGGGCTCAGCTGAAACATTCTGTGCGCGCAGTAGCGGTGCAGGAAGAACGACTGGAAGAACACAGCGGCGATCCAGTGGGTTGCGAAGAACAGCAGAATCGAAACCAACAGAGATAACCTCAAGCAGGGCCGCAGCAACGCTCGCACGTTCGTGCGGCCACGATTCGACACAATATCCTGAGCGAAACACAGCTACGGGGCGTAGTTTGGTGATGTATGCAGATCGCGGGCTCGATGAACCAGCTCCTGCACGCTGCGATGCAGTCCGTCGAGATCGGACCGTGAGAATCGCGCATGCTGCGATGGCGTGCCGAAACAGAGTGCGGCGATGGTCCGGCGTCGAGAACCAATTCGGCGAAGATGTTCAGGAAACGTCTCGTCACCGAATTCGACCCCCGGCGTATAGGCGATGCCTACCGGTACGATCTCTACACTCAGTCCCGACACGGCCGGAAGAATGCCGCCCCGAAATGGACGAACCTCGTCTCCCTCAAAGGTGGACCCCTCCGGAAACGCCACGACGGTCCGCCCGGCACGCAGTCTTCGCCGAATCTCCCGGATCGCGCGCATGCCGCTGTGGGGGTTGTCGCGGTCTACGAAGATCGTGTCCGCCCGGCGTGCCGCGAGGCCAAGCAGGGGCCAGTCGGCAAGGTCGGAACGACTCAGCACGCAGCCCCCGAAGTGACTCAGAATCAGCGGAATGTCGAGCGGAGACCGATGGTTCGCTACCACGAGGCGCGCACCGGCAGCAGGCTCCGGCGGTGGTCCGGCCACGAGTTGTTCCACTCCGAACGAGTGAAGGAGGCCCGTCGCCCAGCGGCGCATCCACCACTGCCAGGTGGCGGAGCGCGCCGAAGCCCGCTGCGCCTGCTGCCAGAGAGTGCAGGCTCCGAGCATCGTACCCGTCCAGATTCCAAGAGATGCTGCGCGGGCGATGAATCGCGTCTGGTCGATCAATGGAATCAGATGCCGGGCGCTTCTGAGTGACCCGACTCGAGGTCAGAACAGAAGCTACCATCCGACTCCGGCACGCCCCCGACGAAGAACGCAGGCACGCCTACCTCGACCGCAACGATGTCGGCCACGGTGGCAACCACCCGGACGTCGATCCGTTCTGGGCCCCGCTGCCGAATCTCGTCAATCGACATCTTGATCGTCAGACCTTCTTCCTCTCGAATCAGCTTGGGAAGCTTCATGGTTACATCCGCGGGCCACATCTTGATCTTTTCGCTGCCAAGGGGGTCGTACTCGAGACCATACTCATGGCAGAGATAGACGTACAGCATCTTTTGCATCTGGATCAACATCGACCATACGATCAGGTGGCTCGGGCTGCGTGTCATCTCACTGTGATAGGTGCGATCGAAGGAAGCCTCGATGTACCGGCTCCACAGTCGATACTCACGGATCTCGAGAGTCTCGGACACGCTCTTTCCGGGAAAGATATTGAAGGTGGACGACGTACTGCTCTTCTCCGCGATGCGAACTCGCGGCAGGGAGCACGCTGCGTGGGCGGGCGGGAGCGATACCACCACTGTCTTGCTGCTCATGCGTATGATCCTCGGTCTTTCACTCGGTCTTTCAGCTCAAGGGGGCTTCTTCGGCTGGCTAAAGGTGCTTGATTTGCGCTATCTAATCACACAGGAAGCCAGGCTGCAGGAGTCTCGCTGGAGATCGCCGGGGGACGCGCATCCCGTCGAGCAGGTCTCGCGCATGCCAGCTCGTCGCAATGCGTGCCGCCGTCACTGCGCGACTCTGACCAAGTGCCGAAGGCACTCCGAGAATCACAGCTCCGCCGGCCGCCCCATTGCTGCCGCAGCAGCAACCAAGCTCGAAGCAGCAATCGGCCTCGAAGCTCAGTCAGGCTCGGACCCGGATGGCAGTTCATCTGCACGAGACACTGATCAGTTGCTACAACTACAGCACAACCAACACAGGATACTACGCAGGTCCGCCAGCTTATCCTCTCAGCACCCCAGAATCGATTTCACAACCAACAAAAAACAAGAGCCGGAACGCTGCACGACGCTCGAAGGCTCACCTGAGTGGAAACCCTCTAGTGCAGCGTGGAGTCACTACTCATGGTGTCTTCTCGTGCCTTGGTTGGCGCGAATCTACAAGATGCACCTCCGGCTGCGCAAGGCTTTTGATGTCGTGGCAATGCGAATAGTTGTGCCCGGTCGAACGGCTAGTCCTCCTGACCAAGTGACGGCCCCGCGTCAGCTTTCGCACAAGTGCCTACGCGCGTTGATCACACTCGATGTAGGTGCTAGAAGGTGTGGCTCGAATTGCAACGGCTGGTGTGAGAACTACGGATGAATACTCGCGAATGACCGTGCTTGCGGATGATTGGGATGCCTGAACGTAGCTACCGAGGGTTGAGAGAGCGGCGAGATGCGATTCTTGGCCGACGCCTCGTCTCTGCATTGCAGGGATGGCGTCACGGGCGGCTCCGGCTCAGAATGCCCGATGGCAGTCTCCACAACATCGGAGAAGCCGGCGAGTTCGACGTCGATCTATCGATACACAGCCCGCGCTTCTTTCTCCGCGTCGCTACGGCGGCAGACATCGGAATCGGCGAGTCCTACATGGCCGGCGAGTGGTCGAGCTCCGATCTCGCCCAGCTGATCCACGCGTTCATCCGGAACCGCGAGCACCTCAGCATCGACTCGGTAGGGTCGCTGGGCTTTCCTCTCCGAGTGTTGAACTGGGTGCTGCACCTCTTGCAGCGGAACACGCAGAGCGGGAGTGAGAAGAATATCCACGCCCACTACGACCTCGGAAACGAGTTCTATGAGAAGTTTCTCGATCGAACGATGGCGTACTCGTCGGCCATTTTCGAGTCTCCCGAACATTCTCTAGAGGAAGCGCAGCTCTACAAGTACCGCACAGTGTGCGAGAGCCTCGACCTGAGCCCAGCGGACCATCTGCTCGAGATCGGAACCGGCTGGGGTGGTCTCGCCATGTATGCGGCTCAGGAGTTCGGCTGCAAGGTGACGAGTATCACCATCTCGCAAGCTCAGTACGACGGCGCTCGCGAGCGGGTGAAAGCCGCGGGGCTCGAGGGACAGGTCGATGTTCAGTACGTGGACTATCGCAATGTCGAGGGGCGCTTCAGCAAGATCGTTTCCATCGAGATGCTAGAAGCCGTGGGGCAGGAGTACTGGGATTCGTTCTTCTCCAAGATCGACTCCGTCCTGGCCGGTGACGGCCGCGCGCTCATTCAGGTGATCTGCGTCCAGGATCTGCGATTCGCTTCCTATGGTCGAGCGAGCGATTGGATCCGGAAGTATGTCTTTCCAGGAAGTCGGCTCCCTTCTGTGTACGAGCTCTACCGTTCGGTGCGCAGGACGTCCTTCCTCGAAGTCGGCGAGCTTCGAGAGATTGGTCCTCACTACGCACGCACACTGCGAGAGTGGCGGGATCGATTCCACAAGAGCCTCGATTCAGTTCGCGCTCAGGGATTTGACGAGTCGTTCATCCGCATGTGGGACTTCTATCTGGCGAGCTGCGAGGCCAGCTTTGAGTCTGGCTGGAATCGGGATGTTCACTTGGTGCTCGAGCGTCCCAGGAGCCGGATGTTCTGCGCTCGCACGGGGTGATTCGAGTGCCGCGCACGGGTCTACTCTTGCGCGCGAGGCTCGTCCTGCAGGTGTGCGTGGATCGCCCGAATGACGGCTTCTGGCTGCGTGAGATGGGGCGCGTGACCGGCACCGTCGAGGACCACGAGCCGAGAATTCGGAACACGCTCGTAGAGCGCTCTCGAGTTGCTGGGGTGGATGACGGCATCTTCGGCATTGACGATCACCGTGATCGGCATGCTCAGGCGAGGATAGGCGCGGCATTGGCCCCGGAGAAAGTCCTGAAGACCGCACACGTCGCGTGAGTCGGCAAGCAGCTGGTGCGGGCGCAACAAGAGATCCACGCCGGCGCGCAGTCGATAGCCTTCTGGGGGGGCGCCGGGCGCGAGCGACGACCGGATTCCCGCATCAAGCCAGCGACTTCCCACGGGCGACACGACTGTAGACGCCAAGAGGGGGCCGAGCACGGGGAGTGCGCACATTCTTCGGTACATGGAGAGTTGCGCTCCCCAGGGGTGGGCGGCGGCGGAAAGCGTGATCAGGCTCCGAACCTCATGGGGGTACGCCACGGCATAGGCGAGGGCAACCGCTGCCCCGAGCGAGTGGCCCAGCAGGATCGGCTGCTCGATCTTCAGTTGGGCGAGAGCATCCCGAAGACACCTCGCCTGCCACGCCGGACTATGATTTCTGCCCCTGGGGCGCGAGCTGTATCCGTACCCGGGGCGGTCGAAGGCGATCACGCGATAGCTTCGAGAGAGCGGCCCTGCAATCGACACCTCGAAGTCACGGAGGTTCGAGCTGGCTCCGTGGATCAGAACCAGAGGGATCCCTGTGCCTCGGTCGACGTAGTGGAGCTTGCAGTCGTTCGAGTGAATGAAGTGCCCGAGTGGAGGGGATGCCTTCTCGGCCTTGCCGCTCGCGGCCGCTGTCGCTCGCGCAGCCCACGCAAGGCCGCCCAGTATCGCGGCGGCTAGCAGGGCTACGAACGTTTCCACGATTCCCATGGCAGTGTGGGTACCATCCGAGCGGCTGCTTTTCACCCTAGACACTGGCGCTCGCTCCGCCCAGCTGCTCGTCGCAGCCTCTGCCAGCGTCGAGCTCCAGCCGGGCGCATCCGCTGACCTGAAGCCTGAACCGCTGATGCCGCGAACGAGATCCGCACCGGGCTCATCCCGAATCTCGCGGTCTACCCGGCGGCGGCGTACCTCTTGAGTGCCAGGCTGTACTTCGGTGGCCTCCCCTGGTGGCACTATCCTGCTGGCTTCTTCGCCGTGGCTGGCGTTCTCCTGGTTGGACGCGCGGCTGTCGAGAGAATCTACGAGGTGGACGCCTTCGGCATGGGAGCCCTCAAGCTCCTCGCTGCCTGTGCCGGCGGACTGGGGATCCAGCGCGGGCTCACAGTGACGGTTTTTTCTGCCGGACTGGCTGCTCTTCTCCTCTTCGTCGCCCGCCCCTTCGGCGTCTGTCGCGTCCCATCTTCGCCCCTGATCTTGACCTCGGTTCTCGCGACATATGCCGCGGCTCATCTACTGCGGTAGGCGTTGCGAGACCCCGGTTTCCATCGGGGAAACGACGCCCAGCTGAATCCGATTCAGACTCGAATCGAAGCCCCGGCGTGCTCCTTGGAGGATCGAATTCAGTAGGCCGCCCGACCCAGCGGAGGGGGTCTGAGTTCGCCGACTGAGAAAGGCAGAAACGACAAGACTGAAACTGTGAGCGTCGGCTCGATAGCATTGGGACCCTCTTTTCGCCTCTGGAGGACGCTCGATGAATCCAATGATGTCCAAGGGCTTCACCCCGATGGGCTTCGAGACCGACGTCTCCGGGCTCGCGCTCGAGGGCGCATGGCCGCAGGAGCTCTCAGGCACGCTCTACCGCATCGGCCCGAACCCGCGTTTCGCACCCATCGAGCCCTACAATCCGCTCCTGGGAGACGGCATGGTCCACGCCTTCCGGATCGAGGACGGCTGCGTTCACTATTCGAACCGGTGGGTGCGGACCCGCCAGTGGCAGCTCGAGGACCGGGCCGGGCGCGCCCTGTTCGCGACCTCGGGGGATCCGCGGGCTCACGATCCCTCCGTCGCGCGGGCGGTCACGGACGGCGTCGCGAACACGAACCTGATCTGGCACTCGGGGCGACTGCTGGCTCTCGAGGAGGGCCACGCACCGATCGAGCTGCATCCCGACACGCTCGCGACGCTTGGGCCCTGGACGTTCGATGGACGGCTCTCCGGGAACATGACCGCACACCCCAAGCTCGACCCGCGAAGCGGCGAGATGGTGTTCTTCGCGAACGAGCCACGACGGCGATTCGCGGAGGAAGGCGAGATCGTCTGGGGCGTCGTAGATCCGGACGGCGCGATCACACGCACGCACGTCGTCCACACACCGTTCGCGAGCGTCGTTCACGACTTCGCTGTGACCGAAGACTTCGTCGTCGTCGCCGTGTGTCCCGTGACGATCTCTCTCGTTCGTGCGCGGAGTGGTGGCCCCCCGCTTGCCTGGGAACCCGAGCGCGGCACGCACGTCGCGATCGCGCGACGCGACGGCACTGGGGATGTACGCTGGCTCGAGCGCTCGCCCTGCTTCGTCTGGCACGTGCTCGATGCCTGGAACGACGGCTCGAAGCTCACGCTCGACGCGTGCGAACAGCGCGCGCCGGCCTTCCCGACCCTCGACGGCGCGCTGCCGGTGCCGGACGAGCTAGGCCAGCGCCTCACGCGCTGGGAGATCGATTCAGCCGGAGCGGGAGAGATCCACGCGAAGCAGCTGAGCGACGAGATCTGCGAATACCCACGTATCGATGAGCGCTTCAGCGGGAGGCTCACCCGGCACGGTTACTTCGCATGTCTCGGAGGGCCGGGGACGCCGGATCCGTTCCACCGAGGCATCGCGCACTACGACTTCGAGGAGGGCCAGATGAACCGCCTGTCGTTCGGTTCGACGCACGCGGTCTCCGAACCGGTCTTCGTGCCCATATCCGAAGGCGCGGCCGAGGCCGAAGGCTGGCTGCTCTGTGTCGTCTACGACGAGCAGCGAGACACGAGCGATCTCGTCGTGCTCGACGCCAGGGACCTCGACCGCGGCCCGATCGCCCGCGCTCACGTCCCCCACCGCGTGCCGATGGGCTTCCACGGCTGCTGGGTGAGCACGCGCTCTCGTCGCTCTACATCCAAACGGCCGTAAGTGGGTGAGTTTTGTGCTCGTCGGGAGGCACTCTCACTTTACCGAGGCAGCATCAAGGCCGGTACGCGCCGCGGCATTCGACGGAGACAGACGGAGAACCTCACGGAATTCCGCCCGCGCCTGCATGTCGCGCCCCCGTTTGAGCAAGCACCAGCCGATGCCGGCTCGCATCTCGACGTCGGAGGGGTGCAGCTCCAGCACGCGACGATACACATCCTCCGCATCTTTGTAGCGCCCCAGGTTATACAGAATCCACGCCAGACTGCGGCTCACTGCGTAGTTGTCGGCATTCAGTTCGAGAGCGCGCCGGGCTTCCGCCTCGGCTTCGCGGAAACGACGCAGCGCGATCAGCGGACCCAATAGCCCGGCCCTCGGCTCGACGGCCCCCGGTGCCGCCTGGATCGCCCGCTGATAGGCACCGACGGACTCTTGGTAGCGCCCGGACAGATAGAAAAGCCAGGCTTGCCGGACGATGTACGGGTACGTTTGTTTGACTTCTGGCGGGAGTGCATTGAGCTCGCTGAGTGCCGACTCTGGTTGCCCTTGTGCTTCGAGCGTGTACGACCGCTGCCAGGTTGCGGACTCCTGTCCGAAGGCACAAGTGACGGCAAAGGACACAGCGACAACGGCCGCCGCGATCGCCGAGCTGTTGAGTACACGTGCCATGCGTCTCTCCTCTATCAACTTCGAGTGACTTCGCGTTCGCTCATGCTCTCATGGTGTTCGACTCGCCGAAGACACGGACCGCGCTCTGCACACGTCCCCGGATCGATACGCGCACACACTCCAAGCCTCGCGTGCTCAACCGCGCTTCGGTCCGGACTGCAGGGGCGCGTCCCACGCGGCGTCGCTCCGAGTCTCCGTGAACGCACAGACCCTCAGCGTTCTGTTCGATACGATAGCGGATCGCCGTACCTTGCGATGGGAGGAACGGTGCGGCGAGATCGGCGAGCGGGCGTATGGGACTGGGTAGGAAGGCCCGCGTGGGCAGGTGATCGATCCAGGTGAGTTCCAGAGATCGATCAAACGGCAGCCTCGACAGGGCGGGCTGGATCAAGTGGAGCACCGATCGCCGATCCCCGATGACATCCCAGATGATGAATCCGCGCTCAGACAAATCGTAGTAGAGGGTGGCCCGAAAACTTTGGGACACGAGGAGGTAGCGTCCATAAAGGTCGATGTCCGCTACGAGCTCCTCGAGTTTACCCTCGTGCTCGAAGCACAGCTTCGAGCCATACTCGAAGCGCAAGCGCTGCAAGAGCATGGGCTCCGGCTGCACATTGCGAACGCGCGTCCCTCGCGCTGGAACCGCGACTGTATCCATCCGTTCGGTGCCGTCTTCCCCAAAGATCAGATCATGAAGCTCGAGAGAGAGCGTCGGTGCTCCAATACGCGCGGTTGCCTGCAGTTGGAAGTGAAGGTGCGGAGCCGGAGAACGGCCCGAGCTTCCGCAGAGTCCGAGTTTGTCTCCGCGGCGCACGGGTTGTCCTTCACGAACGCTGATCGTTCCGGGTGAGAGATGACTCACGAGCGAATAGAGTCCTGGAGCGTGATAGAGGAGTACGAGATTCCCCCAGTTCTCTTGCAGGTTCATCTCGCCTACGGGGTTGTCTGGAATCGAATCGACCACCGTCGCGACGACGCCATCCGCCGTCGCTACCACAGGGAGGCGATAGCAGAAGTAGTCGCGCAGCTCCCCGCCTCGCCCACTGAAGCGCTGACCCTCGTCGTCCTCTACTTCGAAGTCAAGTGCATGGCGCCAGGGCCCCCGATGAGACGTCGGCCCCGCGACCCCTTGCGTACACGTCCACTGGCCCAAGAAGGGAGCGGAGAACCGAATGAAGTAGCGTCCGCCGAAGCGTGCTACCCGCGTGCGGAAGTAGTTCAAGTTCTCTTCCGGACTGCCCGGAAGGAAGTCCACGGCCTTCGGTTTCCCGTCGCGAGCCCGCTGGCGCATCGCATGTAGGACGAGCAGAACAGTAAGATTGAACGGAAGCACCAGAAGCGGGACCCCGGCATAGGCGAGCCGGCCCACCGCACCCAATGTGAAGATCCCTCCCATCAAGGAGCCGAACAGGGCCAGTAGAAAAGACGAGAAACTGGGTACGAACCACACCCCTCCGAGAGCGATCGCGATCAGAATGCAGTTGTAACCGAGCACCACGTAGAGCAGCGGATCTCGCAAAACGAAGAGTTCTACCGTGAACAGCGACACCAGACCGAACGCCAGTATCGAAAGCAGCGTCGCGATTCGGCTGTACAGCAAGAGAGCGGCGAACACGAGAACACCGGCATCCAGGCGGGGCAAGAAAAAGATCGCCCCGAGCGTCTTCAGGTACTGACCGATGACATTCGGAAGCGCGATCCCAAGCAGGTCACCTTGGGAGTCGAATGGGCGGACAGGCAGATCGAGCAAAGGGATCGCTCCGGTCACGATATAGAAGACCCCCAGGAATGGAAGCGTCAGAGAGGGGAGCTGGAGCTGGACGCCGAGCGCAGAGTGGAGAGTGGCGGTCAGCAGTACACTCGTCGTGACCGCCAGCACGAAGAGTCCAAGCGAGAGTGGAGTCGCTTCTACGAAGGCGGCTCCGCCGAGGCCGACGAGCAGAGCATTGTATCCGTAGAGCCCACTGCGAATCAGTTCGGGCGCGAGGTCGAGCAGGTGAGCCGTGGTCAATGCGAGCGTGACCGCTGCCAAGCCTGCCACAGCAAGCCGGGGTTCGACTGCCGTGGCCAGCAGCAATAGAACCCCGACTGCCTGAGATCGGCCAAAGAAGATCTGAGCGTAGCTCCCCAATACCGCGGCTTGCACCCCGGCGACCTGTCGCCGGAACCTCTGCGTGGCGGAGTCCTGCTCGGGCGGGTCCTCTGCCGTCACAACCACTCCGGTATTCTCTCGTTCGCGATCACGGTCTGCAGATCTTCGCGCTCGCGAACGCAGGCGTGGCGCCCGTCTCGCCCGATCAAGGTCACCGCCGGCCGGTAGGTGATGAACTGCATCCACTGCGTCACGTTGTATGCACCGACGTTTCGAAAGACCAGCCTGTCTCCCGGATTCATGGCTGGAAACAGGAGTGTGTCCCGCACGACGTCGATGTTCATGCACAGGGGCCCGTACAGAACGGTCGGCTCGGCTGTGCTTCCGAACTCCTGCGCCGGGACGACGTCGTGGTCGTACCAAAAGGCAGTAAAGAGGGTGTTCACGCCAGCATCGAGGACGAGCCCACGTCGCCCGTCGGGCAACCGCTTGCTGGCGTGGACCGTCGTGATCAGGAATCCACCGTCGTCGACGAGAGCTCTCCCCGTCTCGAGCACCAGTGTCGGGCGAGCTTCTGGGGAGTAGGCAAGCTCGTCCAAACCCGATGCTATGGCTTCGGCATAGCGCGCAAAGGAGGGGGTCGCCTGCTCCGCGGGAAGGTACTGGGCCTTCAGCTTGTTGTGCGAAGCGAATCCCCCGCCCAGGTCTATGAACTGGAGCTCGACGCCATATTCGTGCCTCAAGTCGTTCGCGAAGTGCGCGAGTTTCTGGGCGCCTTGGCCGTAGACCTCAGGTTCGAGAATGAAGGTGCCGAGGTGGCAGTGAAGTCCCGCCAGGGTGAGCTTCTTGCCCTCGAGCAGGCGAGCGACGGCGGTGCGCGCCTGGCCACTCTCCAGGTTGAACCCGAAGCGGCTCCAGGCGGGAATCCCTTCCGCAGCCAGGTTGATCCGCAGCCCCACCTTCGGCGGTGTGTGGAGCTTGGCAGCAATCCGCTCCGCGCGCGCCAGCTCGTCGAAGTGGTCCAGGTGCACGATCGCGCCGTCGCGGAGCGCACGCTCGAGGACCTGCTCTGGCTTGTAGGGCCCGTTGAAGTGGATGTGATCCGCAGAGACTCCGAGGTGCACGGCCTTTTCGTACTCGAATCCGCTGACCACCTCGGCCCATGCGCCCTCGCGATGAAACACGCGGCAGATGGCGCCGAGGTAGTTCGTCTTGTACGACCAGGCGATTCGAACGTTCGCGTTCCGGAGCGCCAGAGCATCTCGAAGCTCTCGGTAACGGGCGATCAGGCACTTCTCCGAGAACACGAATAGCGGAGATCCGTAGGTCTCCACGAGCTCTTCGATCGATACGCCGTCGATATGCGTCAGCGGGCTCAGGCTACGAATGCGACCGAACTTGTTCATCAGCCCGACCTGATGAGGAATCAGTACGGGCCGCTCGTAACGGGGCTTCGGGGCTCCATCGATCACGCGCTCGTCTCCTCTTCCCGAACGCGCTCACCTGCAGTCGTGATCTGCTGCAGATCATCGATCGAGACGATCTGATCAAGGGCGATGCGCACGAACATGGTACCCGCGCGGAAGTCGCGCATCGGCTGAATCGGTTTGCCGAGCGCGAGATCGAGGACCGCGAGTGGCAGATTCATCCCCGCTCCCGCGCTCAGGTCACACCACGCCGGAAAGCGTGGATTGATCTCCATGAGCCAAAGCGTCCCATCCACGCGCTGGATCACCTCGACCTCACAGGGCCCTCTCCACTGCGCTTCCGAGATGAACCGCTCCGTAATCTCGAGTAGACCGGGGTCCTTGACCGCGACGCCTGCCCATCCTTTGCCTTTGTCCGTCAAGAAGGTCTTTCGCATCGGCACTGCACCGACGGTTCCGCCGGCGCCGTCCCCGACTGCGACGATGTCATACTCCTGCCCGGCCACGAACTCTTGAACGATGACTGGAAGGCCCCAGGCCGCAACCACTCGATGAAACGCCTGGAGAGCTTCGTCAACGTTTCGCACCACTGTCGCTCCATAGTAGAGACCCTTGACGACAGCGGGGAATGAGAGCTCCTCGTGCAGCCGAAGCAGGGATTCTGCGTCACCGAGCACGCGTGCCTTGGGAACCGAGATACCGGCACGGACTCCCAACTCCATGAGATGCGCCTTCGAGCGAAGCTCGAACTGTGCTTGGCTTGGGAGAAGCGAGTGGATTTGCAACTCGCGGAGAGTGGGTTCGATCGCGATGAACGAAGGGAGTTCGGCGTCGAGCGTCGGGATGACCGCAGCGAGTCCTCCGAGGCGAGTCTTGATGTAATGCAGGCGATCCACGAGTGCGCTCGTTCCCTCGCGTGGATATGGAATCAGGAAGACGTCATCCACTAGATCGCGCGCATACACTCCGGGTTCGAGGGCATCGTATGCCAGTCCCACGATTCGAAACGGACGACCCTCCGCGGCTCGCAGTGCGCGAATCACGGCGATGCCGGGCCCGGGGTTGTCCGTGGCGTTGAGCCCAGTTACGGCGACCGTCTGCGCCTGCATCCTCCCACCTAGATGCGTGCAGCCGCAGGCAGAATGGCATGATGACGGAGGAGTTCTAGGAACTCGTCGACATCACGACCCAGCTCGGCGTCCTCTACGTCGAAGCTCTCCTCGAGGCGCTCGATCAGCCCATTTCGATCAAGCCCCGACTTCATTCCCTCGAGAAGACACAGTCCGGTCGCGTTCACGCTGAACGTCGCACCGCTGTATGGGTCGAACACGAAACCACTTTCGCTCACGGCCAGGTCCTTGAGCTTCTGTTCGACGGACACCGTCATGCTGGTCCTCTCTCTTCGTCATGAATGGGGACTGAGATTCCCGAGAGCCATCGAGCGTGACCCGACCGCCGGCGTGTGCCTCGATGGCTGCCCTTCCCAAAGAAAATAGCATACACAACTCGTGCCCCCGCTGGGGCGAGCCTGCTGGAGGGGCTTCCGTGATCTGCTCGGAGTGCCGGCCCGAGAACGATCAGGTCAAAGAGAGAACGACAATGGGCGCGTTCTCCGGAGGGGAGGGCGGAGCAGGACTCCCTCATCCAGGTCGCTCTGCAGCTCTCCTAGGGTAGCGGCCACGGAAAGAGCGTCCGCTAGATCAGGCCGGTGCCCCCTGATCTCTGGGAGCAGACGTAGGCCACCCAGATGCCGGAAGACGCGGGTACGACCGCTAAGAGCACGGGATACCTGCCCTCCGGCAAAAGCGACCAGGCGACGAACGCAATCGGGATCGCGCCCAAGATCACCAGCATCCCCAACGCGAAGAAACCGGCCCTCGCCAGCCAGGACGACGCCCTGGCTCCGGTCACCGCAGCTCGCGAGGTGAGCTCCTGGGTTTCAGGGCTGGGAGTGGAGGCGCTGACGCTCCGCGCTGAATCGGCTGGAAGGGGCTGCATCGAGTGAGGGCTCTCTTCTTCTGAAGCGGGCGAGCGAAGTATCTAGTCTGCGCCGCTTTCCACCGCGGACGCCAGATCGGAACGGTAGTAGCGAAAGATGTCCTTCTGATAGTGGACGTCGTTGTCCTGACAGAGCATCACGAGCTTGTGCGTCAGGTAACGCGTCGAGCGGGCCGGTCTGGTCCGCCATCGGAATCGTGACACCGAACTCCGAGCTGTTCTGTCCGGGTGCGGTCGTGCCGTTGTCGATCGATACGAGCGAGGCCACATGATCGAGAACCCCGGCGGATGCTCCCTACCCCACCTCCTCACTGATGATGAACGCGAAGTGGATGTCTACGGGAGAGTGCGCCTGCTCGCGACTTTTCGCTTCGAGGGAGGCGAGCGCAATCGGGGCGCCGGCCTTGTTGTCGAGGCGGCGAGAGACGATGAAGCCGTAGTCGAGGAACTCCGGGCTCGCATCGATCGCCACGAGGTCTCCAATCTCGACACCGAGCTTCTTCAAGGTCTCTAGATCATGCGTATTGGCACCGATTCGCAGCTCGACATGGCTCCAGCCCACGGGCGCTTCGTCGATCTCCTCGTTGAACGTGTGCCCCGAGGCCTGTAGAGGCAGGATCGTCCCGCGATAGGCACCGGCCTCCGTGAAGACCGTGCATCAAGCTCCCTCGGCGAAGCGCGCCGACCAGTGACCGATTGGGACCAGATCGACTCGGCTGTTGGACTTGAGCGACTTGACCTGCGCTCCGAGGGTATCCAGGTGTGTCACGATCGCGCGTGCACCATCGCTGTTCTCGCTGCGATAGATCGCCGGAGGCCCAACTCAACCCCCTGTCGAAGGCCTAGATAGGAGGGCAAATGGCCCAATCCGAGAAATCTACGCGGAGTCCCCTTCCGTCTCCTCCCCACGCTCGACCCCGGACCAGAGGGGCGCCATCGGCGCCCCTCCAGCGCCCCGCGCCGGATCTCTACCCCAGGAGGACCTGGGGATAGAGGGGGGAAGAACCGGACGAAGAGCCGCCTGCGGCGGCGCCTCAGGGGGGACTCAACCCGGCTTCGTCTGCACTTCCTCATGATCACCAACAGCCGTTGGTACTCGCATTGGATGCCCTCTGCGGGACGAGCAGGCTGATCTAGTCCGGTCCATCGACAAGAAGCGGTCCGTGCGCTCCTCGACGGGCCGAGCGTCGATGGATGCTGAGGCACAACAAGGGCCGGTACACTACGCGGGCTGTTCATCCAACCCGGGCCTGTGGCAGCCGAATGAGGCCGACCCGATGCGCGCAACACCAGCGGATCGGCCAGCAGGCCCCCTTGCGTGAGAGTACTCGGTCGAGATCGGAGTCTGCGTTCATGAAGAGCTTCGCCACGAGGGAACGGCTGGGGTCTCCCGGAAGACGGCCCGAGTTCATTCACCATCCCCTGAGCATAAGACACCGCGAACAACGAGCCCGGGTGGGCGCAATTCTCCGCCCGATCGGTCGCCACCCATCCGACACCGGCGATCAGAGTAGTTTCGAGAACCCGTTGGACGAGGTATTCAGAGGCACGCCGAAGCCGATCGAGCTCACATCCCTCGGAGCCGTGCGCATCCAGAGATACGACCATACGGTTGCAGGAGGCGAGAACCTCTCGGTTCTGGCTACGAGGTATGGAGTTTCTGCCGCCGATCTCAGCCGAGCCAACCCGAGCATCCCCGCCAATGGAACCATCCACCCAGGACAGGTGATCCATATCCCCATTCGGGAGCATACGGTGACAGCGGGAGACAACCTGGAGCAGCTCGCGCGCACCTACGGCACGTCGGTCGCCGATATTCGGCGGGCAAATCAGCTTCCCTCGACGACCATCCGTCTGGGCCGGGTGTTGGCCATTCCCGGCTTGAACGTACGGGCTCCTAATGCAGGCGCAGCAAGTTCGCCATCGAGAGTCGAGTCACCGCCCGCCACGACTCCGACCTCACAGCCCGCGGAGCCCGCAGCCGGAAATCCTGCGGAGATTCTCTCGTCCACGCAGATCGAACGCTTCCGCTATTCGCGTCGCTTGCTTCGCACTCTGGAGACATGGACTTCCACCACCATCCGAACTTATCAAGACCGGCTCAGAGACACTGGGCTGGCCGACGAGCTTCGCAGCTCTTTGGAATCCCGAATTCGTGCGATCGTGCAGTTTCGCCTCAGTCTTCGAACGCATCTGTCTGGCCACCTGAGCCAGGGTGATGATCTCTTGACCTTGGCCAATATCATCTACAACGAAGCCGGAAACTTCGGCCCAGCGGCCCACCGTGCCATCGCCTATGCCTGGCTGAACCGGACGGGTGGAACAGTGAGTGCCAATCGAGGCGCCGAGCTCTCGGGATATCTGAGACTCAGCCGAAGATGGCAGGGGTACACGACGATGGCTCAACAGCTCACGTTCGTCACGAGCTTCCCGCGATCTTTGAGTGCCGCGACAACCGCCATGAACGATAGCAACCGAACCCGAAGTGATCCCACGACGGGCGCGACGCACTGGGTGAGTCCTCAGTCTTTGCCCACCTATGATCCAAGCAATGCCCGTCACGTGCGTGACCGCTATCCCCGAACCTATGGCTCGCATGTCAACAGAGGATTTCCCAAGTGGGCGGTCGCAAATTCTGACACTGCGCGGCTCGCCGAGTTGAGAGCGGCTCGCCCTCCCCAGATCGGCTCCAACTACCGAGAAATCGTCATTCCGGGAATTCCGGGCGAGCAGTTCTTGTTCTACCGCGGAGTAGTCATGCGCCGGTGACGGAGCGCCCGCCTCGGCGTTCTCTCATGCGCGGTCTCAGCCTCTCGCAAGGAGGGAATGGACATCTTCTCACGCCGGCCGTGCGTGCGCTCGTCAACGCGCAGCGCGTCGGACGCGGATCACCGGTTCTCCGAAAGACCGGACCTCATTCAAGGAGATGCGCGGAGCTCCCAGGTTGCTGGCCCATCCTCTTCGTCCGCACCGTAGTCGTACACCCCGCCGGATAGCCGCCCTCCTCGCCCATCGTTGCTGGAGAGAAGCTCGTCGCCCTCGGGAACTACAGATCCTTGAGCATCCGGAATGACGTAGATCTCGAGGCGGCATTTCCCATGGCTCGGACATTTGCCTGCCTACGCTTCGCAGACTCCGCTACCGGATTCTGCGTAAGGCCGGCTACCGCCTCGGGCGGGCTCACCCTTGACCGGGCGGGTTTCGCACCCGCTGGATGGATACCCGAAGCTTCCTGAAGTCATCGCATTGAATCGCCCCCCCAGCCCCTTTCGACCAGCAGGGCCTGGTCGCACTGTCATTCCAATCCGCGCGACACGCAGAACGGGACTTTTTGACACGAAATGGCTCGACGAGACCGTCGCGTCCATCATGATGACAGCGTATATGACATTACTGTTACACTGACGAGATCGAATTATCTCAAATGCGTGTCAAATCGGTGACATTCAGACCACTCGCGAGTTGGAATCCAAGGTCGACACGCGATTGGCAAGATCCGGCGCGCATGAGGCCGGACACGGATGGTAGGGCCCCAGAGCAAGCAACCCATACTCGTGGCGGTGGACTTCTCGAGCCACTCGGCTGCCGCCCTGGCCTGGGCAGCGCGCTTGGCCCGCGACCGAAGCGTACCGCTGCTGGTGCTCCACGTCGTTCACGATCCCGCCTCGGCCCCCGGTTACTACATCCAGCAGTCCGAACCGGAGCTGCGCCGGCTGGAGGAGCGTGCCGCAGATCTGCTGAATGAGTTCATGGCGGAACAGCACAAAGTGTGTCCCGAGCTTGCGCAGCTGAGCGAGCTGCAGACCATGCTCGCCGTGGGCCTCCCCGCGACGCGGATCCTAGAGGTTGCTCAGAAGGTCCGGGCGAGTCAGATCGTGGTCGGCAGTCAGGGGCGCACCGGGCTCTCACAGCTGATGCTGGGATCCAAGGCGCAGCGCGTGGCTCAGCTGGCGCCAATCCCGGTGACCATCGTGAAGGCACCCGAGCACGGGCAGCCGGAAGCCTGATGGAGGCCACGCAACTCGATCTCCTGTCCCTGATCACGGGCCTGCTCGGCGGCCTCGCGCTGTTCCTATTCGGCATGGAACAGCTCGCCGAGGCACTCAAGGCAGTCGCTGGGGCAGGCATGAAGTCGATCCTGTCCCAGCTCACCACGAACCGGCTGACCGGAGTGCTCACCGGAGCACTGACCACGGCCATCATCCAATCGAGCTCGGTCACCACGGTGCTCGTGGTCGGATTCATCAGCGCCG
>QJZC01000031.1 GCA_003247575.1 Pseudomonadota bacterium
CGCCTTATCCGCAGATATGGCTGCGCTTTCGCGCCTTGATCTCGGGCCGCAGGGGCCCTCTGGCTCGGTCCGGACTTATTCAACGGACTGCTAGATGTCTCGGCGCGGGCACCTGGCCCGACCGTCGCCGCGATCTCGGCAAGCTCGCGGAGCCGATCAGGCTACCGCCTCCTCGGCGGATCCAGGGAACTGGATCACCCGGTCCACGTCGAGCAGGAGCAGCAGGCGCTCGTCCAGCTTGAAGGCGCCGCGAATCAGGTCCCGAATAGGTCCGGCCAGCGTATCCGGTGGACGCTCGAACGAGCTTCGATCGCACTCGAGGACCTCTCCGATCCCATCGACCAGCATGCTCACGGTACGTCTTCTGAAGTTGACGACGACGGTCATCGCGCGGGTGGTGTCGAGGCTGGGCTCGAGGCTTAATCTGCGCGCCAGGTCGATCGCTGTCACGATCTGACCGCGGATGTTGATCAGACCCCGAACGACCGGCGGTGCGAGGGGGACGGGTGTCATCTGCTGGGGGCGCAGGATCTCCTGAACGCGTTCGACCTCGATGCCGAAGAGCAGATCTCCGAGGAAGAAAGTGCAGTAGCGTGAGCGATCCCCATGAACCGCCTCCGCCCGGCATTCGCCTGATGGCGCCGATCGCGAATCGCCGACTCGTAGACTCACGCTGAACTCCACGTTTTCGATCACTTCGGGCCATGCGGACGCGCCGTACGCCCAGTGACACGTAGCCGTGCTCCCGCTGCGCCCCCTGTATCGGATTGCCAGTCTCCAGCTTGACCACGATACTTCCTGGGACGCTTGGCTCTTAGGTCATGTCGGGCGCGGTCGCCTCCGGCGCGGGCCTGCTGGGTTCGTGCGTAGAGGTCAGCGGCCCCAAAGCTGATTCAGCAGTTCGGTCTTGCGGCCATCCACGCCGCGCCATTCTCCCCAGCCGGCCTTGTTGCTGACGGGATCGTAGGCGTGCCCATACCACCCCCCCGTGTCTCCCGACTCCGGGTTGACCGACCAGTAGCAGCCCTCGATTTCGTGCTCGCGCATGTAGGAGACGAAGGCGGCTTGCCACTCCGCGTCGATACCGGGTGAGACATGGCTCCAGCGCTGGCGGTCTCTCAGTGATGCCTGTCCCTGTGGCCAGTCTAGATTCCCTCCGAACTCACCCACGACGACCGCGTAGCCCTGATCTCGGAGAAATCCGAAGTGCTCGTCCCAACCTGCGCGCAGCACGCTCGGGTCGATCTGCAGATTGCACTTGGCGTCACCCGCTGCGTCTCCTTCGAGGCCGCGGCACTGTGGCTGCGAGGGGTCCATGAACATCCTCTGGACGAACACGGAAGGACCGTAGGTGTGGGGCGAGAACACGAGCCGGTCCTTGGGGATGTCGATGGGGTTGCTGGCTGCTTCGAAGAGGTTCTCGCCCCAGTTCGGGTTCGAGCTCGGATCCCCGTGGGGGACTTCGACGATGCTGTCGGGGCTCCCATCCTGGTGACCGGCGGAGGCCGAAATTCCCTGTACGAAGACGAGCAGGTTGGGGGCGATTGGATCGATCGCGGCGAAAGCGGATTCGACGAGGGACTTCCACTCGGACCAGGTGTAGTCCCACGGCTCGTTGAAGACGTCGATGCCGATGATGTTGTCTACCCCGAGGTCGCTCCCGAGTCGTGCGAGCGCGCGCAGATCGTCGAGCCAACGTTCTTTGTCGTACGCTTGGATCTCGCGAACAGAGCTCGGATTGCCGCGGGCTGCGCACGACCAGTCTTCGCGTGTGAATTCGTAGCTGTCCCGGTCGGCGTCGACGTAGGGTGGGCGGGCGTCGAGACGGCCGGCGCGCCACCCCACGTAGTTCGAGCACGAGTGCACGTCGAGCATGATCTCGAGCCCGTTCTGATCCGCGAGTACGATGAACTCCTCGAGCGCCTGGCGAGCGGTGGGCACGCGTACGGACTGATGGTTCTTCAGCATGTTTCCGCGACCCTGCGGGCTGTCCTGACGCAGCGTCTGTGGGGACACCGGCAGCCGGATCACGTTGAGCCCCATGGAGACGATCTCGCGCATCGTCTGCTCGATGGTGCGCCCCGTTCCCTGATTGCCGTTGGCCCAGAAGGTGTTCCCGATGTAGAGCTCCATCGGAGCCCCGCCAGGATTGGTCGGGTCGTCCGGAGGCTCGTGCCGTCCCTCGAGCCCGAACCACGAAGCGCAGCGAACCGGAAAGGCCTGCCCGTTCTTGGTGATGCGTCCGCTGGGGGCAACTCGGAAGAGGGCATTCGGGCTGCCTGTGGCAGGCGCGACCTTGCGGGGCGCTGCACTCACATCAGGGATCGACCCCTGCGCGCGGGAGCGCGTGGGGCCATCGGCCAATGCGCTTCCGCGCGCCGCCTCTTGGTTGGGGGCCGCCGCGAAGCTGCCGGCCGAGCACTCGACACCGTTCAGCTTGAAGCTCTCCGGACGACCGCTCGACCCGTTGGCGCTGCCGTTGAAGCCGAGTTCGAGGGTCTGTCCGCTGGCGATGCGGGTATTCCATTCGGCGTTGCTCGAAGCGACGACGTGCTCACTTCCGGCGGCCTGCGAGAAGCGGACGGGCCAGCCTTGTGAGATGCGTTGACCCCCGGGAAGGTCGAATTCCAGCTGCCAACCTTCGATGGGGGCACCTGAGTTTCGGATCACCAGGCCGGCTCCGAATCCGTCTCCCCCCCGCCAGGTCTCGCGGTAAGTGACCTCGCAGTCCGAACTCGGTGCGGCGAGGAGCTCGGAGGGGATGAGCTGTATCCCCAGCGCGAGCAGAAGCAGGGCGGGAAAGCCCTTCAGATTCGACTTTCGATGTGCGTTGCTCTCAATCGATTCTGCCTTGCGACACTGCTTCACGAGTGGACCCTCCCGATTCCGCCGTACACACTCGCCGTACGCACTCGGGCAACCTACACGTCGAGTCCTCCGAGTGGAGCCGGTGGATCCCCAGTCGGAGCGGAGGACCCAGTCGGGTCGGAAGATCGAGAGGAAGCGGCAGGTCGAGGCGCGAGTACGTCGGTCGTTACCTCGGCCGGCAAACGTACTGCGACTGGGGGCTGCGACGCCAGTCCTGTCGCGGGGTTGTCTCGGGGTTCTTGCGGGGACGACGCGCGCGTAGATAGAGAGTTTCCTAGAGCGAACGCCCCCACCTGAGCCCGGTCGCGCGACCGGCTTCATACGCCGGTGTGACACCACGCGGGTCCATCAGATGTGCGCCCATCGCGGAGGCTTCGGACTCGCTCGGAGTTTGCATGGAGACCCGGAAGCCTGCCGCCTCGAGCTGCTTGGTCTCGGCTTCGACCGCCCTTCGAGCGTGGCGACCCAGGTCGCGCGCGTTGTACTCGTTGGTGGGCATCGCGATCATCACTTCGAGCGCGGGGCTGCCTAGGAGCACATCGGCATTGGTAGAGCTGTGAACTTGGCCGTCCATGTAGAGTGCGCCGTCGATCTCGATCGAGGGAAAGATCCCGGGTACGGCACTCGACGCCGCGATCGCGCGCACGATGTCGACACCGCTGTCGCGCTCGAAGACACGGCGTTCGCCAGACTCGGTCTCGACCACGCAGACCAAGAAGCGTCGTTCGGGCCAGCTGTCGGCGCCGGTCGTCCGGGCCGTCGTCTCCACCCAGCTGGCCTCGGCGTCTCGGTGGAGGCCGCGGGCGAGCCGACCGATCTCGGAAGCCAGTGTGGGGGAGGGCAGCTCGATCTGTCCCCAGAGCCCGAAGATCTTTCCCAGCACCGCTTGATCGATGCGGGCCGGGTCGATGAGCCGAGCTCCGGCGCCACTTCCCGCTCCTGCATCGCTGGCCGGCGATGCGAGTGGTTGCTTCGACAGCCACTGGCTGCCGACGATGGCGCCTGCCGAGGTACCGACGAGGACGTCGAACGCCTCGGGGGACACCCCGACTTCCTCCAGCCCCGCGAGGAGCCCTGACTCCCAGGCAACGCCGACCACGCCGCCACCACCGAGAACGAGTGCGCGCTTCATGCGCGGCAGTGTAGCGGAATCGGAGTGGGAGGGGGGTGACTTCGCTCGCCACCCGATCCGCTTCGCTGGCGCCCGCGATCTTCCTCACCGGGATGGGGAGAGGAGATCGCAGGCGCCAGCTACTGCTTAGGGATGTGAGCTACGGGAGTGGCTCGGGGTCAGAAATTGCGGCGCAGCTCGAAGCCATACGTGCGCGGCTCGTTGTAGAGCAGCAAGGCGTGTCCGAAGGAGGCTCCGAGGTTGATCCCGTTGGTAACGTACTCGCGGTCCAGCAGGTTGTCGGCGAACAGCACGAACTCGGTGGCTCCATCCGGCAGTGCCCAGACCATCTGCGCGTCGAGCTCTCCGTGCTTCCCCTTGCGCAGCTCTCGCGAGTCCATCGGGTCCGTTCCGCTGCGACCGATGTGTGTCCAGTCGCCGCGCAGTCGGATGTCGCCGAGCCGACCGAGGCCGCGCTGATAGCTCAGACCGAAGTTCATCGTGTACGTCGGAGTATTCGGTAGCGCGCGATCCTTCGGGTCGTCGGGAATCCGGGGATCCACCGACGTCGCGGGTGCATCGAACTCGGTATAGCGTGCGTGCGTTGCGCCGAGCGCGGTATTGAACTCGAGCCCCTGCAAAAGCGCCCAGCGTAGCTCCAGCTCTCCGCCGCTGATCTCCGCCCGACCCGCGTTCGTGACGAAGGTCTGATTGAGCCCGGTGAGCGGATTCGGTCGGGTGAGGCTCAGCTGGATGTCCTCGTAGATGCTGTGGAACGCGACGGCGCTGACGAGCAGGCGTCGATCGAGCAGGGAGCCCTTGAAGCCGACCTCGTAGGACGTGAGTTGCTCGTCGTCGATCGTGTTCGTCAGGGTCGGGCTGTCGAGGCGGCCGTTGAATCCGCCGCTCTTGAAGGCCCGCGACCAGCTCGCATACACCCGCGTATTCTCGCTCGGCTCGTATTGAATCGTGGCTACGGGCGAGAGGTTCTTCGATCGAGTCGAACCGTCGAACAGAACGGGCTGAAAGCCGACGCTCGGGCACAGAACGCCCATGGTCTCACACGTGTCGTCGCGCAGAATCTCCTTGCGTTCCTGGGTGACCCGTACGCCCGCGCTCAGACTGAGCTGCTCCGTCAGCTCATAGGAGCCCTGTGCGTACGCTGCGTAGGTCACGTTGTCCACCTTGAGCCGCGTCGTCACCAGCGACCCCCTCTGTGGAACCAGTACGGTCGGGTTCGCTATCGAGACCGGAAAGAGGAAGGTGGTGTCCGAGTTCTGTCCCAGGTATCCGCGACTGTTGTTCTTGTCCAGGAGACCGAAGAGACCGACGACGTAGCTCAGGCGTCCGTCGAAACCGTTCCCGAGCAGCTGAAACTCCTGACTGAGCTCATCTTGTTGCTGTAGGCCCGCATCGATCGAGTTGATGGCAAGGATCGGCAGCTCCGTCGCGTCGAAGTCGCGGGACTGGTCGAGCTCCTGCCGACGCCAGCCACTGATGGCTTTGAAGGTGAGCTGATCACTTACATCCCAGGTGAGCGTAGCGTTGGATCCGAACGTCTTCAGATCCTCTTCCTGAAACGTTACCTCGGAGGCCACACTCCGCGTGTCGCGGTTCGCGTCATCTGCGCAGGCGTCCAGGAACGGATTGGCGCCCGTGAGGAGATTCGCGGCCTGCTGCGCGAGGTTGTTGACTCCGGACTGCTGTGCCAGCAGAGCCGAGGTGGGTGCGCTCCGGAACGCGGTGCCGGTCGTAGCCAGGTCCGGACGCGTGACTGCGTTCGTCCCGGCCGGAAACGGATTGACCACCTTGCACTTGAATCCCTGCGGCTTACGGTCCTCGATCGAGTGCTCGAGGCTCAGGTTCACCTCCAGATCCTCGCTGGGGAGAATGCGGAACTGCGCGCGCGCCGCGAGCAGCTTCTCGTCGTCGAGATCGCTCCCACGTCCCTTGTTCTTGATGAATCCGTCCCGGGTCGCGGTGCTCAGGCTGATGCGGGCGGCCGCAACCTCGGGGACCAACGGAACATTGACTGCGAAGCGGGACTCGAAGAGATCGTAGTTTCCTACGCGCAGCTCCGCCTTGCCGCCGAAGTCGGACAGATCTGGCTTGCGGGTGATCAGATTGACCGTCCCGCCGATCGTGTTCTTGCCGAAGAGAGTTCCCTGCGGGCCGCGCAGAACCTCTACGCGCTCCAGGTCGTAGAGGGAGAGCAGCGCACCCTGCGCACGCGCAACGTAGACGCCGTCGACGTAGAGTCCCACACCGGGATCATCGCTGCCGATGCTGTCTCCGTTTCCGACGCCGCGGAGGTTCGCTCGCGCAGCGTTCGACGTGTCGGACGTCGGATCGAGCGCCAGATTCGGAACGTGGTTCGATATGTCCTGGATGCGTCGGACGTTCAGGTCGGCGAGGTCGGTCGAGCTGAATGCCGTGACTGCAACTGGTGTGTCCAGGAGCTTCTCCTTGCGCTTGCGCGCGGTGACCAGTAGCTCTTCGACGGAGATTGCACGGACCCCCGACGAGCTCTTGGAGTCGGGCGCAACCTTGGGATCTCCGTCTGCGCGAGCGATCCCTTGACCTCCGAGATTCCATCCGAGCATCCCGCCTACAGCCACACTCACAGCTAGCCACTTCGTCATTCCAGCCTCCTCTCCCGGCGGCCACGTCTACATCAATAACCGGGCATGACTTCAACATGGAAGTCACTATGGATTGATTAGAGGTCAAAGTGTCTGGGAATGCAACTATTCCATGAAACTTCAAGCATAGAGGAACTAAGAATTCCGGCAGAAGAACGGCAAATCTCCGGCGGATACTGAAACTAAGCAGCTTGATCTCTGTGCGGTGCGCAATGGGTGAGATGGTCGGGTCGAGTGACCCAGTCGAGTGTTCGGGGTGGGCTCGGATACGTCGTCGGAGCTCGGAAAGTTTGGGAGTCCGAAACGGAGTGAGTTCGGCTCAGCCGCTGCGCTCATGTTGCGCGAGGTTTGCCGCCTTTGCTTCGCATCCCCAGACGCGGTAGCGCTGCGCGGCTTCGGCGAGAGCGAGCTCGGCCGCGGGCGCTAGGCCCAGTCGTGCGAGCATCTGCCCGTGGCGTTCGGCCGCCAGCGCTGCGTGATGTGGATAGCCGCTTTCCTCGGCCACCTGGAGCGCGCGATCGTAGAGCGAGCGAGCAAGGTCGGTCTTCCTCGCCAGCCGCTCACGCTCGGCATCGAGCAGGAGTATGGGGTGGGAGAGATCCGGCGTTCCGCGTCTGCGAGCCCAGTAGCGCAGATGGCGCAGAGCTTCATCGAGCAGGCGAAGGTAGCGCCGTTGGAGGCGTCCGCTGGCGTCCGTGGCGAGCGCTGCGGCTGCGAGCCCGCGGAAGAGCGCATGATCTGCAAGATGGATCATGCCATGCTTCCGCGGCAGGCGCGGGTAGCGGGCCTGTGACTGCGTCAGGACCAGATCGAAGCGTCCGTAGATGGCGAGTGCCATGATCCAGGCCGCGCGTGCAAGGTTTCCTGCTCTCGGGCCCGCGCGGGCGATCGCGATCTCGCCCGCTGCGATGCGCTCTTCGAAGGGGATTGCCCGCGCATCGGGTTCGGCGAGCAGCGCGTACCCCTGTTCGAAGCAGGAAGGCTCGAGATATACGTGCCCTGCCTGCTGCACGCATTCGATCTGCGCTCGGAGCCGGGTGTGTGTTGGTCCCACGGGATCGCCTGCGAGCGCGCACAATGCCAGCTGCAGAAACTCCGCGTAGTAGGAGAACTCGATGTCTCCGAGCTCGCGAAGCGCTTTGGCATTTGCCTCAAGCGGCCCCAGGGCACTCCGTCGCGGCAGGTGCCAGGGGTCGAACTGGCTGGATGCGAGCTGCTCCGCGCGCAGCCACGGTACTGGACTCCTGCCGCGGGCCCTGCGATCGCGTGTCAGCTCTCGCAATCTTAGAGTGAGGTCGGAGAGCCCCCAGTTCAAGAGGAAGACAGTCGAGATGCCGGCGAGTGCGACCGACGGACAGGTTACATATCCGTGTCTCAGGTTCTGACGCGTGAGCCAGATTGCGATGCGTGGCAACAGCCTGGGATGCTTGCGCGCGAGGATCCCAGCGCCCTGTGCAAGCAGGATCGCGCTCTCGTGCCGCTTGGGGTGGGCCTCTCTCGCTGGACGAAAGATTTTCTCCGGGCCGCGCAGGAAGATCTCGACGCGCAGCCAGAGGAGTTCCAGGGCGAAGCTCCTGTGGGAGAGCCACTTGGCCAAGCGGCTCCCGAGCCCGTCGAGTAGCTCCAGGGCATAGTGGGCGCTCTCGTCCAGGTCGCGTGAGAGTGCCAGGATCTGGAGGCGACGTGCCTGCACCTGGGTACGTTGCTCACTCGACAGCGGGTGTGCCTCGAGGGTCTCGATGTGTTCCATGGCGGCTGCTGGGTCTCCGCGGAGGAGTGCAGCCGTGGTGCTGCGGAGGTAGACGTCGATCACTGTCTGTGTTCGGGAGCTCCAGTCCTCGTGACGAAGCAGCTGACGAGCGGTCTGCAGGTACGGTTCTGCCGCGGCGGTGGAGCTAGTCGCCATGGCGCGCGTGGTCGCGCGCAGCTGTAGCCCCAGTGCGCGTACGCGCTCATCGTCGCGTACGTGCGCGATGCCCTTCGATTGGTGTTCTGCGATCTCCAATAGACGGCGCTCTCGCTCAGCCGGGGGCAGTCGATCGAGCAACCGTCGGCTCAGGCGGTAGTGAAGCTCCGCGCGCTTTTTCTCTGGCAGGAGCTGCTGAGCAGCATTCCGGATGCGGACATGAGTGAATCGGAAGCCGCTCGCGCTCTCCATGATCAAACCCGAGGCGGCGAGCTCGCTTTGTGCTGCGAGGAGATCGGCATGGGGAAGCGTGCAGAGCTGCCCGAGTAGGTCCGCATCGAACTCGCTGGCGACGCAGCTCGCAGACGCGAGGGCGGAGCGTGCTCGCGCGGGGAGTTCGAGCACGCGCGTGGCCAGCAGGGCGGCGACGTCCTCTGTGATCTCCAGCGATGCGATCGAGTCAGACTGCCACTGCCAGCCGTGTCCGGGCACGAACCGCAACAGCTTGTTGGTGTGAAGTTGATCCATGAATCGGAGCACGAAGAGCGGGTGGCTGCCCGTCTTCTGCTCCGTCTGGCGAGCGAGATCGACGACCTCCGCCGGTGTTCGACCGAGGCCCGCGGCGAGCATCTGCTGGATCGCGCCGCGCGACAAGGGTCCCAAGGTCAGAAGCTTCACGTGATCCGTCCGGTTGCGCAGTCGAATCACGCGCGAGTTCGAACTGAGCTCTCCTTCGCGGTATGCGCCGACGAGGAGGAGACCGGCCGCATGAACGGAGCCGAGGACACTTTCGACGAGGGCGAGGCTGCCGGCATCGGCCCAGTGCAGGTCATCGAGGAAGAGGACGAGCGGGTGCTCGGGTGTGGCACAGGCCGTCAGGAATCGCTGCAAGGCAAGGCAGAGTCTGGCTTGAGATGCGTGGGGGCTGACTGCGGGAAGTGGTGGTGTCTCTCCGAGGATGAACTCGAGATCGGGTACGAGATCCACGAGAGCGCGACCTACATCTCCGAGTGTGAAGCGGAGCTGCGCTCGCCAACGGCGGAGATCAGCATCGCTCTCCGCCAAGAGCTGCTGTATGAAGTCGGCCAGTACGATACTCCAACCGGAGTATGGCCGAGCGCACGCCGGCTCGAACCTGGCGACCGCGAAGTAGCCGCCGCTCGTGGCCATATCCGAGCGCAGCTGGCGGACGAGAGCGGACTTCCCCACTCCGGGGTCTCCGCTCACGAGCAGCAGGCGAGCTCGCTCCTGTACTGCGGCCGCGTAGCTCGCGCGCAGTGCCTCGAGCTCGAACTCACGCCCGTAGAGCTCGGATCCGAAGCTCGGGCGTGCTGGGAAGTCGGCCCGTCCGAGTTCGAGGTTGGGAGGGATGCTTCCGCGCGTGCGTAGCTGTTCTGCGCATTCGCGCAGGTCGGCTATCAGTGCGCGCGCGCTCTGATAGCGTAGCGCGGGCTCCTTTTCGAGGAGCTTGGCGATGATCCGCGACAGCGCTTCCGGGAGGTCCGGGCGGAGCTCGCACGCGGGTGTGGGAATCCGCGCCATGTGCGCGTGAAGCATCGCCAGGGGGTCGCGAGCGGCAAACACGGGCTGGCCGGTTGCTGCGCGATAGAGAGTCGCTCCGAGTGCGTAGAGGTCGCTTCTCTCGTCGATGCCACGGTTCATGCGGCCTGTCTGTTCGGGAGCCATGTAGGCGTGGACACTGATCCGGTCCCACCGGCTCTTTGTTCCGGCTCTGCAGGGTGAGGGGATGCCGAGTGGCCGCGCGAAGCCGAAGCCGAGCACGGACGTTCGGAGACGGCTCGGGTCGATCAGTACATTGTGGGGGGAGAGGTTCCGATGGATGACCTGTGCTTCGTGCATGCGCGTGAGCACATCGCAGAGGTCGATCGCGAGAGTCAGGAGCTGCTTGGGCGTTGGCAGAGCATCCGAAAGCCAACTCTCGAGCGCGACTCCCTGCAGTAGCTCGAGAACCAGCGTGCTCTGTCGCGCACGAACCACCCGGATCGGCCGCGCGACCCCGGGGCCGGCCGCAGCCAGGAGCATGGCTCGCTCACATTCGAGCTGTGCGATGTTTCGTTCCGGTAGCTTGCTGAGATAGGTCTTGAGGATGACGTAGGTCGCATCGGACTCGCACTGCGCCAATGCCACCTGGCTCCGAACGGAGGAGGACAGTGACTTCTCGAGCCTGTATCCCTCTGGAACGAGCATCTACGCGGAGCTGAATCGGTGCCTGGGGACAAGGAATTGAACGCTTGTCTAGGAAATCTACTCGGGAGGCCTCGAGCGGCCGGGATCCGAGGCGACTCTGGCGGGGGACTCTGCGGGTGAGCCGAACAGGCGTTTGATGGCGCTCCGACCGACATCTGCGGCGTGGAGTCAGCCCCGCTTCGTCCGCCTCGCCACGACATCAGCGCGGGCGAGCGAGGGGCATGCTCGTGGTTCAGCTGAGATGTCGCTGAAAGAAGGCGAGCCACGCGTCGCGTTCGAAGCTCGGAATTCCCATGTGTCCCCCGGGATTGACGTGCATCGTCTTCTCCTTGGAGCCGAATGCATCGAATAGCTCGATGCCGTGCTCACGCGGGGCGACTGCGTCGTCCCACTGAAAGACGAACTGAATCGGAATCTCGATCCGGCGCGCGGCTTCTGCGAAGTCCGCTTGCCCAGGGCGCACGCCGGCAAGCCCGAAGATTGCGCAACGGATGCGGGGGTCGCCGGCGACCATGGGAACCCCGATGCGGGTGCCCATCGAGACGCCCCAGTATCCGACTGCGGCATGCGGAGAAACGCAGTCGAGACCAAGTGTGGAATCGATTGCGGCCCGCCACTCGGGTACGGCCCGCTGTGCGATCGAGGACAGGGCTCGCGCCTCCTCCGGGTCGAGTCCGCGTCCGTCGGCTCTGCCGGTCACTCGCGCTCCGACACTTCTTTCCAGCTCGGCAGAGCGTTCGCGAGAGATGCGATCGCCGTGCCCCGGTGCGTCGATCGCCAGGGTGACCCACCCCAAGCGAGCGGCGTATTCGAGCGCACGCGCCCGGATTCCCGCCGTTTTCTTGTGCTGGGAGCCCCCGTGACCCATGCAGATCAGAACGGGTGCCGGCCCGGCATCCGGGTGCGACCACACGGTGCAGGGGACGCTCTGCCCGTCCACCTCGAGTCTGAAGTCCCTCTGAGCGACTCCGTCGATCTGCTTTTCCTTCGTGAGTTCCATGGGTCGATCCTCCCTGCTGCACCTGTCTTCCATACGCACTGCATTATTGCCCAAGGGATGCCGCGATGGGCAGGAGAGTGTACGATGGACGCATCTCACCCCGGAGCCACCCGATGGCCTACGCGCATCGCCCCATCCACGACGCCGACGCTCACTTCATGGAGACCCCCGATTGGTTCCATGCGTTTGCCGATCCCGGAGTGCAGGAGAAGCTGCCGCCGCTCATCGGGGGGGTCGCGCCCGGCGAGGAGAAGCGGATCGAGCGCTTTCGTAGAGACCACGCGGATCCCCAGTACCGCGCACTTGACGGCGAGCAGCTGATGCTCCGGAAGAACTGGGCGGCCACCGGGTCGTTCATCAAGCAGGATCGCCCTCGAGCTCTCGATTTACTGGGCTTCGAGAGTCAGCTCGTCTTCAATACGTTCGTGAATGGGCGCCTGCTGGCGGCCGAGCGCGGGAACGATCTGGACTTCGCCTACGGCTTTGCTCGAGCGCACAACCGCTCGATGCTCGACTTCTGTGAGGTCGACTCGCGGCTCCTCGCGACCGGCTACATTCCGCTGCGCGACTTCGAACGTACCGAGGTGATGACGAGGGAAGTGATCGAGAGTGGGTTCAAGGCGATTCTGATCGCATCGGGCTGTCCGCGAGGCCACTCTCCATCCCACGTCGGCCTCGAGCCCTTGTGGGCGATGGCCGAAGAGGCGCGACTCCCGATCGTTTTCCACGTGGGAGGCGGCGCGCGTGCGGCCGATGGTCTCCTGCTCGACCCCGACTACTTCGAGAATGGGGGGCCCACGGTCCCCGACTTCCACGGAGGAGACGAGAACTTCCGCTCCGTGGACTACATGGCGATTCCGACGTCCCCGATGCAGACGCTTGCGACCTTGATCTTCGATGGCGTGCTCGAGCGACATCCGGGTCTGCGTTTCGGTGTGATCGAGCAGGGGGCCTCGTGGATCCCGTCGTGGATGCGCTTCATGGAGTCCGCGTTCGACGCGTTCCGGCGCCGCGAGGAGCGCTTGCAGCGGCTATCTCTGCGTCCGTCGGAGTACGTTCGGCGCCAGATTCGAGCCACGCCGTACCCGGCAGAGGACGTTGGCTGGACCATCGCGCAGGCGGGTCCCGAGATCTGTATGTTCTCGAGCGATTACCCGCACGTCGAGGGAGGCCGCAACCCGATCAAGCGTTTCGAGGAAAGCTTGGGCGAGACGGACGAGGCAGCCAAGCAGCGCTTCTACTACGCGAACTTCGTCGATCTGATGGGGGCGGGACTGGCGACATGAGCATCGAGATCAATGGGATCGCGCATATCCAGCTTACCATCGAGAACGCGTCAGCGGGTTTGCCGTTCTGGGAGCGGCTCTGCCACTTCATGGGTATGAAGACGCTCATCCGCGGTGATGACGTGGTCTACTGCATTGGTGGCAGAACGGGTGTGCTCGTTCGAGAGGCGCTGGCCGAGAAGAAGGGCTCGCGGTTCGATCAAGAGCGAGCGGGCCTGCATCACGTGTGTTTCCGCGCCCGGAGCCGCGAGGACGTCGACCACGTGGCGGCCTTCGTGCGAGACGAGCCGCATGCGCGGCTGGTGCACGACGCCGAGGATGGCAAGCAGTTCGCTCCGGGCTACTACTCGGTTCTGTTCGAAGACCCGGATGGGATCCGCGTAGAGGTCAACTTCGTACCCGGAAAGGGGCACTTCGGCGAGCGTGGACGACTCGGGCCCGATGGGCCCGGGCCGAGGGGGGCTTTCCGCCGGGATGGAAATGTCGAGCCCGGAGATGACTGAGCCGAAGTCCCCAGCAGCTATCTGCAGGGCTGCGTCTGAGCGGAACGTTTTGCGCACTCGCGAGGGGAGGGGGAGGGGCCATACCTGCGGGCTCCGCTCCTTGGCGCCAGCGCCGTTCGGGGCGAGCTGGCTGTGTCGCGGGTGTGCGATCGCTCTGGTGGTCTGCGGGGTTCGCGTAGCACCCGTCGGCGCGGTGGAGCTCGATCGGCTGTTTCCCTCGGAAGGTGCAACGGCGCCGGTCGTGTCCGCGGAAGCTCTCGTTGAGGCCGCATTCTCGAATCTGTTCGAGCTCGATGGTGAGATTCGTGTAGAGGCCACGCAGGCCGTGAGGGATGGCGAGACGACGACCTCGAGCTTCAGGGTCTTCACCAAGAGCTTCGAGCAGGGTATTCGGCGCATGTTGATCGTTACGCCGGACCCGGAGTCCGTGGACCAGCAGATGCGGATGCTCGAGGTGACTCAGGGAGACGAGCAACAGCGGGCCCGCCTGTTCGTTCCGCGGCTCGATTCGCAGCCGATGGCGACACGTTTTCGGATCACCGACCCTTTTCTCGGAGCCTTCTCCAATCTTCCGCCAGAGGAGGTGCGAGCCGATCTGAACTCGCTGGTGCGGTCCCATGAGATCGTGTCCCGCGAGCCTGGAGATCTCGCGGGCATCGAGGTTGACCGGATTACTCTGCGACCGCGGGCAGGGCGCGGCCTGGAGCGTGTCGAGCTCTGGATCGAGCGAAGCCAGGCTCTGATTCTCGAGTACCGCTACTTCGAGGGGACGGACTCCGTACCGGCTCGCGTCGTTCAAGCGCCGCGGGAAGAGATGCAGCCTTTCGCGGGCCGGATCGTTCCAGGGATGATGCTCTACGAAGATCGGGTGAACCAGATCTCGACGCGCGTGCGTCTCGAGTATGAGTCACTGCCTCCCGAGATGTCAGACGACCCGTTCATGGAGTCGACCTTCTACCGCGCAATCCTGCCCGATTAGCGATCGAGCACTGTAGGTAGGCCGATACGCGCGGCGCTGCATCGACTGCATCGACTAGTTCGATGCTCTCCCCGTCGCCGGCTCGATGTCTACGACCCAGGACGTCTGGCTACGCGCAGAGAGTGGGAAGCTCTGGATGCGGACCTGTGCTCTTTCCCCGTCCGCAACGGAGAACGGGCCGATGGGCTCTTCGGTCTCGAGCTCGACGATCACGCGCATGAGCCCGGATTCCACTCGCACGGCTTGGCCGTTGGCAATGCCACTCGCCAGCACCTCGGGCCGGCCGGCCTCCACGGGGACGCGCTCGATGCGAAACCGAGGGGGCGGTGCAGTGAGCTGGCGCACGCGCTGTCCGGGGCGCGCGCTTTCGGGTCGTAGAGACTGGAGGCACTCGGGAGCCGTCACCTCCCCGAGCGCCACGAGGTCGAGCCAAGCCCCGGCAGCGACCAGTCTCTGTCCCGCCTGACAAAGATCCGCTTCACACTCCTGCTCGATGTCTGCGATCAGGATGACTCGTGTCGGGAGCTCGCCTGGGTCGGACTCGAGTCGGGCGCGCAGTCGATCCAGTGCAGAAGCAGCCCATGAGCCCTGCGGGGGCGCGCACCGGCTCGCCGAGGAGGCTGGAGCGAGACGGTCGAACGGCACCAGAGAGATCGCATCGGATGGAATGCCTTCCGGCATCAGGCCGCTGGACCAGCGCCGAGCGAGAGCCAGCTGAGCTTCCTCAGCCGCGGTGGTGGCTCCGCCCGACTGTCGCGAGAGCGACGTCATGTCTGCCACGAGATGCAACTTGGGAGCTCTCAGCCCGCCTGGCGGCGGCGTGAGACCCATGTAGGCGCGCACCACGACTTCTCCGCTGCCGGCGGACGAAGCCGGTCCGCGAGGGGTTGTTACACAGGCAGAAGCCAGAAGAGTCGCGATCGCAGCCAGTCCCGCGCGAAAGTTGCGGTTCACCGCTCGCCTCGCTGCTGCTGCTCTCCACGAACTTCCTCGAGAAGGGCGCGGATCTTGGGCGGAGTCGTCGTGGGGTCGAGCACCAGGTCGGGGTCGATTCGTAGCGCCCGCCCGAACCCCTCGGCCGCCCGTCCGGGCAGCCCGAGTGCGACCAGTGCGCTGGCGCCCAGGACCTCGACACGAACGCGCCGCTCGCGTACACCGCTAGCTTCCGCCTGAGACTCGAGCTCCGTACGTAGCCGGTCGGTCGTCTGGAGCACCTCGCGGAAGCGGGCGAGCCGCAGACCTTCCTCGGCGGCGGCGAGCTGTGCGTCGAAGCGCACGAAGTCCGGTCCCGGCTCCACCTTCGGCTCGCCGCTGGGAACAGGGCGCTCGGCCACCGCTGGGGGCTCAGGAGCGCGCTCGCGTCGTGTCGAGGAAGAGGGAGCACTCGCGACCGGGCCTACGGGCGTCGGACGGAGCGCGACCCGGAACTCCGGGCGCAGCCCCTCCGCGCGTGCCGTCGCGGAGCTTCGCGGCGCCATGCAGGCCAGGTGCTTCCAGAGGCGATAGGCCTCCGCAGGGTCCTCCGGTTCGAGCGACGTGGCGAGTGCCGCGAGCTCTGCGACCCGCAACCGCGCCCAACGCGCGGCGAACGGATCCGCCTCCGAGATCGTGGGAAGCGGATCGATCTCTCCGGGCCACGCGGCACACGCGTCTTCCGATCCCCACGCCGGCAGGACCGCCACGGGTAGGAGGCAGAGGACGCCAGCGACGCAGCGTCCCCACGGCGCATGTCTCCCCCGAACTCGTTGAAGGTTTTGCACGTTGTGGCGGCCTCGACTGGACGTGCTCAGAAACGGCGCCTGAGCTCCAGACCATAGGTGCGCGGTGGGCCTACGAAGCGAAGCGCGTTCCCGAACGTATTCGAGAAGTCCACGCCTGAGATGACGTATTCGCGATCCAGGAGGTTCTGGCCGAAGACGGCCAGCTCGGTGACACCGTCCAGCAGGGTGAGCGACAGGCGCGCATCCAGCAGCCCCCGCTTGCCCGCCTCGAGCGCGTCGCTGTTCAGGGCGTCCAGGAACTGCCGGCTGCGTGTAGACCAGTTGGCCTGGGCCACGATGCTGCCCAGCCGTGCCAGATCGAAGCTGTACGCGACCGAGGTGCTGGTCTGATAGGCGCTCAGGAACGGGAGTCCTCTGTCCTTCGCTCTCGGTTCGCTGGGATCGTCGAACTCCGTGAAGCGATCGTTGAGGATGCCGATCGACGTTCGAATCTGCAGATTCGGAATCGGAATCAGCTGGAGCTCGACCTCGCCGCCCGAAACGATGGCTTCGCCGGCGTTCACGAGCTGCACCGGGATGCTGTTGATCGTGGGATCACCCGGAAGCACGGTGAGCTGGATGTCCTCGTAGATGCTGTAGAACGCCGCCGCATTCAGCGCGATGCGCTGGTCCGCGAAGCTCGACTTGATGCCGATCTCGTACGTGGTCAGCTCCTCGGGATCGAGTGAGATCGGAAAGTCTGCCTCGCTGGTCCCTGGAGGCGGGAAGGCGCGCCCGTTGAACCCGCCGCTCTTGAAGCCCGTGCTGTAGTTGGCGTAAGCCAGCACGTTCGGAGCGAACTGGTAGCTGAGTGCGAGCGATGGGGTGAGATCATCGAAGCGGTCTGAACGCTCGAAGCCGAAGGCCGTATCTCCCGCCTGCAGGGCGATAGGGAGTCCACCGGTACTCCCATCTGCCGGAATGGCGATTCCCTGTCCCGAAGACAGGGCGGTGCCTTCGCGAAACAGGCGCCGTCGATCCTGCGTGAGTCGGATCCCTGCGGTCAGGTTGAGCTTCTCTGTGACGTCGTAGGAGGCCTGTGCGAAGACCCCGTAGCTCAGATTGTCCACCCGGTTGAAGGACCGAACCTGCGCCCCGCGCAGCAGGTTCGCAAACATCATCTTGTCCTGCGGGCTCAGTGGACCCAGCCCCGGAGGCGCGTCGACGATGTCGTTGGCCGTGATGCCAGTGAGAACCCCCTCGAAGACCGTCTCCTTGACCGCCTCCTTGAATCCGAACAGGCCGACCAGCAGGTTCAGCCTGTCGTCCAGCATGGTCGAGGAGAGCTGGATCTCCTGGCTGATCTGCGTCTGCTCGAATCCCCCAGCGTCGATCGCCGGTCGAATCAGTTCGATTCGCGTGCCATCGAAGTCCGAGAAGTTCTCATTGTCGAGGCCGCGCACGCTCGAGAGCGTCCGCAGCTCCATGCCGGGCCCGAGCGACCAGATGAGCTGCGCGCTGCCGCCGTAGGTCACCAGATCGTCGCGCAAGAAGCTCAAGTCTGTTTCGACTCGACGAGGGTTACTGCTGCGCTGGACGTCGGCGCAGGTCTCCGTGAACCCGACCAGTGAGTTCGAGAGCTGGATGAAGGCATTGGCCCCGTTGTTCAGCGCCACGCACTTGCCCTGGTCCTGCACCTTGTTCTCACGACTGAAGTCGCCGCTCAGCCGCACTTCGAGATTGTCGGTGGGCAGCAGCAGCAGCTGCAGCCGACCTGCCAGCAGCTTCTCGTCGTTCGGGTCGGATCCGCCGAGGCGCTCCTTGCTGAAGCCGTCGCGGGTTGCGGTGGTGAGTCCGAGACGCAGGGCGGCCGTCTCCTCCATCAGGGGGACGTTCAGGATCGCGCGGGTCTCGAAGAGGTCGAAGTTTCCAGCGCGAACCTCCAGAGAGCCGCCGAGATCGAACTGGGGGAGCCGCGTCACGATGCTGACCGCGCCCCCGATCGTGTTCTTTCCGAAGATGGTCCCCTGCGGGCCACGCACGACCTCCACGCGCTCGACGTCGGAGGTGTTGAGGAGCCCCGCCTGTAGGCGCGGCAAGTACACGCCGTCCACATAGAGACCCACTCCGGGGTCGAGACTTCCGACTGGATCGCTCTGGCCCACGCCGCGAATGTTGGCGCGCGCCGAGTTTCCGGAGCCGATGGTCGGCGAATACTCGAGATTTGGCACGTTCGAGGCGATGTCCTGCACGCGTCGCACGCCGAGCTGCTTGATACTCGTATCCGAGAGTGCCGTGACCGATACGGGAATATCCTGGATCGACTCGCGACGCTTGCGCGACGTGACCACGATGTTCTCGATCATTTCTGCGAACGCGCCACCTGTCTGGCGAGCGCGGCGGCGCGGGGCATCGGGCTGCCCGTTGCTCCGGTCATCGCCCAGATCGCTCGCGTCCTCGGAGGAATCGGGGCCGGCAGCGACCTCGCCCGCCTCGGCGACGAAGACGATCTCACTATCTGACGGTGACGGCTGGGACGGGACCTGAGCAAGCGAGTCCGCTGGAAGTGCCAGGGTCAGGGTCAGCGGCGTGAGAACGAGTGCAGAACCGAGCGAGCGATACATCCGATACTCCTTCGAACAGCATCCTTCGAGCGCAACCGATCGAGTGCGACGAATCGCGGGCGACCGGCCGAACGCGATCGCATGGACTGGCAGACCCATCGTGCAGAACAGCAACGCGACGACTCGAAACATACCTAGACCCCAGCCAGTATAACCCCGGTTCGGGGCGGGGACTACGTCCGAAGATCCGGATAATTCTCTTCATCTGCAAGGCTTCTTCTCCGAAGTTGCAGGGCTGCCTCGACGTACCTGCCGCCTGGTCGTCGTGTGCGGCGCGCGAGCGCCCGCGGGGGCCGCGGCACGCGAATGGACCGGCGCCGGTCGCGTGCAGGTCTCCACGATGATCATGCGCAACTACCGCGCAGTCGGGCTGGCTTTCCACGCATCATCGAGTCGAGCTGGGTACGAAATTGTTTCATTTATTGAGCGTTGCTGGAAAGTCCGACAATCGGGAGTGTCGCCGCGGAGCGCGTGGCTCTGCGTGGCAGACCTAGGTCGATCCAGGCTCCAGGCTGGCTTCGACCGCAGGATCTCGGCAGAGAGACGGTCGTACGTAGCTAGCGTGGCCTGAGTCGGGGTGTCTGCTCGGGGCTGGACAGCTCGGGTCGGGTGCGACAGACCGTGCCCATGAACGCGCTGCAGGATCAAATCCGTGCGTTCCGACGCCGATGTGAAGGGCATGGAGTCGTACACCTGTCCGGAAGGGTACGCGCAGGTCAAGCTGCTGCACCGCGGTCAGGGCCATTCGGTGTTTCAGGCACGGCGACAGCGCGACGACCTACCGGTTGCGCTCAAGGTCTTTGAAGCGACGCGCGAGGCGATGGAGCGCGCCTCGAGTGAGTTCGAGGCGTTGCGGTCCTGTGCGCGTGCGGGCGTCCCGGAGGTCTTCGAGCTCTGCCGTCACTGCGAGCGGCCCTATCTGGTAATGGAGCGGTTGCACGGGACTCCAGTCCAAGGATGGATCGAGGGATGTGGTCCTGCAGCGGTCGGCCTGGCTCTGCGGCTCGCCGTCGCGTGGGCTGAGATCGTGCAAGCCATCCATGCTGCTCGGTTGCTGCACGGGAACCTGAACCCTCACCACCTGCTGGTGGACGTGAGCTCAGCGGAGACGTACCTGACGGGCTTCGGGATGGCGCGCCCGATCGGAGTCGATGCGGATGCCGGACGGGCACGGGCCGCCTCGCTCGGAAGTCTCGCCCGCCTACGGTATATCTCGCCCGAGCAGACGGATCGGAAGGCGCGCGCTTGCGGAGTGCAGAGCGACCTCTATTCCCTGGGGGCTTCGATCTACTATGTGCTCACTGGGCAGCCGCCCTTTCCGCTGGCCGATCCGCTCGAGCTGATTCACGCGCATCTGGCACGCGTACCTACGGCTCCGATCGAGCTGCGACCCGATGTGCCGGACCCACTTTCTCGGCTGGTGCAGAAGCTGCTCGCCAAGCAGCCCGAGGATCGCTATGCCACGGCGAGCTCGCTGCTCGCGGATCTCCGGGCGCTCGATCAGGAGTACTGCGACCGAGGCGAGATCGATGCGAGCTTCCAGCTCGAGAGGACTCAAGTACCGGATGGTCCGTCCTTTCCATCCAGGCTCTATGACCGTGAGCGAGAGCTCGACGCGCTCTGGTCCTCCTTCCAACGCGCGGCGGTGGGTCAGCCTCGGGTCGTCTGGATCCGTGGGGCATCTGGGGCGGGAAAGTCTGCGCTCGTGGACGCGATCCGCGGGCGCGTCTCAGAGATCGGAGGCTACCTGGTCCAAGGATGCTGTGAGCGTAGCCAGAGTCATGCCTATGGAGCGTGGATCGCCTGTCTCGAGTCACTCGTTCACCAGGTGTTGGTGGGCGGAGATGCGCGCATCGCGAGCTGGCGGCGCGAGCTGGAAGAGGCCCTCGGATCGCTCGCTCCCGCACTCTGTGAGATCGTTCCCGATCTGACCTACATCATCGGGGAGGTCGCGCAACCCACGCCGGTGGGTGCACGTGAGACGCGCGCACGTCTGCTGCTGGCGCTCCAACGGCTGCTGTCGGCGGCTGCGACGCCCGAGCACCCGATCGCAGTCTTTCTCGACGATTTCCAGAATGCAGATTCGGGTAGTCGCTTTCTGATGCAGGAGCTCTTCTCCGAGAAGAGCTCGGGCGCGTTCGTGGTGATCCTGGCGCACGAGGAACAGATCGAGGGCGATCAGAGCGCGTCGCTCTTCGAGCTGCACCGAAGACTGGTCGGCCTCGAGGTGCCGTTGGATCCCATCGACGTCGGTGCCATCGGGAGCGAAGCCCTGCTGGATTGGCTTCACGAGGTACTGGAGCGGCCCCGCGAGGTCGTGGCTCCGCTGGCTGTGTTGGTCGAGCGCAAGACGGGCGGAAACCCGCTTTGGGTTCGACAGCTGCTGGATCACCTCTATGCGAGACAGCTGCTCGAGTTCGAGCTGGGGACCGGCTGGCGGTGGGACTCGGAGGAGATCTCACGTGTCGACGTACGCGATGGAGCCACGCCCCTGCTGATCGCGAAGCTCGAAACCTTGGACTCTCGGCATCTCACCTTGCTGCGTTGGGCGAGCTGTTGCGGGACGATCTTCACGTCGCACATGCTGGCGGGCCTGTCTGGGTGTGACGTGACCGTGGCGGAGCGCTCGCTGATCGATCTCGAGTCTCTCGGATTCTTGGTCCCAATCGAAGCGGGGTTCTCCTTTGCTCACGGACGTATTCGCGAGGCGGCCGCGGATGCGCTCAGCATCGAGGAGCGTTGCAGCTTCCATGCGCGCGTTGGCGACTGGTTGTCCGCGCACGCTGGAGCCGTGCCGGCGAATCAGGTCGCGCTGGAGGTCGTACCGCACCTGATCGCAGCCCAGGCGGCGTGGCCAGCTGGTCGCGAGACGGAGAGAATCCAGATCTGCGCCACGGCCGGACAGCGAGCGCTGCAGACCGGTGCCTTCCAAGAAGCGCACGAGTATTTCGGGTTCGCATGCGAGCGCTTCGACTCCCGGCTCTGGGAATCGGAGCGGGAGCTGGGACTGCGGACCTTCTTGGCAGGTGCGCAGAGTGCCTTGTTGGCCGGTGCATCGGAAGCGGCTCTCGAGTTGCTGGACAGGGCTCAGGGGCATGCGATCTCCGAGCTCGAAATCGCTCAGTTGGAGATGCATCGACTGCAGGTCTTCGCGGTGATCCGGACGGCCTCGGAGTGCGTTCGGCATGCGCTCTCCGTGCTGAAGCGCTTCGGCCTTTCGTGGCCTCTACATCCAACCGCGGTCCGCACGTATCTAGAGCTCATGAGGTGCAAGAAGTGTGCGGTGGTGCGCGCGCGACTCGGATCGAGTGTACCGGGGGACGAGCTCTCAGCGAAGCGGGCTGCGATCCTGATGATCATCAATGCGGTGGGCGGAGCGATGGTGAGGCTGGACTTCCGACTCGCGGTGCTCGCCACCTGCTATGTGCTGCGACAGCCGCTGCCCGGGCGGCTCAGCACTCGCGAAGCCTACTCGGTCGGCATGTATGCGTTATGGCTACAGCTGATTCGGCCGGATCCCAAGCTGACCATCGAGCTGGCCGAGCGTGCCGAGAGGTGGATCGCGGACAGCAAGGACGACATGTACGGCGTGAGGCTCATGGCGACGTTGCGCGGGGCGCTGCGGCCGTTTCTCATGAGCCGACGCGCAGCGATCGCAGAGATCTCGGAGCTGGCGGAACGCTCTCGCGAACTAGGGGATGCCGAATTCGCCTACTACTCGCGCTTTCACCGCGTGTACTTCGGAGCGCTGGCAGGCGATCCGGTGCAGAGCGCCCACGAGGCGTTGGCTGCGCTCGTCGAGATGGTCGAACGTGCTGGGCATCGTTTCAACGAATCTCATCGCTGTCTCGAGGCGTGGCGAGAGTTGCACGTGCGTCCCAGCGATCTCGATGACCCACATCCGATGCCCACGCTCGCGGGCGAGGGAGCTCCGGGTCGATCTGCACCCCTCGAGACCTGGTCGAGTACCCTGTGGGCGATGGTGCTGTGCGTGCTGGGGCGGCATGCAGACGTCTGGTTCGTTTCCCAGTCATTGGGCGAGTCGCTCGATCGACAGTCTCCGTACGTCCACGTGACGCACCACTTCCTGTATCGCGGAATCGCTGCCGCCGAGCTGGCGAGGGTGGAAGCGCGCAGCAGGCCGTACGTCAATTCACTAGAGCGCGCGCTTCGGCGCCTCCGCGGATGGGCGCGCTTCGGTCCCGACTTCGGCCACATGGAGCTGCTGCTGCGAGCCGAGCGCGCTCGCCTGCGCGGAAAGTGCGATGCGGCCAATGGGTTGTATGAGCAGGCCGCGCGCGGAGCACTCGAGCAGGAGTTTCCGCATCACGCCGCACTGGCTCGCGAACGACGTGCAGCGCTGCTGGTCGAGCTTCATCGGACGACCGAGGCGCGCCGTGTGCTCGAGCAGGCGACGGAGCTGTACGAGCGCTGGGGGGCTGTGGCGAAGGTGGCTCAGCTGCGTGCGCGGCTGTCCAGCTGAGTCGCGGACGGACCCGTTTCGGCGGTAGCGCGCATCCAGCTCGCGATGCGTTCGACGCTCGCGAGTGCCTCCCGCGAGTAACCTCCGAGTAGATGCCAGACATGGATCTCGTCTGGTTCGCGCTCGACTGTAACGGGGACTCCGTGATCTGAGAGATGTCTGGCGAAGTCCTCGATCTGATCGAGCAGCACTTCGCGGCCACCGGCGTGGATCAGAATCGCGGGCCAGCCCTCGACGTCGGCGAATTGCGGCGAGACCAGGGGGTCGTCCGCGGGATGACCGGCGAGATAGGCGTCGAGCCATTGCTCGCACATGTCCTGGGTCAGGAAGTCGAAGCGCGCGTTTCTCTGCATGCTGTCGCCCCAGGTGACGGCATTGGTCGCCGGGCAGATCAGCACGGCTCCCCGGGGGTAGGGCAGTCCGCGCATCTTGAGACGTTGCAGGAGAGCACAGGCGAGCCCACCACCTGCCGAGTCTCCGCCGATGAAGGTGCGATCGGGATCGAGTCCGCGGGAGATCAGCTCGCGCCATGCGGTCTCTGCGTCGTCGACGGCCGCTGGAAACGGACATTCGGGTGCGAGTCGATAGTCGAGAGACCAGACACATGCGTCGGCTGCGAGCGCCAGCCGCGAGGCCAGCTCGCGATGGCTCTCGATCGATCCCAAATTGTACCCGCCACCGTGCAGGTAGATCAGATCGAGTTCTGTGGCTGCATCCGAGGGCCGAATACGGGCGGCCGGAACCTCGGCCAGCATGAGTGACTCCGACGCGACGCGGGTTGCGACGTCGCGGCCCATTCCCAGCTGGGGCTGTGACCGCGCGACTGCTGGGCGAACGGAACAGAGAGTTTGCAAGGTCGCGGCTTGCACCTCTCGAATCCACTCACGCAGGAAGCTCCAGGCGGGAACCAGGGGGTGGCGCAGAGTGCGTCGCCAAGCCACGCGGACGAGCGCGGCGATCGAGAGTGCGACGGAGAGGACAGGCAGTAGTCGCTCTCGCCAAGTGAGCCGGCTGGACATGGACCCTACTCTAGTACAGCCGCGGGAGGCTATGCACGGCCTCGGTTGCCGCTGCTCAACATGGCCAGGAAGAGCTCTGCGTAGTCGAGCAGGTGGCGTGTCACCAGAAAATTCTCGCGGACGCGCTCGCGTCCCGCGAGCCCCAAGGAGTCTCGCAGCTTCTCGTCGGAGAGAAGGCGGTAGAGGCTTGCTGCGAATGCATCGAAGTCCGCTGGGTCGTCGAGGAGGATTCCGCTGCGGCCGTCCTCGATCTGGTCCTGGATTCCCCCGACACGGGACGCGATGACCGGGCGAGCCTTCCACATGGCCTCGGTTACAGTGAGCCCGAAGCCCTCGTACAAGCTCTTCTGGATGACGATCTGCGCGTGCCGCTGGATCGCGTTCACGATGATTGCGTTTTCGCTTCGGTCATGCATCGGGAGGCAGGCCAGCGTAACTCGATCGCGCATCGCATGCGGGAGGGCGCGCCATGCCGCGAGGACATCGAGAAACACGGCGTCGGCTTCGGGATCGTCGGCTACTGAATACACGGTCGGGCCGGCGAGAAGCAGCTCGGCATCCGCGCGGTGTTGCTCCAGCATGCGAACGAAGCCGTGCATGACCCCGATCGGGTCCTTGAGGGGATCCCAGCGCGACACCTGTACGATCAGTGGGGTGCCCGCGTCGGGCGCACGCCCCATGCGAATCAGGTCCGCTTTGTGTTCGATGCGAGCCGCGGTTCCGTCGTCGCGTGTGAAGCGGCGTGCGTCGAAGTCGGTGGCTTCCGACGAGACTGCGCCATCGAGGATGCCGACGTAACGCAGGATCTGACGCGCATCCGCGTCGCTCAGATCTTGGTTCTTGGGGCAGAATGCATCGATGCTGGGTTGGATGATCGCCGTAGCATCGCGACTGCACAGCTCGGGGACGTAGTCCGCGCGCGAGAACACGAAGTGGGATACGTGCGCGAGGTAGGGTTCGAGGAATCTCCATCCCAGCTTTGTCTGCTCGTTTCGATGTTCGGTTCCGATATGGCAGCGCCAGACGAGGTGGGCTCCGGCTTCGGTCAATGCGGGCGCCAGGCCAGCGGTCTGGGGATCGTGTAGTACGACGATGTCCCCCCGACGGATGCGAGCGAGCAGCTCGACGGCGTTCTCGCGCAGGATCTCTTCGTAGACCGCGTGTTCTTTCGAGCCCAGCGGGGAGTCGTCGCCTCTCGATCCGTGGAGGGCATGATGGAGGCGTTTGGTGAGTGTGAAGAATGGGGCCGAGCCGTTGATCACTACCCAGCGTACGTCGACTCCGAGCCCACGTGCGTAGGCGACCAGAGGTACGAGCATCTCGGCGACGCCGCCGCCGGCTGCGGTGGAGTTGACGTTCCAGACGACGTTTCCGTCCAGCCGTCCACGTAGACTCTCGGCCTGGTCGAGGCAGCGTCGCACCAGCGCTTCGCCTACCAGAGGGGACATCGCTTGCAGGTCGCGAGCGTTGACCTGGACCTCGGCTACGTGGGGCATGTGCGATCCTCCGGAAGCAGTTGTCGCCTGAAGTGGCAGACGGGCTCGAGCGCCGTTTCGAGAATGGTCGTGCGCCGCCTGCGCGAGTGCGAGCGGGTCCGCGGGAATGCAGCTGTGTTCGGTGCTCTAGATGTTGTGGAAGTGTACGCCGAGTCTGCGAATGGCCGGGACTCCGAGGCGTATCGAGGTGTCGCGGGCCTTCGAATCCTCCTACTCCTTGGGAGTGCGCTCCGATGCGCTACCATGCGGAAGGTTAATTGTTCGATCGGGCCAAGCGAGAGCACGGACCGAGCTGCGCGCGCACGCACCCGCGCGTGTTGTCGACGTGGACGTGGAGGTATGAAGGTGGCACTCGAATCCATCTGGATGCACGCTCCGGACGCTTCGATATTCGATGCGAAGGATGCGCGGCGAAGTTTGTCTGATTTCTGGAGGGATCGCCCTACAGTCTTCTATTTCTTGCGTCACTTTGGTTGCCCTCTGTGCAAAGAACAGATCCGTCTGATCCAACAGAACCTAGAAGGCTTCATGCAGCGTGGAGTTCAGGTCGTGGCCATCGGTCAGGGGACCGGAAGCCAGGCGGGTCAGTTCTGCGAGAAGTGGGGGGTCGATTTCGAGTGTTTGGGCGACCCCGATCGGGAGAGCTATCGAGCCTACGAGATCGCGCGCGGCGGTTGGTGGGGTGTGCTCTTCAAGAGCCTGTTGTCGCATCCGATCCGGTCGATCCGGCTGCTGCTCGATGGCGATCGAGCTGGCTTGCGCCTCGAAGCAACCGATGTACTGCAGCTTCCAGGGTTAGCGATCGTAGAGGCAGGCGGAGTCGTGCGCGCACGGCATGTAGCTCACACCTCCGAGGACATGCCGGCTCCGGAGGAGGTGTTCGCGATGCTCGACGAGCTCCGGCTCGACCTGGTAGCGGGGCGCACCAAGCGCTCACGGATCGAATCGGGTGAGCCAGATGCCTTTGCCAAGGTGTCCCTCGGCGCTTCGGCGCCGGTGTAGCACCGCGTAGGCCTGTCGAACTCCCAGTCAATGGTCGCAGTGCCGGCGCGTTCTCGGGAGCGAGGCTAGGGATCGTCGGTGTCGGGCGCGCTGGACGGTTCGTACGCCTGCGCTTCGATCTCGACCGTGCGCGTAGGCGCGGCGGTTCGGCGCGGGGCCGCACCCTGTTTGGCGCGACGCGCGAGGCGAGTTTCCAAGGTCCGCGCGCGCAGCTCTTCGAGGAAACGCTCGGAGGAGCGTGCAGAGCGGGGCGGCTGGGCTCCGCGATAGTGGATCTGGAACTCTCGGGAGATCGTGGCTCCGTCGTTCAGTTGGATCTCGGTGCGAAGATGATTGCGACCCTGCCGGAGTGAGACGAAGCCGTCGAAGCTGCCGTCTTCGAACCAGCGCACCGCTCGCCCTCGTTTCCCCGTGTCCAAGTTCTCGATCTCGACCCCGCGAATCGCGAGCGCGCGCGTGGGGACGAGATGTTCGATCCAATCGTCTGCGATCTGCGATCGAAACAGGCTGCCACCGGTGGTGCGCGTGATCTCGATCAGGGTCTCGAGCTCTTCTGGATGCTTGGCGAGCCGCTGCGGGGATCCGGGGGCGAGGCCGAAGATTCGGATTCCGCGTCTCTTTGCGGCGACTGCGGCACGCCGCGCGTAGCGCCGAGCGGACTCGAGTGTCCCCGGCGCGGTTGGGTAGCCGTCCGTGATCAGAAGGATCGCACGCTCGCTCTCGAACTCGGCTGCGTCATCGGTGGAGGCCGTGCGGTCGAGCAAGCTCGACGATCGATGAATGGCTCGGGCCAGGTGGGTTCCGTTCCGACGCCGGAAGAGCCTCAGGCCGGACAATGCGTCGAGAGTCACCGCGGGTGCGCTCAAGCGCGAGATCAGTCGCGTCTGAGAGTCGAAGGTCAGCACGCCGACACGTACCCACCGGGCATCCAAGCGGCGTACGAGCCGGCGAGCCAGATGGAGTCCCACATGAGCCAGACTGCTCTGGGGCGAGCGAAGAGCGCGATGGACTGGGCGCGGAGTCGCATCGCTCGCAGTTCTCGTGTCCGCGTCGAGGTCGTAGCCGGAAGGGCGGAAGGAGCTCTCCGACTGGTCCAGGGCGATGACGAGCTGCGTACGGCGTCCAGGCGCTCGTTCCACCGCCCGGCCCCGCACCAACAGCAACGGAGGCGCGTGTTCGATGATCTCCTCCGGGATCGGTGCGTCGAGCTGTACCCAGCGATCGGGGAGGCGGCTCGAGTCCGAGGTTGCGCGCGAGGGAGCGAAGCAAGAGAGAACGAGCGCGATTCCGACGAGCCACCGCATCTCAGTAGCTTCGGGTCGAGGTGGGGCTCGGTTGAGGATGCAGGTGGCAGAGCAGGTCTCATGACAGGAGCGAGAGCGCGGTCGTGTCTGCGCTTGTCTCACGGGAACGACGAATGGTCTAATACGCGCCCGATCGAGAAATCAGCCGCACCGGGTTCCTGTTCGCATGAATTCCCCCCGCATCGAAGCGCTCGCAACTGCCGTCAAGCAACACGCGATCTGGTGGGGGCCTGTGCTTGGGTTCTGCCTGGGCTGGACGATGTTGAACTCTGGTTGGACGCTAGAGGCTGCGCTGGCCGGAGGGCTTTCCTGTCTGACCGCGGTCTGGTGGATCTTCGAGCCGATCCCGATCCCCGCCACGTCGATGATCCCGCTCGGGGCCTTTCCGGTCCTGGGAATCCTGAGCAGTGACGAGGTGGCGCGCGCCTACGGCGATCCTCTTATCCTCCTGCTGGTCGGCGGCGCGATACTGTCGAAGGCAATGGAGCAGAGCCAGGCTCACCGCCGCGTCGCCTTGGGCATGATCCGGCTCATTGGAGGAAGCAGCAGCCGGCGGGTGGTGCTCGGCTTCATGGGCGCTGCAGGCGTGCTCTCGATGTGGCTCTCGAATACGGCGACCTGCTTCATGCTGCTGCCCGTCGTCATGGCCGTGATCTCGCGTGCCGAAGATTCTCGGCTCGCGACACCGCTGCTGCTCGGCGTCGCCTACGCGGCCAGCATCGGCGGTATGGCGACTCCCGTTGGCACGACGCCCAACGTGATCTTCATGCGGATCTACGAGGAGAGTACCGGGACTCCGGTGACCTTTCTGGACTGGATGGCGTGGGGCCTGCCGGTGTCGCTGGTGTTCATTCCGCTCGCTGGAGTATGGCTGACGCGGAATCTTCGCTCTGCTGGTTCGATCGAGATTCCGTACCCCGGCTCGTGGACGCCGGCGGAGGTCCGCGTGCTGGTCATCTTTGGGCTGACGGCCTTGGCCTGGGTGACGCTCGACGCACCCTGGGGTGGGTGGTCCGGCTGGTTCGACCTGCCGGGCGCGAATCTTGCCTCGGTAGCACTGTTGGCGTGTATCGTCCTGTTTGCATTCCCGGATGGCGCGGGTGGACGACTGCTCGACTGGGAATCCGCCGTGACGATCCATTGGGGAGTGTTCATTCTGTTCTCCGGGGGCATCGCGATCGCACGTGCCTTCTCCGCTACCGGCATCAGTGAAGCGCTCGGAAACTCGATGGCGGGTCTTTCGAGCCTGCATCCACTCGTCATCATTCTGGTCGTGTCGTTCGTCGTCACCTTCCTGACTGAGGTTACGAGCAACACCGCGACCTCGACGCTTCTGATGCCGATCCTCGCAGCCACGGCAGAGGGTGTCGGCCTGGAGCCGAAGCTGCTCATGGTCCCGGCGGCGCTGAGCGCGAGCTGCGCGTTCATGCTTCCCGTTGCGACGGCGCCGAACGCCATCGTCTTCAGTGTGGAGCGGTTGCGGATCCAGGAGATGGCGCGCGAAGGCCTGGTACTCAACCTGATCGGAGTCGGCGTGATTTCGAGCTTCGTCTATGTGATCGTCGGGGGCTGAGGCTCGCGTTCAAAGGCCCAGCAGGCTCAGAGCGCGGGCGTACTCGCGGCGTGCTTGCTTGGGTGTGATACCGAGTCGCTTCGAGGCGGTCTCGGGCGAGATGCGTTCTCCACCCTTGAACATCTCGTTCCACAAGCGTTTCGACTTCGCCGGTAGTGCGTCTCCGAGCCAGCGCCACAGGTTCCGCAGACCGCGCCTGCGAATCGCGCCGATCTCTCCAGGGCGCAGACCCAGCCGTTCGGCGACCTCGACGCGTGTGAGACCGTGAAGGTCCATCAGCACGATGCAGGTCCGTTCCTTGGCGCCGAGTCGTGAAAGTGCCTCTCCGACGAAGCTCGTGTCCGGCGCAATTCCGGCGCTGGTAGAGTCGTCGAGGTCGAGTGAGTCCCGACGCTTCCTGCAGGCGTCGAGGAAGCGGCAGCGCGCCAAGCGGTAGAGAAGCGACCGAGGATGGCGGATGGAGCCCGAGCCGAATCGGGCCGCGAGCTCGAGAGAGACTTGCTGTGCGATGTCCTCCCAGTCGTCCTCGAGCAGTCGCCGTCGGTCCCAGCTGTGAAGGAGCTGGAGTAGGGTTGTCCAGAGCAGCTCGAACGCAGGCAGGTTGCCCGCGAGCAGCAGCTCGAGCACGGTTTCCCAGAACACCCGATCCGCCGTGTAGCGGAGCGAGCCCTGGCGCTCGAGAAGCACGCGGCGCTGCCGCCGGCGCGAGCACGTGTAGGCGCCGGTCGCGACTTCTCGCTCGACCCGATCACAGACCGACTCCCAATCGTGATCGATCTTGCGCGCGCCGCTCCGCAGGAGGTGGGCCATGATCTCGGCTCGCAGGAAGCTGCGATCGAGGAGCATGGGTGCTTCGGAAGTCACCTCGAACGGTTCGAGCGCGGGCCGGGCCCCGGGGACATTCGGGCTAGAGGTCAGAAGCATGGTGCCTTCTCGTCTTCGAGGATGCGTGGACCGGACGAGCTGCCCGCGTCCGAGGCGGCGCGCCGCGAGCTCCGGCGGGCTGCCAGAACCGAATCGAGCCTAACAGCGGTTCTCTCTGCGAGTTTGCAGGAAGTCTGAAAATTCTCTGATTCGCCGGCGGAGCTCGAAAACGACCGTCCGGTCTAGGACGGTCGCGGCTCACGTGGGAGCGAGATGGATCGTGCGGGGCTTCGCGGAACCTTTGGGCAGGCCCTCTGGGTGACGGAGTGGCCCAACGAACGCGCGGGTTTGCTGGGGCGCAGGCGTTCCGCATGCCCTGTGCGAGCTATCCCCGTGCATCACTAGGTGCAGGCTGGTGCTTGACTCGGCGGTCGCAAGCACGGTGTACTTTGCAGCAATGTCGGTGGGTGATCGTGCTCTAGTGAGCCGATCTTTCGAGTTGGAAGTGCTTGCGGCCTAGTCCGATGAGCCGACGTCGAGCGCATCATGCAAATGGCGTCTCGGCGGATGTAGAGCGGTATGTCGAGCCGGAGGTGTGTTGAATGGTGGCGATGGAGCCTGACGAAGATGCGCTCGGTTGGGCGGACCCAGGGGACGCGTGGCCGCGCGTGTGCGCTGCGGAGTTCCGCGGGCGCGAGTTCTCGTGTCGCCCCATTCCGGCCATCGTGAGCTTGCTCCGGCAGCAGGGCATTCAGGAAGACGAAGTCTTTGCCGGAATCGGATATCCGCGCACACACCTCCTCGACGTCGGCGAGAGGATCGATTGGTTGAGTGCCCAGGCGATGGCCAAGAATCTCGCTGCGCGGCTCTCGGATGCCCAGCTGGAGCGCCTGGGCTCTGACGCGCTCAGATCCCGGCCGCTCCGCTTCCTGACGGTCATCGGGCGACTGCTCATGCGTCCCCCAGAGTTCTATCGCTTCGCGGCCCGAGAGCTGACTCGGTACTGTGCGTGTCTCGGAGCCTACGTTCGTGAAATCGCGCCCTCCGAGATTCAGCTGCATGTGCTCATGGAGCCCGGCTATCCACCGGTTCGCGAGCTCTTCCTCGCCTTGCGTGGGGCGCTCAGGTCGATGACCGAGGTGTATGGGCGGCGCTCTGCCGTCGTACACATGGAGGAGCTGCCCGGTGGCGTCATCTATCGAATCGAGCTCCCGGGTACGGCGGGGCTGCTCGGTTTGGCGCGGCGGCTCGTGCGCTGGGGAGGGACCATGCGAGCAGCCGCGCGGGACCTGCGCGAAGCGAACGAGCTGCTCCACCGGCGCTCCGCGGCGTTGCTGCGCCTGGAGCACCAGCTGGACGAGAGCGAGCGCCGCTACCGAACCCTGCTGGAGTGCGCGCTCGACCCGATGTGGATCATCGATAGTCGAGGCCGCATCCGTGGCGCGAACGGACGCAGCGCGGATGCCTTTGGCGTTCCCGTAGACGGTCTCGTGGGGCGTCTCCCGAGTGAGTTCCTGGAGATCTCTGCCCTCAAGCTCAGAGATTTCCTACTCGCGATCGGCGGAGACGACGCGGCGCGTACGGAAGCACTGGCCCGTCGGCCCGATGGCTCGGCCTTTCCCGTCGAGATCTTCTGTTTCCCTCTCGAGGCGGAAGGCTTTCAGGTGGTACTGGTCGATGTTCGCGAACGGAAGCGCGCGGCGTTCGAGCGAGCTCGTCTGTCGCGCGAGCTCGATGCACGCGTGTCCGCGAGGACCGCCGAGCTCGAGCGGATCAACGACCAGCTCCGGCGCGAGCAGTCTCGTATCGCTCGGGCCGAGCGCATCCGGGCGCTCGAGCAGGTCTCGTCCAAGCTGTCTGCGGCCCTGAATCCGGCCGTTCGAAAGCTGATCGACACACTGGAAGGTGTTGCTTCGATGGAGACCCTCCGCGACGGTGGCATCGCGCAGGGACTCGCACTCGCACACGAGATCTCCTCGGTCGTCGAGACCGCACTGTCACAGATCGGTGTGGATGGAGCCGCCCGCAGGACGGTCGAACGTCCGCGCGAAATTCTCCAAGATGCGCTGCAGGAGCTCGCGCTGCTGGCGGACGCCCAGGGAGTCCGCATCGCTGTCACGGCCGGTGATGACCTTCCATCGATCTTGGTGGATCGGGGCTTGTTTGCCGGTGCACTGATCGCAGTCGGCACGAACGCCATCGAAGCCATGGATTCGGGCGCGACCCTTTCTATCTCCATCGAGGAAGCCTCTTCACCGCATCGTTTGATGTTCCGAATCCTGGACGAAGGTGATGGGATTCCGCCTGAGCTGCGCCAGCGAGTTCTCGAGCCCCACTTCTCGACCAAGCCGGGGCGAGCCGGGCTCGGACTCCCGCTCGCCCTCGGCGTAGTGCAGGGGCATGGTGGGGGGCTCGAGATCTTCGATCGCGATCGTTCAGGCTGCGAAGTACGGATCGTTCTACCACTCGGATTCGCGCAGCCGCGCATGTTGCAGGCGTGAGCGGCGTGCATTTGGGCTAGACCGACACGGCTGGCGGCAATTGCCTACTGCAATCGGTGCGAGTGCTGGGGTGCAACGACCGTATGTCTGCGAGGCATAATGCCCTCGCTTGTGTGTCATTCGGAGACTTCGGCGTGTCACGCGCTAGTGTGTCCCATGGCTCGAGTGAGCCGACGCGAAAGATGCGTGATAATCTCATGTCTGAGATTCTCAGTGGACTTGAGGTCTAATCGAGGGGGGCGCAGTGAGGGAGCTTGTCGAAGCCATCGTATGTGCGTTGGTCGATGATCCTGACGTAGCGGAAGTGACCGAGATTCAGGGTCATCATACGCACGTTATCGTTGTGGACGTGGCAAAGGAGGATCGGGGAAAGATCGTAGGGCGGCGCGGTGCGACCGCCGACGCGATCCGAACGATTCTCAAGGCTGCGAGTGGACGAGACGGGAAGCGTTACATTCTCGAGATCATCGAGGACTAGCCGCCGGTTCGTCCGAACCGTTCCCGCAGATCCTCCACGGTCGTGCCACCAGCCTGCGCGAGCGCCGCGAGCTGGGTCGCGTCCTCTAGATCCCATGGGTTGAGCCGGATCATATACTCGCGTGCAACCCGGTACGAGAGCGAGTCGATCTCGAGCGGACGGATACGCGTACGACCCGTGGTCGGGTCGGTCATATCGCCGAAGGGTACGGGCACCAGCCTTCCTTCTTGCCGCGTGATCATCGCATTGGAGCCCCCTTCGAGCGCGAACCGCGCCGCTCCGTAGCCAAGATCCCGCACGTACTCGGCATCGAAGGGAATCGGGTCGGCGCAACGCAGTTCGTAGCCGATGTCCTTCGCGACGATCTTCAGTGCGATCGAACGTTTTGCGAAGCGTTCCCGGAGCGTCGACTTGAGCACGTTGCCGAGCGGAAGCTCCGACAGGCGCACGTGGCCATGATCGTCGCGCTCGGCATCCTCCAGCCCGCGGAGGTCAGAGGTTTCGAGGCGCTCGGCAAGACCCTCGGCGACGACGACAACGCCGTTCTCGAGTCCATTTGCGCGCCTCTTGATGATGGTGCCTTCGATCAGGTCTACGATGCGTGATAGTCGGATCGAGTCGCCCGAGAACTCTTCGGGAACCAAGGTCAAGGTCGCCCCGGCCGCCTTTCCGATCCCGAGTGCGAGATGCCCGGTCTTGCGTCCCATGGCGACGATCAGATACCAGCGACTGGTCGCTCTTGCGTCCTCCATGATTCGGCGCACGATCGAGGTTCCTTCGTGGCGGGCCGTCTCGAAGCCGAACGTGGGCACGTCGCCTGGCAGGGGAAGATCGTTGTCGATCGTCTTCGGCACGTGCACCACGCGGACTCGACCCTCCGCGGCCTCGGCAACGCGTGCGGCGGCAAACGAGGTATCGTCACCACCGATGGTCACCAGCGACTCGATGCCTGCGGACTCGAGGGCTTGGACTACGCGTTCGAGGGCTCGCGGATCCTTCGTCGGGTTGACCCGCGAGGTCCGCAGGATGGAGCCGCCCGTAAGGTGGATGCGCGAGACGTCACTGATCTCGAGCGGCTGGAGCCGCGAGACATCTCCATCTGCGAGCCAGCGAAAGCCATCCATGGCCCCGAGGACAGGGACTCCGTGCTTCCTTGCCTCGATCGTAGCTGCGGAGATCACCCCGTTGATGCCGGGGGCAGGGCCGCCTCCGACCAGGATTGCGAGTTTGCCGTCCATCGTCTGCGACCCCCCCCTGTCGTGGATCAGGGCGAAGGTATCTCAAATTCACTCTTCGTCCAGGTTGGCCGATTCGAGGAATCGTGCGACGAGATGAACCATCTGAGGCAGGTCGATCCTGCTCTGCAGGACCAGCAGCTCGCCGAACTCCAGCGCCCAGTGGAGCTTCTGAAGGTGGAGCATACGGCGCACGGTCTCGCGGCTGAGAAATCCCAGCTCGATTGCAATCTCGCCGAACAGCTTCGGAGTGAGCTCCTGGCGATCGATGATCGCATCGATCTGCTCGAGATTGAGAGCGCTCAGGCGCAGAGACAGCGCGCCGATCGTCAGTCCGCTGCGCGACCAGGGGCCGGGCATGGGAAAGTCCTCCGGAGCGATTCCGAGTTGCTCTCCCATGAACGCCGCCATGCGTTGGCAAAAGTCCGAGTGTTCCGCCACGTGATTGCTCTTCTTTCCCCTCGGTCCCTGATGCGGACAATCTGCCCTAGGAGTTGAGGGTTCTGGCGGCAGTGTTGCGAAACGATGGCGTTGTCTTGTCCTGGCAAGTGCCGCGCGAGTCCTCCCCGTGGCTGGGGATTTCATTCCGGCCAAGCTCATTCTCGAGGCGGTACAGGTCGAAGCATAGGAGGAGAGTGGAGGCTTTTGCATGAGCAACCCGAAGCTACGCCAGTATGTAGACAAGATTGGCGATATTCCGCCTATGCCGGACGTCGCGGCGAAGGTTCTGCGCACGATCGAGTCGGAGGATTGCTCCGCCAATGATCTCAGGAAGATCATCGAGCGCGACCCGGCAGTCGTTGCGCGGATCCTCAAGGTGGCGAACTCGGCCCTCTATGGTTTCACGCGTCAAATCGACACGTTGTCGCACGCACTTGCCTTGCTCGGGATGCAGACGGTCAAGAACCTCGTGCTGGCAGCCTCCCTGCGCCAGGTGTTCACGCGTTTCGGACTGATGGAGAAGCTGCTTTTCGAGCACGCATCGATCACGGGGCCGGTGGCTCATCGCCTCGCGCGTGAGCTCTCAGGAAAGTTCGATGCCGAGGAGGCCTTTGTCTCCGGCTTGCTCCACGACCTGGGTCAGATCGTGCTCGCGAACAATCACCGCGAGGAATACGAGGCGGTCTTCGCGCGGACCTACAACCAGAACATCGGTTTCGTCGAGGCAGAGAACGCAACCTTCGGATTTCACCACGGCGAGCTCGGAGGAGAGGTCGCGCGGCGCTGGCAGCTGTCGGAGCTCCAGGAGCACGTCATCCGCTACCACCACGAGCCCGAGATGCTGAGCGAGCTACCCGAAGACAGTCAGCGACTCACCGCGCTCATCACTGTGGCCTCGTCGTCGCTGACCCTGCTCGGGGTAGGTCGGCGTTCTCCGGCCGAGATGCTCGATCCAGAGGCGCTCGGCGCATGGGAATTGCTGGGCCTCTCGGTCGACGACGTCGATGGCGTCGTCGCGCTCTGCAAGGAAGAAGCGGAGCGCGCTGGGTCGTTGATCAGCGAGGGCTGAGTCCCTAGCACTAGAAGCCGGCGCTGCCAGGGACGCGCGGGAAGGGCGTCACATCTCGGATGTTCTCCATTCCGGTCAGGAAGCGCACGAAGCGCTCGAAGCCTAGGCCGAACCCGCTGTGGGGCGCCGACCCGAAGCGCCGGAGATCCAGGTACCAGGAGTATTCCTGCTCGCTCAGCCGGTGCCGTGCGAGCTGCGTGCGGAGTCCCTCGAGCCGGTGCTCGCGTTGGGAGCCCCCGATGATTTCGCCGATGCCCGGTACCAAGACGTCCATGGCGCGCACCGTGCGATCGTCGTCGTTTCTGTACATGTAGAAGGCCTTGCGGTCCGCAGGATAGTCGGTCACGACGAGTGGCCCTCCGACGTGCTGTTCGCACAGGTAACGCTCGTGCTCGGTTTGCAGGTCGATTCCCCAACGGATCGGGTGCTCGAAGCTCTTGCCGCTCTTCTCGAGCACGGTGATCGCATCGGAGTAGGTCAGGTGTGCGAATGGGGTCTCGATGAGCTTGCGATGTCGCTCGAGCAAGCCTGGTTCGATCCTCTGGTCGAAGAAGGCCAGATCCTCTGCGCAGCGGTCCAGAATGCTTGTGACGATGATCTGGATGAACTCCTGTGCCAGCAGGCGCAGATCGTCGAGCTCGCAGAAGGCGACCTCGGGCTCCACCATCCAGAACTCTGCGAGGTGGCGCGTGGTGTTGGAATTCTCGGCACGGAAGGTCGGACCGAAAGTGTAGACGCGCGACATCGAGAGGGCGCCCACCTCGGCTTCGAGCTGTCCGGACACGGTCAGATGGGCGCAGCCGCCGAAGAAATCCTTTCCGAAATCGACGACGCCGTTCTCGGTCGTCGGAGGGGTGAGCGGGTCCAGGGTCGTCACCCGAAACATCTCACCGGCTCCCTCGGCGTCGGTGAGCGTGATGATCGGCGTATGCAGGTAGATGAACCCGCGCTCCTCGAAGAAGGCGTGGATCGCGCTCGAGGCTGCACTGCGGACCCGGAGCACTGCGCCGAGCGTGTTGGTGCGCGGTCGCAGGTGACCCACTGTGCGCAAGAACTCGAAGCTGTGTCGCTTCTTCTGCAGCGGATAGTCGTCCGTTACGTCTCCGATCAGAATGATGCGGCTGGCCTTGACCTCGAAGCGTTGGCCCTTTCCAGGCGAGGCGACGAGCTCGCCATCGACGGATATCGAGCAACCGGTACGCAGTGGCGCGACATGCTCGGCGTACTCGGGAAGGGACGACTCCGCGACTACCTGGATCCCCGAGAGGCAGGAGCCGTCGGTCAGGTCGATGAAGGACAGCCCCTTGGAATGACGCGCGGAGCGCACCCAGCCCGCCAACCGGACCTGCGTCCTCTCGCTCGATTGCCCGAGTACGTTCTTGATCGATTCCTTCATTCCGGCTCCTCCCCTGGCGAAGGGTACCTCGGGTGCGTCCAGTTGGAAAAGGGTGCGCAGATTTGGCGCACCGGGCTCGGATGCGTTCGTTTGTAGCGGGTCATCTGCAGCGTTCGCGCGCCGATAGAGAGGGTTGGGTGGTGAACCCCGTAGTCCCGAGCGGGGCTGTGGGAGAAGAGCGAGAGATGTTCCGACGACTGCGGCTCGACTTCCAGTCCTTAGAAGCCTTGCAGCGCGAGTACAAGGCGTACATGGAGCATGGCGAGTTGTTTGTGCCCACACAGCAGAGCCTAGGACTGCGCGAGGTGGTGGACCTCGAGCTCGCGCTGAGCTTTTGTGGACGCGTCGTGGTCATGCAGGGAGAGGTGCATGGCTACCGCGACTGGCGCGCGGAGCGGGCGACCCAGAAGGGCGTGTCGATCCGGTTGCTCGAGCCACTCGAGAACCTGCGGCTGGCGGTCGCGGATAGCACCGGCATTCTGCTCGAGTCGGCGGATCAGCCGAGAGTCCCCCCAGCACAGTCTGAAGCTCCCACTCCCGCAGCCACGGGCCAGTCCGTCATCGAGCCAGGCAAGACGCGTCGCTCGGAGCGCTCCCTCGCGCGCGTGACGGTTACGGCAGCGGCGGGCTCCATCTGCTGCGAGGGGTCGACGGAGGATCTTTCGAGCACCGGCGCGTTGCTCTGCCTGGAAGATCACGTACCCGCGCTCCGCGAGACGCTCGACCTCACGGTCTTTCATCCGACGACCGACTCGACCCAGGAGGTCAAGGCGACCGTGGTTCGGCACGCCCGTCTACCCAGCGGCGAGATCGCGATCGGGGTGGAGTTCGATTTTTCGGGCACGAACGAAGAGCAGGTCCGCCGCTTCTTGGACGAAGTTCGAGCGATCGAGGTCGATCCGCGGCGTCGCACGGAGACGATCACCGGGTCGATCGACGTGCTCGGGCTGCCGACGTTGGTGCAGATGTTCTCTGCCTCCGTGGGCGAGGGGACGATCACCTTGGTGCGCGGTCAGGATCGTGGCCGCATCGTCTTCTCGGGCGGCTCGCTCCGGCACGCACACACGGGAGACGTGCTTGGCTTGAAGGCACTCTGTCGGCTTCTGGGGTGGCAGTCGGGCGTCTTTCATTTCGCGCCCGTCGCCGACGATGAGGAGACCAGCCCGGACGCGCCGGTCATGCACAAGGCACTCTTCGAGTGCATCCAGAAGCTCGACGAGCTCGCCCGGCAGGATACATCGGGCTTTCCGCCCGGTCAGCGGATCATTCGGACCGAGTATCCCGCGAATGAGCTCAGCGACGAGGAGCTCGAGGTGCTGACCTTCTTGAAAGAGGGTGCAAGCGTGCAGGAAGTCATCGATGGAGTGCCCGGATTCGACGTGGACATCTACCTGACGCTCGAGCGGTTGCTCGAGCTGAACCTGATCGACCTCGACATCGAGCTGTGAGCGTATGAAAGTTCTGATTGCCGACGACACTCGAAGTGCCCGCCGCCTTCTGCAGCGAACGCTGGAGAAGTGGGGCTATGAAGTCGTCGTAACCGAGGATGGTCGCCAAGCTCTCGAAGCCCTACGCAGCCCCGACATCCACATCGCCATCCTGGACTGGATGATGCCGAACATGGATGGGATCGAAGTCTGCGAACGCCTCGAGGAGCTCGGCCGCTTCGTATACGCGATCCTGCTCACGAGCAAGACCGAACGAGGAGGACTGACTCAGGCGCTCGAGGGCGGAGCGAGTGACTTCATCGTTAAGCCATTCGATCCGCATGAACTGCGCGCGCGAGTGCGCGTCGGAGTGCGCATCGCGAGTCTGCAGATGCAGCTGATGCGGCTGCAGCGCCTCTGGTCGGTGGGTCGGATGTCTTCCACCATCGCGTACTACATCAAGACGCACGCTCAATCGATTCGCGCACGCGTGGACCTCACCCGCGACGGCCTCGAGCAGTGCGGAAAGGTGCTCGAGGGCTACGGTCAGCTGCACAAGGCTGCGAGTGGGGGAGAGGTGCCCGTGTCGCTGATCGAGGACCTCGAGCGACTACGGGACGAGTCGGACATCGAGCACTATCTCGAAGAGCTTCCCAACGCACTCGAGCAATCGTTGCACGGGCTCGATCGCGTCTCGAGCATCGTCGGCAAGATGGCGACCTTCTTCGGGCCGCGCGAGGACGAGAAGCGTGAGCTGGATCTCAATGCTGCGATCGAGCGGACGGTCGTCGTGACCCCGCGATGGCGTGAGGTGGCGGATCTCGAAACGGATCTCGATCCCGAGCTTCCGCAGGTCCGCGTGCTACCGAACGAGTTCACGCAGATGCTCTCCAACCTGATTCTCAACGCGGCGGAGGCCATCCAGCAGAAGGGCGAGCGGGGACGCATCCGCATTTCGACGCGCAAGAATCAGGGCTGGGCGGAGATCCGGATTCAGGATAGCGGTATCGGAATTCCCGCAGAGATCCGGCCTCGAATCTTCGAGCCCTTCTTTACGACGAAGGAGGATCCCGGACGAGTCGGGAACGGCCTGTCACATGCGCACGTGGTCGTGGTCGAGGAGCACCAAGGAGCGATCGGATTCGAGACCGAGGAGGGGAGGGGCACCACCTTTTCCATCCGGCTCCCGATTGGATAGACACCCGAGCGGGTAGTCTTTCGGCCAGATCGGTCCTCGGCAGGCGTCAGGCGGATGCGAGCTGGCGAAGAAGATAGATCACTCGGTGCCGGATCGTGGCGATCGGCTCGCCCTCCTTCAGGAACACATTGACCTGCAGATCACAGAACTCGTGTCCGCCACGCTCGAAGAGGTCGAGCACGGAGCTTTCGACATCGACGCAGCGTCCGAGTGCCAGACGCGAGAAATTCTGCACTTCGCTCTCGGTATGGATCCACGGACCGAGCCGCACGTTTGCGGTCAGCGCGCGGTTTGCCAGGTTTACAAGGAAAGCCGGATTGGCAAATGCACGTTGATCTGGCCGCACGCAGCTCGGCATCTCCGCTTGGTCGCGTGTGTACTGGTCGTAGGGCGGCTCGCTGCGCCAGCTGAGGCGTAGCGAGCCCATTCCAGCGCGCATCAGCCATTCGAGGGCGGTGCGAGACGCGACCGGTCGATGGGCGGTCGCTGGTGCGGGCGGATCGTCGCGTTGGAACGGCGGGGCGAGGCGCACATCAGGGATGCTCGCCGTCCCCGTGGCGCAGACCCGGCCATCGCGCGAGCGCAGCTCGCACGCGTACGACTTGGGCCCGTCGGCCTTGGGAACCGCGACCACGGGGTCCGTCGCGTGAAAGGGGTGGATCAGAACGATCGAGCCATGGCCCCTGTCCAGCCAGCGCTCTTGCCAACGCTCGAGCGCGGGATGTACGAGATAGGCGAAGAGGGTGGCGCCGGGGACCAGCCCTGAGGTGAAGCCGAGCTGCTTGGCTGCACGGTCGTCGTGAACGGGGTTTCCGCTCTTCGTTGCACGGTTGACGGCGCTGGTCGTCCAAGGCTTGAAGCTTTGCATCGGCTCCTCAGCCCGCTCTGGGCACGAACTCCGCTCGCCGACCCAAGCCCGTCATGCCAGAACGCGTCATGCCAGACAGAGACCGCGGTCGAGATCTGCGACGAGGTCCTGTGGGTCCTCGATTCCTACCGCGAGGCGAACCAAGTTGTCGTAGATCCCGAGGCGCTCGCGCTCCTCCGGGGGGAAGTCGTAGTAGCTCACGGTCGCCGGATGACTGACCAACGACTCGACGCCGCCGAGGCTCGGCCCCAAGAGCCAGAGCCTGAGCGAGTCCACGAACTTGAGCGTCTGTTGTCCGTCTCCATCCAGTTCGAAGGAGACGAGTCCGCCGAAGCCGCCCATCTGCTGCTTTGCGAGCTCGTGGTCGGGGTGCGACGGCAGACCGGGGTACCAGACTCGGGCTACGCGCGGATGCTGGTGTAGGAACTCGGCGATGTACTGCGCGTTTCGGTTGTGCTGAGCCATCCGGATCGCAAACGTCTTGAGGCCCCGCAACAGAAGCCAGCTCTGATGGGGGTCGGGGACGCCTCCGATGGGTCTGCAGAAGTTGCGCACGCGCTCGACCTGCTCCGCTCCGCCGATCAAGGCACCCGCCATCAGGTCCTGGTGACCGTTTAGGTACTTGGTCGCAGAGTGCAGGATGTAGCGTACACCAAAATCATACGGGCGTTGGTTGAAGGGTGTCGCGAGCGTGCTATCGAGCAGTAGCTCGGCTCCCGCCCCGCGTGCCAGTTCGACGAGAAAGTAGAGATCCTGCACGCGCAGGTGCGGATTCGTCGGTGACTCGGCAACGATCACCTTGGTGTTGGGCCGGAGCGACTCGCGCAGTGCTCGTTGGTCGCCTGCACGCACGAACGAGAGCTCGACTCCGAACTTTCCGAGGACGAGCTCGCAGAAGCGGCGCGTGTTCTTGTAGCAGTCCTCGGCGAGAATCAGGTGGTCGCCTGCCTCTACGATCGCGAGCAGGGTAGAGGTCAGCGCGTTCATTCCCGACGGAAACAGGAATGCGTCCTCGGCCCCCTCGAGCGCGGCGAGCTTGAGCTCTGTCGCGCGCTGTGTCGGATTCCCGTAGCGTCCATACTCCCAGCGATCCAGCTCCTTGGCGTTGTAGGCAACGACCTCCGCGGAGTCCTGAAATGTGTAGGTGGAGGTCTGAAAGATCGGCGTGGTGAGCGAGGCTTCGCTCTTGACTCGAGGCTCGCCGCCGTGAACCGAACAGGTGGAGAGTCCGCGAGCGCAGGAGGCCTCTTCGTCGGCTGCAGCTGAGCTGGATTGCCGAGGGGCCTCGGCTTGGTCGTCACGGGTCATGCGTTTGCTCCTCTCGAGTCCGAGTCGCGTCTGTCCCGGGCTCCGAGGAGTGCACGGTCATCGGTGCGACGATGACCGCAGCCTTACATCTCCCAGATCGGTGACCAGCGCGGGCGACCCGCGACGGCCCGCACAATAGGACGGGTCTGCCACGGGACTCGAGCTCTGCGACCCCCAGCTGCCTAGCGTGTGACGCCTTGCCTTGGGTGGCGGCCGGTTGGATGACTCCGTTGCGGCTCGGTCGCGTGTTTCGTTCCGATCTGCGGGATTTGGCACCTGTCGCGGAAAGCCTCGTCTGTCGTAGGCATTCCCGCCGGTTGCCGTGGCGTCCTCGGGCCCGTCCCTCAGCCACTCTGGATGCAGGTGAGCTTCACGGTACCTGGATCGCGCCTGGTGTCAACGGTCAACGCAGTCTGCGGGGCCAAGGGCTCGGCTGGCGTCTCGGCCGCGAGGCATGACCGGTCTGGGGAGGGTGTTGAGACGGGTCCAGCGGTCCGAGTGCGCGAATCGTGCCTGCGGAAATCACCGCGTCGTACGCGGTGCGGATCTGGCTCCGGGCGCCATCCACCTCTTGCCGCAAGGTCGTCGGCTCCGAGCCCGGTTGGACGAGCTCTGCGACGATCTCGGCGTCCGGTCGATCGAAGTCGAAGAACTCGACGGCGCGTCCCGTGACCCAGCGCGCCCGCGCTTCGACGCAGCGCAGAAAGGTGTAGTCTGCGATGAGTTGTTCCACCGTGGATCCGGAAGCGTAGTGCCGTAGTAGATTGGGAACGGATGGGATGCCGCTCGGTGGACCGCACTCGAGCAGCGCTCCAGTGGCGAGGAATTCGACGTCCATCAGTCCGCCGCACCCCGTCTTGAATGCGTTGACCCTGCGTGCTCCCCGCTCCTGTTCGATCTTGCGTCGCATTCTATCGATCTCGGGCCAGCTCGGGCGCGGAGATGTCAGGAGCCGCGAACGCAGGGATTCCAGTAGGCGCCTGCCGAGTGTCTCCGCACCGGCCAGCTCCCGTGTCCTCATCAGCGCGAGATGCTCCCAGGTTGCTGCGCTCTCGAGCTGGTACTGGACGTAGGAGTCGAAGCTGGAAACGAGGACTCCCTGGCGTCCCGACGGTCGCAGGCGTGAGTCCACCCTGTAAGCCATCCCGGCGCTGGTCAGGGTCGAGAGATACACGATCAGCTGTTGTGCCGAGCGAGCGACCCCGTCCGCCCTGCTGCGCGCGTCCGGGTAGAGGAACAGGAGATCGAGATCCGAGTGATAGGAGAGTTCCCTGCCCGCGACGTTTCCGATTCCGATCACGACCCACTCGCTCGCATTGGGATGTTGGAGAGAGGTGATCTCGACCGCTCGCCTCACGCAGGCGCGCGCGAGGCTCGAGAGGAACCCCGAGATCGCATTGAACCCATAGAGGCCAGAGAAGTCGTAGCAGGCTGCAAACAGGGTCTCGTCTCGGCGCAGGTAGCGAAGCTCGTCCAACATGAGTTCCAGATCGAGCGGAGCGGTCGGCGGGAGTCGATCGAGCTCCAGCTCACGCGTCTCGATCGCATCTGCGGGCGATTCCAGAATCCGCTCGAGCAGCGCCGGGCGGCGGACCAGGTAGCGCGCTGTATCCGCCTGGCTCGCCAGGGCTCGGGCGAGTCCATAGGTGAGCGCGGGCTCGAGTACGGCTGAGGGCTTGGCGCAGAGGCCACTCATGCGGAGCGGTTCCGTGTAGATATCGAACGACGCTTGGAGCGGTGTGCCTGCCACCGCGTGGCGCAGGCGTTCCAGCAGCGGGTCAGCCACGGTTCGCGAACACCAGCGAGTCGAAGTGGTTCCGCACTTCCGATCTCACCCGATCCAGGTCTCGCATCAGCTGCTGATGCGAGACCTGGGCGTTCGGGTCGTCGTAGCCCATTCGTCGTGCCAGCGCGACTCGACCTGCGAGATCACGCGGGAAGGCATGCGTCTGCCGTTCCTCGTGGAGCTGCAGCGCGTGCTCGGCGCGACGAAGCCAGAGGTAGTGAGTCCGCAGCCTGGTGGCCGTGTCTTCGGGAAGTAGCTTCTCTCGCATCATGCGATCGAGTGCGGTCAGGATGTTCCCGGTACGTACGGTCGGGTGCCGGCCGCCATAGAGGAGCTGTAGGGCCTGCACGAAGAACTCTAGATCGCGAATTCCCCCCGGGCCCTCCTTCAGGTCCGCTTCCAGATCTCGCCCCGCGTTGCGGCGCGCTTCTTCGATCCGGTGCTTCATCGAGCGCACGTTGCCAATGGCCGCGGGGTCGATGCCACGTCGAAAGACGAATGGGGTCACCTGATGCTCGAAGCGGATGGCCACATCACTCGGGCCAGCAACGTGGCGTAGTCGAAGCAACGCCTGTCGCTCCCACTCAGCGCCGAAGGCTTCGTAGTAGTCGAGCGCGGCGTCCACCGAGTTTGCGAGCACCCCACAGCGGCCCTCCGGTCGCAGATCGAGGTCGACGCGGTATCCGAAGCCGTCCTCGCTCGCGACCTCGAGGTTGCGCTTGAAGATCTGAACCAAGCGCGCAGTTTCGCGGTTGAGCCGCAGATCCTCGTCGCGCTCCTCTGCTTCATAGAGCACGAGCAGGTCGACATCGGACGAGAAGTTGAGCTCGCGGCCACCGAGCTTGCCGAGGGCGAAGAGTGCGGGCTGCGGGCATTCGCTCTCCTGAGCGCTGCGATCCAGCGCAGCGCGCAGGCAGCGGTCGGCGAGCCCGCTCAGCTCCGCCAGGCTCTGCTCGAAGTTGCGACCGAGTAGGTCGCGCGCCGCGATCCGAAGCAAGCCCTGGTACTTGGCGATTCGAATCGAGGTCCAGTCGGGATCGACCGGATCTTCTGGTGGGGCAGCGGGAGTCGATCCGCACAGGAGCTCTGACCAGTTCGCGTGGCGGCGTAGCAGGCGTGCGAGGAAGTCGCTCGATCCGAGAACGCGCGCGAGGGCGGGTAGGCACTCCGGGGGAAGCGGTCGCCGGCGAATCTGTCGATAGCGCGTGGCGACGTCCCGCAGGCAATGCGCGCCGAAGCCCGGGCGAGCCGACGTGAGCAGTCCGGGCAGCCACTCGTGCACGTGCGGGGACAGGTCGGGCTCTCGCACCACTTCGCCGAGATGCGTGTGCGCCTTCTCGGGATCCGGCTCTCCGAGCTGCGCCAACAGCTCCGGCGGGAACTCTCTCCGCTCGAGGGCTGCGACCCAGGGCGAGGGGGGCTCCCCGCTCATGCCCGCAGCGCGCGTCGGCTCGCCTCGCGTTTGAGCTCCGGAGGCAGGGAAAAGTGGATGTTCTCCTCTGTCAGCTCGAGCTCGCTCACGCTCGGTCTTCCGAGTTCGCTCAAGCGCGCGAGCACCTCGTCGACCAAGGCCTGCGGGGTCGAGGCTCCGGCGGTCACGCCGATGCGGCGGGTGCCCTCCAGCCAGGCCGGATCGATGTCGCTGCTGTCCTCGACCAGCTGTGCACGTGTGCCGCGCGCTCGCGCGACTTCGACTAGGCGGTTCGAGTTGCTGGAGTTGGGAGCGCCGACGACGAGGACCAGATCCGTTCGCTGGGCGATGGCCTGCACAGCGTTCTGTCGATTCTGTGTCGCGTAGCAGATATCGTCCTTGGCGGGGAGCTGAATCTCGGGAAAGCGCTGGCGCAGCGCAGCGAGGATTGCGCGGGTGTCGTCGACCGAGAGGGTCGTCTGTGTGAGCACGGCGATGCGTTCTCCCGCAGGAAAGGGGAGCCGCGCGACGTCCTCGAGCGTCTCGACGAGGTGCATGCAATCCGGCGCGTGTCCGAGCGTGCCTTCCACCTCGACGTGCCCGCGATGACCGACGAGCACGATTCGGTACCCGCTCTTGGCCCGGCGCAGCGCTTCGACGTGCACCTTGGTGACCAGTGGACAGGTCGCATCGAGCGTGCGCAGGTTGCGCTTCTGCGCTTCCGCGCGGACCTCGGGCGAAACGCCATGGGCGCTGAAGATCAGCCACGAGCCCTCGGGCACCTTCGAGAGATCCTCTAGGAAGATGGCTCCCTTGGCCCGCAGCTGCTCGACCACCCGTCGGTTGTGCACGATCTCGTGGCGCACGTAGACGGGACGTCCGAAGCATTCGAGTGCGAGCTCGACGATCTCGATGGCGCGGTCCACGCCTGCGCAGAAGCCGCGCGGGCTGGCGAGCAGGACGTCGGAATCAGGCGGACTCGAGGGGTGTACGGCAGTCATCGGAGATGAAGGTACCCTCGTCGAGATCCCTGGCAAAGCGATAGGCGTTCAGCCGGAGGTCGAGCGGCGAAAGCTCGGCAGATTCAGCCACAGGGACAGGCCGATGTAGTAAGCGGGGCCGATGATCAGCGATGCCAGCAACCAGTGTGGATCCGGGTCCGGTCGCACCCCTACCCAGGAGAAGACGAGGGCCCAGATCGCCATCATGGCCAGCGAGAGCTTGCGTAGGACCCGTGTGCGAGTCGGGTAGATGAACCGAATTGGCAGGAAGACTGCCAGGGAGAAGCTCAGGATGATCCAGAGCGCCGTCGTGGGCCCCGCCTCCATCAGGTACAGATACATCACGACCACGTTCCAATAGGATGGGAACCCCTTGAAGAAGTAGTCTGTGGTCTTCGCGTCGGCCTGACTGAAGCCGTAGCCCGAGGCGAGAACGGGGACCGCCGCCCAGGCAGGGTGAGGGAGAATGTCTACGGCAATCAGGAAGCAGGCGGGCACGAGCACGTAGGTGAAGTAGTCGCAGATGTCGTCCAGGCGACGGCCATCGACCGAGGGGAGCTTTCCGCGGACGTCCACGGCGCGGGCCCACATGCCGTCGGTCGCGTCGATCACCATCGTGAGCAGCATCAGGTAGATCGCCAGCCGGTACTCGCCCGAAAAGGTCGCGTGCACGGCCCAGAGCCCTACGACGGCCGATGAGGCTGTGTATAAATGCACGCACCACGCAGGGACCGTTCGAATGAGGCGGTCGACCAGCGAGAAGTTATATTCCCGGTCATGACTCAGTCGGGCGAAGTTCAAGAGATCCTCCGACAGGGTGGGGACAGCTTCCTAACCACCCGTGTCGACAGCGTAATCAACTGGGGCCGAAAGTACTCGTTCTTCTTGTACCCCTTCGTGACGGCCTGCTGCGGCATGGAATTCATGTCGGCGGCTGGGCCGCGCTACGATCTCGATCGATTCGGAGCCGCGCTCCCGCGCTTCTCGCCCAGGCAGGCAGATCTGCTCATGGTGGTCGGCACGATCTCCCATCGGCAGGCCCCGATCCTCAAGAAGGTCTATGACCAAATGGCGGAGCCGAAGTGGGTCGTGGCCTTCGGAGCATGCACCTGCTCGGGAGGTCCGTACAACAATTATGCCACTGTCCAGGGGATCGACACCATCGTTCCCGTGGACATCTACATTCCCGGCTGTCCGCCACGGCCGGAAGCCGTCATCGACGGGCTGCTCAAGCTGCAAGACAAGGTGCAGCAGGGACCCGGCTGGAACCGGCCGAGGCACCGCGAGACGGCCGACCTCCTGCTTCCGGTGATCGAGAAGCCGGTTGCTTGAGCTGGCCTGCTGGGCACGACCTCAGGCGAGATTCCCGGCGTGCCGAGCTTGAGCCGGGGCGAGATCAGGATTCAGCACCGGCGTGCATGGCCGGCGAACTCAGGAGGGGGAGTTGATGGAGCCGTATGATCTGGTCGTCATCGGATCGGGACCCGGGGGATATGTCGCGGCGATCCGCGGGGCACAGCTCGGAATGAAGGTCGCCATCGTAGAGGAGGATCGCCTCGGTGGGGTCTGTCTCAACTGGGGATGCATTCCGACGAAGGCGATCCTGAATTCCGCGGAGCAGTTCGACGCCATCCGTAGTGGTCACGTGCCCGGCATCCACGTCGAGGGTCTGGAGCCCGACTACGGAGCCGTGATCGACGCCAGTCGCAAGGCCGCGGATCGACTCAACAAGGGTGTCGGCTCGCTGATGAAGAAGAACAAGATCGACGTGGTCATGGGCCGAGGTCGCGTGGCCGCGGTCGGTAAGGTGGCCGTGACCAGCGGGAAGGAGTCTCACGAGCTCACCACCCGGAACATCCTCCTCGCTACGGGGTCCACCGAGCTGATCCTGCCCGGCGTCGACGTCGATGGCGAGCGCGTGCTCACCAGCCGTGAGGCGCTCGAGTCGCGGCGAGTGCCGGGTACTTTGATCGTGGTCGGCGCGGGCGCGGTCGGGCTCGAGTTCGCCTACAGCTACTCGGCCTACGGTTCCTCCGTAACGGTGATCGAGATGGCCGAGCAGGCCTTGCCCGGATTCGATGCAGAGGTCGCCAAGGCACTCACGCAGAGCTTCAAGAAGCGCGGCATCAAGATTCTGACGAAGACCGCATTCAGGAAGCTCGCGCATGCAGACGAGGGCGTGGCGGTGACGGTCGAGACCTCCAAGGGTGAGGAGACGCTCGAGGCGGATCAGATTCTGTTCGGTGTCGGGCGTCGTGCGCTGACGGCGGACCTCGGGCTCGAGACGGTCGGGGTCGCACTGGATGGCGGCTTCGTGAAGACCGGCCCCGATTTTCGAACCTCGGTCGATGGGATCTGGGCGATCGGCGACGTTCGCGGTGGTCCGCTGCTCGCGCACAAGGCATCCGAGGAGGGGGTTGCGGCCGTCGAGTTCATGCAGAACGAACGCACGACCTCGCTGGCCTACGGTCTGATCCCTGCATGCATCTATTGTCAGCCCCAGGTAGCCAGCGTCGGAATGCACGAGGCGCAGGCGCGCGATGCAGGCTACGACGTGTGCGTAGGCAAGGTTCCCTACCTCGCGAGCGGAAAGGCGGTGGGTACGGGACATACCGAGGGCTTCGTGAAGCTGATCAGTGAATCGAAATACGGCGAGATTCTCGGCTGCCAGATCATCGGCGCCAACGCGACCGAGCTGATTGCCGAGGTTGGCACCGCCATGGCGCTCGAGTCGACCGTGCACGAGATCGCCGAGGCATCCCATGCGCACCCGACGTTGTCTGAGCTCATCAAGGATGCTGCGCTTGCTGCGCTCGGGCGCTCGATCAACTTCTGAGCGGCCCGGCTGGAGACGAAGGAAGGAAGAATGACCATTGCCGTGAGCATGCCCCGAATGGGTGAGAGCGTGGTGGAGGGGACCGTCGAGCGTTGGCTCGTCTCCGAGGGAGACCGCGTCGAGAAGGACCAGATCCTGTGCGAGGTGACGACCGACAAGGTGGACGCAGAGGTTCCTGCGCCCGAGTCCGGCGTGGTCGCTCGTATCCTCGTGGCCGAGGGAACTACGGTCAAAGTGGGAGAGGAGCTGATCCAGCTGGATCCTCAAGGGGAGCCCGCTGCTGCTGCGGCCTCCTCGCCGTCGACTGCGGCGGTCGCCACGGCTGGATCCGCTTCGCGGGAAGCAGCTCCAGCAGAGGTGCCTGCCGCGCGTGGCGAGGCCGCCGAACCCCGTGTCTCTCCTCTGGCTCGCCGGATTGCCGAGGACCAGGGGGTCGATCTCGGAGGGGTCGCTGGGACAGGTCCCGGAGGCCGGGTCACGCGTGCAGACGTGATTGCGGCTGCTGCCGCGCCGCCCCGACCGGCTGCTGCCCCGGTTGCGGCAGCGGTGGGTGCCGCGCCGGCTCCCGGAACCCTCGGTGAATTCCTCTATCAGATGAAGATTCCGAAGGCGCCCCTGCGAGAGGGTGACAAGGAGATTCCGTTCTCCGCCATTCGGCGCCGGGTCGCCGAGCACATGGTGGTGAGCAAGATCGTCTCTCCGCACGTGGGAACGGTCGCCGAGCTCGACCTCCAGCGCTTGGTCGCACTGCGCAACAAGCACAAGCAGAGCTTCGCCGCCGCGAACGGTTTTGGACTCACGTTCCTGCCCTTTATCATCGCGGCGACGGTGCGGGGTCTGAAACGCTTCCCACGCATGAACGCCACCGTTGGCGATCAGGTGATCATCGAGCGCGCTGGAATCCATGTCGGCGTGGCCGTGGAGACGGAGCGCGGTCTGGTCGTGCCCGTGATTCGCAATGCAGCGAATCTCTCGCTCGTGGGACTGGCACAGGCGATCGAGGATCTCGCGCGGCGTGCGCGCGATCGGCAGCTCTCGGCCGACGACATGCAAGGGGGGACATTCACAGTGAGCAACCCCGGCCGTCAGGGGAACCTGTACGGCTTTGCCGTCATCAACCAGCCGCAGGTCGGCATTCTGCGCATGGGGGAGATCCGCAAGCGTCCTGTGGTGGTAGAACGCGACGGCGAGGACACCATCGCGATCCGTCCGATGATGCACCTGGCGCTCTCTTACGACCACCGTATCATTGACGGGGTGACAGGCAACAGTTTCCTCTATGCCGTTGCCAAGGAGCTCGAGGCTGCAGAGTTCGAGCTCTGAGTAGCTACTAATAGCCGTTCAGAGCTGAGTAGGACCGCCTATCGCGATCGAAGTTGGTGCACGTAAATCCCCCGCGAAGAGCTTTGCCCCGGCACAGGTCGGGTCTGGACGAGTCTCATGCGATTGCGGGCGCGACCTCGATGGGGCGCGGCTAGCAATCGCAAGTGCAAGCGCAAGTACAGTGATCGGCGGTCGAGCGGAGTGCTGCGGCTGGATGATCGGGGAGAGGTGAGCCGATGGCGATACCGGCAGCGAGTCAGCTGAAGCTCTACAAGAACATGCTGCTCATGCGGCGCTTCGAGGAAGGCGCCGCCGAGGGCTACGCCGATGGGTTCATCGGTGGCTTCATGCACTTGTACATCGGCCAGGAGGCCGTCGCTGCGGGTGCGATCTCCTCGCTCAATCACGATGACTACGTGATCGCGACCTACCGGGACCACGCGCACGCCCTCGCACGGGGAACGCCCCCCGAGGCGCTGATGGCGGAGCTCTACGGGCGCGAGACGGGCGTGTGCAAGGGCAAGGGCGGGTCGATGCACTTCTACGACGGCAGTCGCTACTTCGTCGGCGGCTATGCGATCGTCGGTGGGCATCTACCGATCGCCACCGGGCTCGCGCTGGGTATCCAGATGCGCAACGAGGATCGGGTCGTCATGGCCTTCCTCGGCGATGGCGCGTCGAATCAGGGCGTATTCCACGAATCGATGAACATGGCGAAGCTGTGGGATCTCCCCGTGGTCTTCCTGTGCGAGAACAACTTCTACGGAATCGCGACGGCCGTCGGCACCTCGTCGTCGTACAACGAGATCCACCGCAAGGCGCAGGGCTATGGCATTCCAGGCCGAGTCGTCGACGGAATGGACGTTCGCGCGGTTCGGGCCGCCTGCGACGAAGCCGTGCGCTACGCGCGCCAGGGGTCCGGGCCGGTGCTGCTCGAGGCTCGCTGTTATCGCTATCAGGGGCACTCGATGACCGACCCGGGGAAGTATCGCAGCCAGGCGGAGGCGGATCTCTGGAAGAAGCGCGATCCGATCCCGCGACTGGCGCGTCAGCTCCTAGAGGAGGGCATTGCGACGCAGGCCGAACTCGATGCGGCCCAGGTCGAGGCCAACCGAATCGTCGAAGCGGCGATGCAGTATGCCGAGCGCAGCCCCGAGCCGAGTCCGGCTGCACTCTACGAGGACCTTTTCGTGGAGAACACGTTCCATGGCTGAGCTGCGGTACTTCGAAGCGGTTACGCAGGCGCTCCAGGAAGAGATGGCCCGGGATGATCGGGTGTTTCTGTTCGGAGAGGATGTCGGTTTGGTCGGTGGTACGTTCCGCTGCACCGAGGGGCTGATGGCGGAGTTCGGATCGCGGCGCGTGCGCGATACTCCCATCGCGGAAGCAGCCATCGTCGGCCTGGCGATCGGCGCCGCGATCACGGGGATGCGCCCGGTAGCGGAGCTGATGACCATGAACTTCGCCATCGTCGCGATGGATCAGATCGTGAACCACGTCTCGAAGATGCGTTACATGTTCGGGGGTGGGGTCAAGTTGCCGCTGGTCATCCGCGCACCGGCGGGCGGGGGAACGCAGAAGGCGGCACAGCACTCGCACTGCATCGAGTCGTGGTTCGTGAACACGCCCGGAATTCGCGTCGTGATCCCGGCGACACCCTACGATGTCAAGGGTCTGCTCAAGACGTCGATTCGGAGCGAGGACCCTGTCCTCTTCATCGAGCACGAAAACCTCTACAGCACGCGTGGAGAGGTTCCCGAGGAAGAGTATCTGCTGCCCTTCGGTGTGGCCGACATCAAGCGACCTGGGCGCGACGTGACCGTCGTCGCTTGGTCGCGCATGCTTCCCGAGGCCCTCAAGGCTGCGGACATGCTGGCGCGCGAGGGGATCGAGGTGGAAGTGATCGATCCGCGCACCCTCGATCCACTCGACCAGGATACGATCCTCTCTTCCGTCGCGCGTACGCATCGTGCGGTCATTGCCGAAGAGGGTTGGCGCAATGTCGGGGTGGGCGCCGAGCTGGCTGCGCGCATTCAGGAGCATCTGTTCTACGACCTCGAGGCGCCCGTACAGCGGGTCGCTGCGGCGGACGTTCCGACCCCCTATGCACGCAATCTGGAGAAGTTGGCGTTGCCCGATGCACGCGACATCGCGGACGCTGTTCTGAAGATTACGCTTTAGGTCGAACGGGAGAACCGAGCCATGCCGAAGCGCATCAACATGCCCAAGCTGTCCGACACGATGGAGGAGGGCGCGTTGATCGCCTGGCGCAAGAGCCAAGGCGATCCGATCAAACGTGGAGAAATCCTGGCCGAGATCGAGACCGACAAGGCCGACATGGAGTTCGAGTCCTACACCGAAGGACAGATCTATGCGCTGCTGGTCGAGCCGGGGCAGACGGTTCCCATCGGGACTCCGATTGCCATCATCCGACTGGCGGGCGACTCCGACGAAGATATGCAGGCGGCAATGTCGGGGGGCGCGGTGGCCGCTGCGCCCGCGTCGGCGCAGGCTCCGCAGCCCGCGAGCGTGAGTCCTGCGGTGCCGGTGCCGAGCAAGGCGGCCCCGGTTCCTCCGAGCGCGTTTGCGCCCCCGGTGCCTGCGGCACCTCGGCAGAGCTACACACCGCAGCCTGGGGTCGTCTCCGGGCCCCATGTCTCCGGGCCCCATGTCTCGGGGCCCCGAATCACACCGCTCTCGCTCGATGACGACCGGATCCGAGCGACTCCGGCTGCGCGCAAGCTCGCCGAGGAGCGATCGGTGGACCTGATCGAGGTCGAAGGGAGCGGCCCGCTGCGGGCGATCCTCGTGGCCGACATCGAGTCCTATCTCGAGAAGCTCGAGACCGCCCCCGAGCCCACGGATGGGGTGCGCGCGACCCCACTGGCGGTGCGCATGGCGTCCGACCTCGGAGTAGACCTCGAGGTGGTCAAGGGGACTGGGCCCGGGGGGCGCATCACCAAGTCCGACGTGGTGCAGGAGGCGCAGCGAGTCAAGGACAGCGCCAAGGTACGCGAAGCCGAGCTGTATAGAGGAGCCCTTCAGCTCTCGCAGAAGCGGAAGGCCTTGATCCGGAACATGGTACGGAGCAAGGACGAGGCTCCGCACTTCTATCTGATGGTCGACGTGCGCACCGACGCGCTCAAGGAGCTCCGCGATCGACTGAATGCGGAGTCGGGTGACCAGCGCACGCGTCTCACCTACACGCATCTCATGATCAAGGCGTGCGCGCTCGCGCTCGAAGAGTACCCGGAGGTCAATGCCACCTACCGAGCAGATGAGCACGACATCGCCCTTTACGAGTCGATCAACATCGGGCTGGCGGTCGACGTCAACGACGAGCTGGTCGCTCCGACCATCAAGAGCTGTCAGGGCAAGGATCTCTGGCAACTCGCCGACGACGCGAACGCGCTCGTGCGCCGCGCGCGCCTGCGAAAGCTCCAGCCGCAGGACTACGCGGATGGGACCTTTACCATCTCGAACCTGGGCATGGTCGGCGTCGATCGCTTCTACGCGATCATCACGCCGCCGCAGAGCGCGATTCTGTCGGTGGGTTCGATGCAGCCGCGCCCCATCGTCGTGGACGGCGAGATCGTCGTCGGCACGCTGACGACCCTGGGCCTCTCGGTGGATCACCGCGTGCTCGATGGAGTGAAGGCGGCGCAGTTCCTCGGCGAGGTCAAGCGCCTGCTGGAGCATCCAGAGGATCTGGTGAAGGATGCCACGGTCAGCGCCTGATCCGCTCTGCGTTCGCTGGCTCGGACGGGTCGAATTCGCCGAGGCGCGCGCACTCCAAGAGGAGCTGCGCGATCGGCATCTACGCGGGGGAGGCCGCGACACCTTGCTGCTGCTCGAGCATCCCGACGTGATCAGCTTGGGCCGTAGCACCCGGGCGACATCGTTGCTCGAGAGCGCAGCAAACCTGGAGGCGCAGGGGTACGCGGTTGCCCGAGTCAATCGCGGCGGGGACGTGACCTACCATGGGCCCGGTCAGCTCGTGGGCTATCCTATCGTGAATCTCGCGAGCCGCGGTCGCGACGTGCATCGATATCTGCGGCAGCTCGAGGGTGCCCTGATCGAGGTCGCGAGTGATTTCGGTGTCGCGAGCGGGGGCCGGCCCGGATTCACCGGCGTCTGGGTCGATTCCGTGCGGAAGCTCGCCTCGATTGGGATCGGCGTGCGTCGCTGGGTGACCCTCCACGGCTTTGCGCTCAATGTGTCCACCGACCTGGCACGCTTCGACCCGATCGTGCCCTGTGGGCTCGAGGGAGTAGAAATGGTGAATCTCGCATCGCTCGCGACCCGCCGCGCAACCATGGAGGACGTCGTGGATCGGGTCGGCCTGCACTTCCAGAAGGTCTTCTCATGAGCCTGGACCCACCGACGACTCCGAGCGCAGACGGTCCGCGCCCGGCGCGCCGGCATGCCGAGCGTCCGACCTGGCTACGGATCCGCTACCGCGCGACGCCCGAGCTGGAGCGGGTGCAGCATCTGGTGGATGATCTGCGCCTGCACACCGTGTGTCAGTCCGCTGCTTGCCCCAATCTCGCGGAGTGCTGGGCGCACGGCACGGCGACCTTCATGCTCGGGGGCAACGTCTGCACGCGGCGCTGTGGCTTCTGTGACGTCAAGACGGGACGTCCGGCTCCACTCGATCCCGAGGAGCCACAGCGGGTGGCCGAAGGGGTCCGAGAGCTCGGGCTCCGCTTTGCGGTGGTCACGGCGGTTGCGCGGGACGACGTTCCGGACGGAGGCGCCGCTCACTTCGCGGCCACGGTGCGGGCGATCCGGGCCGCCGTGCCGGAGTGTCGGGTCGAGGTCCTGATCCCCGATTTCAAAGGAGACGAGGACGCGCTGGCGACCGTGCTCGCCGCTCGTCCGGACGTGCTCAACCACAATCTCGAGACGGTCGAGCGGCTACAAGCGCGGGTGCGGCGCCAGGGAAAGTATGCGCGGTCGCTTCAGGTGCTCCGCGCGGCGGCTCGGCTGGCCCCCGACATTCCGACCAAGACCGGGATCATGCTCGGGCTCGGAGAGGACGCTGCCGAGATCGATCGGACCTTGAGCGACATCGTCGCCCACGACTGTCGCCTGCTGACGATCGGGCAGTATCTGTCGCCTGGTCCGGACCATCTGCCGGTGGAGCGCTTCGTTCCGCCCGAGGAGTTCGAGCGCTGGCGGACCCGGGCCCTCGAGCTGGGCTTCGCCGAGGTCGCCTCCGGCCCCCTGGTTCGGAGCTCCTACCGAGCCGAGAAGCTGGCCGCGGCACTGCCGTCCGGCTGAGATTCGGCGGGCGTCGGTCACGTTGAATCCGAGGG
>QJZC01000042.1 GCA_003247575.1 Pseudomonadota bacterium
GGACTCGATCGCTCAACAGTGGCTCGCGGAAAGCGACTCCGAATTCGCCCGCTGGAGCGAGCGAGTCACACGTGAGCTGGGCTCTTCCTTGGCGCCCCTCGTCGACCTCGTCCCCGACCTGGGCTTCGTCGTCGGCGACGTGCCGCAGCCGACCGGGGCGGCGACCAGCAGGGAATCTCGGACCCTCCTGACCTTGGCGGTCGTGCACTTCCTACGTAGCGTCGCCGAGGGGGCCCCCCCGCTGGTGCTGGTCCTGGACGACCTACAGTGGTCGGACCCGGGCAGCTACGCTCTGATCGCAGCGCTCCTCGCCGAGCTGAAGGACTGTCCGATCCTCGTGATTCCCACACTCCGCCCCGACGAGGCCGCCGCAGGGGACGCCCTCGCGAGGATCGACGTCCTGTCGAGGCTCAGAGGGGACGCCGACCTGGCGGGAGTCCGACTCGAGTGCCTCGAGCTCGAGCCACTCGACCATGCGGATGTCGCTCGAGTACTCTCGCGAACCCTCGGCCGCAGCCTCGAGGACGTCTCGCTCCTGGCCAGTCGAGCGCAAGAGAAGACAGGCGGAATCCCGCTGCTCGTCGAGCAGTTCATCACGCATCTGCACGCCGAGGGGAGCTTGTGGTTCGAGTTCGCTCGAGGCTGGGACTGGGACGACGCCGCCGCCGCGTCCGCCCATATCCCCGAGGGGGCCGTGGGCCTGATGCTGGCCAAGCTGGAGCGGCTTGCACCCGACACACGCGAGCTGCTGTCGCTAGCGAGCTGTGTCGCCGACGAGTTCTCGGTCGAGTCCCTGGCAAACCGGACGACGACGCCTCGGGATCCGCTTCAGCGCGGGCTGTGGCAGCTGTGCGAGGAGGGTCTCGTGGTTCCCTGCGCTCACGGGTACCGTTTCGCGCACGATCGCATTCGCGAAGCGGCCCAGCAGCGGCTCTCGGTCAGCGATCGCGAGCGGCTCCACGCTACTGCAGCGGAGCGACTGCTCGAGGCGACTACCCCTGAGCAACGTCCGCTGCGTGCACTCGAGATCGCAGATCACATGCAGCTCGCAGGTGATCGACTCGGTGCCTCTGTGCAGGAGCGTGCCACCGAGCTCTACCTCGAGGCGGCCTCTCGATCCCTTCACACGGGTGCACCGGAGACCGCGCTCCGATTCTGCCGGAGTGCCTACACTCGAAGCAGCGACTCGGACTGGGTCGAGGCTCCCGCGCGCACCTTCGAGTGCGCGCTCAAGTACTCTGACTGCGCCTTCCAAGCGAGCCGATTCGACTTGGCGCTCGAGCTGGCCGACGAGCTCGAACGTCGCCCACTCAGCGCGCTCCAACGAGCGAGAGTGGCGGCGCTACGCATTCCACTCGAGTTCACGCAAGCCACGGACTCGAATCTCCTGCTGAAGCGAATAGTCGCGACGTTTCGGAGCTTCGGCATCCGTTGGCCTGCTCGACCCTCCCGTCTACGCGAGCTCTGGGAATTCCTGCGGACCGACTGGGCACTTCGCGGCCCGCTCGATGAGCGTGGATTCATTCCTGCCAGCCGAGAGAACGCAACCTGGATCCCCGCGGTGACCGTGCTCTCGGCGAGCGGCCCCGCCCTGGCGCACCTGCGGCCGGAGCTGGTTCGCATGACCACGGCCTACTGCATCCGGCAGTTCCGCATCCACGGATACCTCGACTCGCCGGCGCTCGCACTCGCCGCCTACGCAGCCTCGCGGCGATCGGCCGTCGGAGCAGGACACGTGTGCAATCGCTATGCGCGGGCGGCCGAGCACTGGTGCCAGACCTCGCCCGACGCGCTGACGTCCGCACGCGCCCAGCACACCCTGCACGCGGTGGTCGATCCCTGGACGCGACCACGGCGCGAGCTGCTGCCGGCTTGCGCCGAGCTCGTGGACCGTGCGCTCTCGCTGGGAAGCGTGGAGTTCGCCTGTACCGTCAGCCGGCACTACGCGCTGTCGTCCGCGCTCGTGGGAGAGCCGCTCGCACGCGTCGAAGAACGTTATCTTGCCTCCAACCGATACGGCATCCGCACCGGATGCACAGCGTGGAAGCTCGCGCTGGAGCTCCTGCGTGGAGACCGGGACCCGCACACGATCTCGAACCTGCGCGACTCCGAAGCACTCCGCACACCACAACGGCGCTGGACCCCCTTGCTCGCGATGGCTCTCTGCATCGCGGAGGCGCATGACGTGTTGCTCGCCGAAGGACTCTGCACGTCGCTCTCGAGCGTGCTCGTGCGCAATCGGGTCTCGATCCCATACGATCTCGACCACCTCTTCTACCACGGCCTCTCCTGTGGAAGCCTGGCCGCACGAAGCGGGGCACCACGCGCATCGCTGCGACGTGAGCTCCGGCGCAGCATCCGGCATCTGCGCAGCGCCGCCGGCGCCGGCAAGGACTTCGAGCACATGTATCTCGGGTTGGTCGCAGAGGCGGCCCGGCTCGCCGGGAGCAGCGAACTGGCTCGCAGGCGATACACCCTGTCCGCCCAGCTGGCTCACAAGAGCGGCTACGTGCAGCACGAGGCGCTGCTTCACGAGCGCCATGCGAGCTTGCTGCTCGAGGAGCGGCGCCGCACCGAGGCGGCTTCGCTCTTGCGGCGCGCTCTGGCCCTCTACACGCAGTGGGGCGCGCGTTCCAAGATGCAAAGCGTCCAGAGCCTGCTCGATTCGACGGACGCAGGACACTAGCGGCCACGCGCCACGAATCAGACGAATCCAGCCCGATGACCCAACCGGTCACCAGGGGCTCGATGCGCATACTGCCGGGGAATTGCCGGGCCGTACCCCCCAGAGACCCGTTCGCAGCCCGCTCGGAAGCCACCTCTTGCGCACCGGCCACGAGCCTCCCGCGAGGATCTGTATACTGCCTCGGCGACCCAGTGGACTCCGCGCGAGCTCACCGCGCACTCGATCGCTTCAAGGAGACTCTCATGCGCCGACTCCATGCCCTACTCGTCACCCTGCTCCTGCTGCTAGGGTTCGGCGCCGCTTCGAGCGCTGTCGCCGATGAGCCGATGAGAGTGCCCGGCACCCACGTTTCCATCGTCCCACCCGCCAGGTTCACTCTGTCCAAGCGCTTCCAGGGCTTGCAGGACGAGCAGCGTGCGGCCTCGATCACGGTGAGCGAGATTCCGCAATCCCTCGAGGCTCTGCTCTCGGGACTGACGGCGGAAGAGCTGAAGCCACGCGGGATGGTTCTGCGTGAGAGCAAGGCACAGAAGTTTGGAGCCCGCGAGGGTCGCCTCGTACGCGTCGAACAGAGCATGCGCGGGGCACTCTACGAAAAGTGGATGGCGCTGGTCGGGAACGAGCAGGAGTCGGCGCTGATCGTCGCCACCTATCCCGTAGCCCTGTCCGAAGACCTGCGCGAGGATGTGCGGTCGGCCGTCCTGACGACCACCTGGGAGCCCGAGCTCGAGCTGGGTCGATTCGATGGCCTGCCCTTCCAGATCCGAGAGCCCAAGCAGCTCCGTATCATCAATCGCTACCACACGTTGCTCACACTCAGTACGCCGGGCACCCAGGTTCCTGTGCCCGCGACCCAGCCGAGCCTCGTGGTGGGCGCCTCGTTCGCTCCGATGAGCGGCGGCAGCCTCGAAGAGTTCGCGCGCTCGCGCCTGGAGCAGACGCCCCAGATCGGCTCGCTCGAAAAGATCGAAGGCACGACCCTCGAGGTCGGCGGGCGTCCCGCATTCGAACTCGTCGCGAAAGGGAAGTACGCAGAATCGGAGGCTCCGGTAGGTGTCTACCAAGTCATCGTGGCGGATGGCATGGACTACACGATCGTGCAGGGGGCGGCGCCCGCCGATCAGTTCGAGACTTTCTTGCCCGAGTTCCGATCAGTGACGGAGTCACTCGACTTCGCGTCCAAGTAGCCAGCCTGCCCGCTGACCCAACTGACGGTAGAAGCCGCCTTGATCTGCGCGTGGACAGCCTGTCCGACCTCGATCCCGAGCGTACGTGCAGAGCGAGCAGTAATGCGAGCGAGCAGACGGACGGTATCGGGCGCCGTGCCCAGCTCGAGCGCGACGTTGACCTGACCGCGCTTCAGATGCTCGAGGTCTACGATCGTGGCCGGCAGCACATTCAGAATCGTGCTTCGCATCGGTCTCTCGAACGCGAGACTCACGTCCTGCGCCGCGACTCGGACTCGCAGTCCCGCCCCGAGCTCGCCGATTCGTCCGGGGATGAGTAGCTCGCCGGCCGCACTCTCGAGGATCGTCACGTCGTCGGTCGCATCGAATGCGGCTACGCGCGCCTCGAGCACGGTCCCTGCGAAGGCACCGCGCGCAATGGGACCGCGGGGATCCGCGAGCAGCGACGTCAAGGACCCGCTCGCAGCCACTCGCCCCCGCTCGAGCAGCACGAGGTGGTGCGCCAGGCGCTCGACCTCGTCGATCGCGTGCGTCACATAGACCATCGGAATCCCCAGTACCCCCTGGACCGCTTCGAGATAGGCAAGAATCTCGTCCCTGGCTGCCTGGTCGAGCGCCGAGAGAGGCTCGTCCAGGAGCAGGATGCGCGGTTGGGTCAGCAAGGCACGCCCGAGCGCCACCCGCTGACGCTCCCCTCCCGACAGGCGCCGCGGCAGCCGGTCCAGCAGCTGCGAGATACCGAGCAGCTCGATGACGTCGTCCGGTCGGATACTCTCGCGAGCGACGCGCAAAGCCCTGCGATAGCCGAACATCAGGTTCCCGCGCACGGATAGATGCGGAAACAGGCTGGGTTCCTGGAACACGTAACCGATGGGGCGCTGATTCGCAGGACGGTGAACTCCCGAGGACGCATCCTCCCAGAGCTCGTCGCCAACGCGCAACTGGCCGCGCAGTGGAGCCAGACCCGCAAGACAGCGGAGCAGCAACGTCTTGCCGGCACCCGACGGACCGAACAACGCAGTCACCCCCTGAAGCGGAATCTCGAACTCTGCGCAGAGCTCGAAGGAGCCGATCCTACCCGAGTAGCTCGCGCGGAGCGTGCGCGCGGCGGAGCTCATGAATCACGCATCCGCATGCGCTTCTCGAAGAGCATCAGCGCGAGAATCACCGAGAACGAGAACAGCATCATGCCGGCAGCGAGCAGATGAGCCTGCGCCCATTGCAGTGACTCGACATAGTCGTAGATCGCGACCGAGAGAACCCTCGTCTCTCCCGGAATGTTTCCCCCGATCATGAGCACAACGCCGAACTCTCCCACAGTGTGAGCGAATCCGAGCACGCAAGCCGTCAAGAAGCCTGGACGCGCGAGCGGCACCGCCACGTGCCAGAACGCATCCCAGGGTCCGGCGCGCAAGGTTGCGGCAACCTCGAGCGGACGTTCTCCGAATGCCTCGAAGGACGTCCGAATCGGCTGAACCACGAAGGGCAGCGAGTACAGAACGGATCCGATGACCAACCCCTCGAACGTGAATGCCAGCGAACGCGCTCCGTAGAGCGCAGCCACCCAGCCGCCCGGACCCGTCGGGCCGAGCAGCAGCAGCAGATAGAATCCGAGGACCGTCGGCGGCAGCACGATCGGAAGCGCCACCAGCGCAGCGACCGCCTCCTTCCAACGCGCCTTCGAGCGCGCCAGCCACCACGCGATCGGCGTCCCGACGACGAGGAGCAAGAGGGTCGTGGTCGATGCGAGTGCGAGGGTCGAACGCAGGGTCCCGAAGAGCTCGACTAGTTCGAACACTCAGGGCTCGCCTTGCTTCCAGAGTTCATACCCATGATGCTCGATCATGGCGCGGGCGCTCGGCTGCTTCAAGAACTCTACGAAAGCCCGCGCCGCCTCGGAGTCGCTCGCCTCGTCCAGCAGGACCCCGTCCTGGCGTAGAGGTGAGTGCAGCGAAGCGGGAACCAGCCAGCGAGACCCCGAGTCATCCGCTTCGATCGTCTGCGCCAGCGCCACGAAACCGAGATCGGCGCTCTGCGCATAAACGAACTGATAGGTCTGCGCGATGTTGGTGCCACGCACCAGGCGAGATTCGACCGAACCCAGAACACCGAGTGCGCGCAGGACCTCGATCGCGGCTACACCGTAGGGCGCGGTCTCGGGATTCGCGATGGCGACCTTCGAGAACACTCCGCTGCGCAAGGTCTCCGGACCGCGCACGAGCGCGGGATCACGGCTGAAAAGCACGAGACGGCCCACCGCGTAAGTGAAGACCTGGTCCGGTCGCGCTAGGGACCGCTCGACGAGCCGCGCTGGCCGCTCGCGATCTGCAGCGAGAAACACTTCGAAGGGGGCGCCCCGCACGATCTGGGTGAAGAGCTGTCCGGTGGATCCGAAGCTCAGCACCGCGCGGTGACCGGTGGCCTTCTCGAAAGCCGTGGCGATCTGCTTCGCGGCGCGCGTGAAGTTGGCTGCGACCGCCACACGAACGTCGTCCGCCAAACAGGGAGACGCAAAGCAGCCACTCATCCACAGCACCGCGATGGCTCGACCCGTGCCCTGCCGCAGACCTGAAGCGCGCTGCACGATCCATCTCATTCGACGAGTGCCCCCTCTGCGGCGGAACCGGCGGCAGACACCCGTGAGAGCCACCGACCGCCGGATGTATCTCACGGATCGGAACGTCCGGACAAGTCTCGGCAGGACCAGGGTCCCGCGAGCACAGTCCTAGTCGAGCGAAACCCGTCGGAGCAGCTCCACCTTCCCAGCCGCGCCCCAAGCCTCGTAGCACGAGAGCGCTGCGGCCAGAAACTCCGGCGCCCGCGCGCGCCCCGACTTCGACTGCATGACCCAGGCGCGTTCGTTCGCCAAGCCAGCATATTGCAGAAAACCGGACTGCTTCAAGCAAGCCGCAGCCTTCTCATAGCGTGCGAGAGCCACTCTCTCGCCCAAGAAGGCGCGCGCGTACTCGGCCTCGACCAGGGCAGCCAGGTTGACCGCATCGGGACAGTCGCGCGCCCAGGTGCGCAGCTGCCGCAAGCTACGGCGGACCCTACGCCGCCTCGAGCGCCCGGGGCGCCCCGAAGCGGCCTCGATGCAATCGCTGATGCTGCGCAACACCAGGAAGTTGCTGATCGCAGGACCGACCGTCTCCTCTCTGGCCACGCGCAGCTCGAGCTCCGCCACGAACGCGGGGAGCTCAGGGTCACGACCGAACAGCTGCAGGCAAGCTCCCCAGTGGAGCATGTGCACCCACGGCTGATCTTCGCAGCGCATGACCGCGCGGACGCGCGCAGCGATCGAATCCAGCTGGCTGGCGAGGTCTTCCACAGCCAGCGGCTGCGCCAGGGCGCCGAACGCATCCGCCCAGATTCCGGCAATCATTCCGATCCCGTGCTCACCTTCCAGTTCGCGAAACCCGGCAACGACCTCCTCGAGCGGCTCGGCGATTCCGGCCGCGAAGCTCACCCGGATGAATGCACACTCGCGAGCCTGCTCCAGATCCCCCGCCTCGCGCGCGAGCGTGACGAGCTCGCGCATCCGGGGTAACAGCTCGCGGCGGGGATTGAGCCACGCCAACACCGCGGTATGAAGCACGATCTCGGCACGCGTACCTTCGGCGCTCGACTCGGCCCGCTCGATCCAATATCGCGCGGCACGCGCGTACCGATGCATGCCGGACAAGGTGCGTAGAACGACGGCCCGATTCGCCGCGTAGGCTGCCAACGCGAGGCCCGGCGTACGAATCGCACCATGCCGCAGGTACATGCGCAGAGCATGGATCGATGCGAGCAGGAGCAGGCGCGCACTGTGCGCACGCAGAATGTTGGTTCCGTACAGGTTCAGCCAGAGTGGAGCCGCCCACGATAGATCGCCCGGGGACCACGGCCGAAACGTCCGTTCGTCCAGGGGACCGCGCAGCAGCCAGTCCGTGCGGAACAGATCCCAGCGCAGACGCCAACGTGACGGGCACCGCGGCCAACGCACACCGTAGCGCGCGAGCGCACCGAGCAGCTCGTCGATGAGCGTGTCCACGGGCTCGCCCGCAGCACATCGAATCGATAGCGCCATCCCCGTGACCTGAGCGTCCTTCAAGGGCTCGAGCTGGCGATTCTCCAGTGGCCGTAGCAGCTCGAGCGCCTGACAGAACTCGTCGCACAGAAAGGCTGCCTCGGCAGCCCCGACATACAGCGAAAAGGCGAACTCCGGATCCCGCTCCCGATCCTCGCTGCGATACGCCGCGAGCGCTGCTCGGAAGTAGGCCAACGCCGAGACCGGAACGCCCGCTCGCATCGATCGGCGGCCAGCGCGATGGTTGAGGTCTACGAGGCGCCGGCGATCCCGCTCATCCGAGCTGCACTGCGCGCGATTCAGCTGATCGGCGATCGCGAGCACATTCAGGTCCAGCTCTTCTTCTGGGGTCCGCTCGAGTAGGGCAAGAGCCACCTTCCGATGTAGCGCAGCGCGCTCGCCGTCATCGAGCAGCGCGAGCACGGCATCGCGGATGCGATCGTGCTGAAATCGAAGGCCCGTCTCTCCTACGGAAATGAGCCCAGCATCTGCCAACGGATGCAGCAGATCGAGCAGGGCTTCAGCACCCTGATCCGCGGCTCTCTCCAACAGATCCAGATCGAACTCGTTGCCGATGCAGCTGGCGACCGCGAGCAGCTCGTGTTGACGTGGCTGCAAGGTCTGGAGCTTGCTCAACACCAACCCGATCGCTCCATCGGGAATGTCCATCTTCTCGATCTCACGTAGGTCCCAGAGAAAGCGTCCATCGGCTACACGCAGCACCCTCTCGCGATACAGGTGCTCGATGAACTGGCGGACCAGGAGCGGATTGCCGACCGTCTTCCGCTGAATGAGCGGCGCCAGTTCCTGCAGGTGTTCTGGATCGAGCTTCAGCGCCGAGGCTAGCAGCTCGAGCGTCGCCCCTTCGTCCAAGGGCTCGATCGCAAGCTGGAGCTGACAACCAGGGAGCGCCCCGAACTCCGCGGAGACGACCCTCGCCGAGTCGCGGGGCTCCGAACCGAACGCCGCATCGACGGGCTCGGACCGAACGCCCGCGAGCATCAAGAGCGGAGTCTCGCTGCGGCCACTCGCCAGCTCTCGCAACAGAGCGCGGCTCCCCGTATCCGCCCACTGCAGATCGTCGAGCGCGAGCACGACGGGGAACCCGGCCGTAGCACACCCGGCGAACAGTCGCGCAATGACGAGGCCGAGACGTGCGCGCGTCTCGCGCGGCCCTACTGGAGCAATGGAGTCGACCGTGCCGAGGATCGCCGCGAAGTCGGGCACGAAGTCCACGAGCACTCCAGCCAAGGGGCCGAGTCGTTCCAGCAAGGAGCGGCGGATTGCGTGCAGACGATCGTCGGGCTCGGCCAACATCTGAAATGCGAGTAGCGCTACGGCCGTCTGAATCGCGCCGTAGGGGACACCCTGCCGGTACGCGTCGAATTTCCCGCCGACGAAGTATCCTACCCGAGTGGCCACGCGCCGCCGGAGCTCGGCGATGAGAGAGGACTTCCCAGCTCCCGCCGGCCCCAAAAGCAGTACCAGCTCGGCACGTCCCGCTCGGACGCGCTCGAACGCCGCCAACAGCTGCTGCACTTCGGGTTCGCGACCGAAGATACGCGATCCGAACTCGAGCCGAAGCCGATCGGCGCATGCGCTCGGCACGAAGGAGTCGTCGAGTTCGCCGCGCACGAGTGCATCTCGACACGCAACGAGATCGGTGTGAAGAAGCTCGGCTGCCTGATACCTCTCTTCCGGCTCCTTCTCGAGGAGTTTCAGGATGAGTGTGCCGAGAGACTTCGGGATCTCTGCACATACTCGCTCGGGCGGCTCTGGTAGCTGAGTCATGTGGGCGTGGATCATCGCCAAGGGCTGCTCGTGCCGAAACGGTGGACTCCCGGTGAACACGAAGTAGAGGAGCGCGCCCAGCGCGTACAGATCGCTTCTCTGGTCGACACCGCGGCCCATCCGCCCGCTCTGCTCGGGGGCGATGAAGCTCAGATTCTCATCGATCCCCAAGGATCCCGAGCTGACCTCGGTATGCTTGGAGGCTCCTCCGAAGGGCCGTACAGCCCCGAAGTCGATGAGATGGACCTCGCGGGTCGCAGGGTCGACGACCACGTTCTCTGGGTTCAGGTTGCCGTGAATCAGGTGACTCGCGTGAACTCGAACCAGGAGCGCGGCCAGCTGTATCCCGATCTCGAGCCGATCCTCGAGCCGAGGCGGGTGTTGGGCTCGCCACTCGCTGAGATCGACCCCGGTTGCGCGCTCGACCACGAGCCCGCGCGCATCCTCGACGGCAATCAGCTCGATCACCGCAGGGATACCTCTTCCGGCCAAGCGTCTCAGGACTTCGAGCTCGCGTAGCACGCGCGGCCAGCCATTGCTGCTCGAGTCCGAGCTGTAGAACTTCACCGAGATGGGCAGCTGATCCGAGCTCCGCCAACCAGCGTAGACTCGCCCCCGCCGCGTGTCGGAGATGATGCCTTCGATGCGGTAGCCGGGAAGGGCCTGCGCCCAGTTCAGCGTCGCGATGGACGCTCGACCCGCCTGAGATGTCGGCTCCATCGGCTGTGCAGAACCCCGCTGCGACACTCCCGAATCGTCGCCCGCACCTGCCTCACAGCGCGCGATGGCCGGGGTACTCGACCTGGATCAAGAAACCGCTCGGTCCTCCGTGACGAGGAGACCTCGGCAGCTGAATCGGCGCCCGAAGGCTCGAGGTTGAGGCCCTGACGCAACTTGCGTCGGCTACACGCAGAACTCTTGCCGCACCCAGGAGTGCACACGCACGCAACGACGGCACCTGCGCGAACTCGAAGTTCTATTCGCGAGGACGCATCTCGAAGATCCAGAGATCATCGTCGGCGACTCGCTCCAGCGCGCCCTGAGCGATCGATTCGGGCGTCGCGTCCGGCGCTTGCGCATTCGGCAGCAGATACTTGCGGGTCAGCTCCGCTGCGATTCCCGGCAGCTCACTGCCCGTCTTCACCCGCACCAACGTCCTCTCGTAGAGCACATCGTCCACGCGCAGAATCGCGCGCCCCTGCCGCTCCGCTTCGGCAGGCCACTGCTTCCAGAACCCTCCGATGCGAGAGTTCATGTAGCCGGACGGGATGTAGATGCGCCCGGCGTACTCGACGATCCAGGTGGTGCGCGAGCGGGGTGGATCCAAGAGCTGAAACTGCACCTCTGCGCGATCCCGGACGAAGCTCCAGTCGGGCTCCGGGCCGGAATAGGACTCGCCAGACACGAAGGGCCCACCTGCCACCGGGCCGATCGGGCCGTCGGAGAACCGAGCACCGATCACCAGCGCCGCGAGCGCGAGCACGAAGACACCGAACGCAATCGCCACCCATCGAAAAAGCCGCCCTATCGCACTCATCTCTCGCCTCAGCTCCGCGTATCGGGACTCCGGCCCTCACGGACTCGTTCGCGCGCAGAGCTTACACCAACGGGCGCGCTCCGACCTTCCTGAGCCAAGGGGAGCAGATGCGGACACGGCTTGCGCGGGGAACGGCCTCGCGGGTACCTTGCCCCCCCACGAACGTGGGTTGCATGGACTGGGTACGCCTCCGCCAGGTCGAGATCGACTGTATTCTCGGAATACTTCCGCACGAGCGTCGCGCGCCGCAGCGCGTGCACATCGATCTCGACGTCGGCCTCGAGCTGGAGGCCGCGGCGGCCGGGGACCTGCGGCAGACCGTGGACTACAGCGCGCTGCTCGAAGAAGTTCGCTTTCTCATGCAGGCGGGCGCCTGGGGCCTGATGGAGTCGGCCGCAATTGCGATCCTGAGGTCCGTATTACTCCCCTCGCCCGTCGGTCGGCCGAGTGCTCTGTTGGCACGCATCGCGATCGCGAAGCCCGACGTTCTGCAGGGTACGATTCCCTCCGTCGAGCTGGAACGAGCAGCCGGTTGGTTCCAGCCAGTGCGCGTACCGATCGGCGAAGGTTTAGCCATGGTGCGCCTGTTGCGCACGGCTGAATCCGACGCGTTCATCCTGACTCTGGCCCCCAGGGCCGTGTGGGAGCCACCGCAGTCGATCGAGTTGTTCGTACGCAGTGGTACGCTGAGGCAAGCGAGCCGGGTCGTATCCACAGGCAGTACCCTGGGAGCTGGCGCCGTAGCTGCCACCGACGAGGGCAGCGCCGAGGTTCTGGCGGTGACGACCTACCCCTAGTCCCCGCCTTGCGAAGAGGCAGCGAGCACTTCCGCACGACCCGTAGCCACCTCTGCGACGCGCCCGGCACCCCAGCTCGAGGAGATCGCGCGCGTCACACGCTCGAGCTCGTCGCGTGAGACCGCAGCCGGCGCTCCTGCCTCCGAGGGGTCGTAGTGGAAGATATAGAGCCGAGACGCAAACTGCTCGAACGGAAGCGACGACTCACCGAAGCGCTCCCCGTGCTCCGCCGTGCTCACGCGAATTCCTCCACCCCAGTTCTGGCTGCTGTCGATGTTGGGATTGAAGAAGTACACGCGCATCGTGGCCTGCGGATCGAGCGCGATCCGCTGGATCGTGATGGCGTGCCACCCGATGAAGCGAGCCGCACTGTCGGTGACCGCGATGCCAGCCGGCTGTGGATGGATGAGCGGTTGATTGCCGTTGTAGTACGGGTGATAGAACGCGTAGAAATCGCGCAGGAACGACTCGACATCGCTCACCCCCCCGGTACGTGCGTCGACGCAGATTCGAAATCCGCGGCCCACCCACCAACCGTGAAACTCCGGATTGATCCAGCGGTGGGGGTCGTCCTCGCGCCCCGAACAGCGGGCGCCCATCTGCGCATAGATGTGATCGAGATGCGGCACGAGCAACGTGGAGACCGGGTCCAGATCAACGGGCAACGCGCGCGTAGCCTGCGCCAGGTGATTGCGCGACGTGATCCTCTGCCCCTCGAAGTGCATGACGATCTCGTCGTCTCTCGCAGCCCACACGATCAGCTGTAGCAGGTAGTCCGGATCATTGAACGCCCATAGCGAGAGCGCACGGGCCGCCTGGCAGGTTGGATTGTTCCCCTGCCCAATCCCCAGCGGAAGACCGAGCATCGACATCACCCCGGAGATCAGCCACGCGCCCACCGGAAGCTCGGTTCCGAACCTGTTCTCGAGCCGCGACTTGGCCGTAGGCGAAAGCCCGAGCGCGAGCTGCCGCCAGAGCGCGGGCGCGATCGGAGGCTGGTACAAGATTCCTCGTTCGAGCAAGAGCGACAGACCGTACAGACCCTGAGCCGTGGCTGGGTGGATGGCCTCGCGAATCAGCGCCTGTACCAGCTCCGGATAGCACATGAGACAGTCGCGGCCGGTCGCAAATCAGGCTGCGCTTCTGGCCTGCGTGCACACCAGCTGACAATCTACGAGCCAACCCGGAGCATGCAGCGGAGCGAGCCATCCCTAGCTACGATCGGCAGCGCGTACGGCGAGGACTCCGACCAGCATCGCCGCGTTGAAGAGAAAGACCTCGGCGGATCCGCGCCAGATTCCAGCCAGGGCGGGTCCGGGGCACAGACCGACGAGCCCCCAGCCTACCCCGAAGAGACTCGCGCCCACGAGCAGACGCGCGTCGATGTCGCGACGTGTCGGCAGACTGAACTCTGCTGCGAACCAGGGCTTGTCGCGCCTGCGACAGACGACGTAGCCGAGGGCGCTAGCGGCCACGGCTCCGCCCATCACGCAGGCGAGCGATGCATCCCAGTTCCCCAGAGGATCGAGAAAGGCCTGGACCTTGGCTGGATTCGTCATCCCGGATAGCGCGAGGCCAAACCCGAAGAGCACTCCGCAGGCGAAGGCGACCCAACCGATCACGGCTGGACTCCGAGGGCATGGCGCACGATTCCGACGGTCAGCAACGCGCACAGCATGAAGCAGATGGTGGCGACCAGGGAGCGGCGAGATCCCCGGCCCAGCCCACAAACTCCATGGCCGCTCGTGCAGCCGTTTCCAATCTGAGTGCCAACCCCGACCAGCAGCCCCGCGACGAGCAGCAACGGCCCGCTCGTCGTGATCGAGAAGCCCATTACGTCACCGGTCAGCGCGCTTCCGATCCAAGCTCCAACCGGCAGTCCGAGCAGGAACGCAGCGCGCCACAACCGGTCCCCCTCCACGCCGAACGCGAGGCGACCGAGAATGCCGCTGATCCCCGCAATCTTGCCGGCAGCGAGCAGCAAGAGCGCGCTGGCCAATCCGATGATCACCCCACCGAGAGTAGAAGCAAGCGGGCTAAAGCTCGTATCCATGCGACCGCCTCTCGAGCCACGCCGAGCCACGCATTCCGCAGGGCCTATGCACACGCGGCGAGCGAGGCCACCTAGCGACAAGACCATCTAGCGACAAGAGATAGGCTGGCACAGCCATTGGAGGTTGTCACCAAGACCCGGAGCGTCGTGGTTCCGGCACTTTCCAGATGCGGCGATGTATGCTCCCATAGCGGCCTCCTGGATCGGACTCTGCTTCCCTTGAACACGGAAGCATCGAACACGGAAGCCAAGAATACGGACGAGGTTCCCGAGCATGGTCGAATCGACTTCTGGCCCCTTCCCCGAGCGCCACGCCACGCGTGGCCCCGCTGGCTCAGACCCTGCTTCGCTCGAGCTGGCAGTCCAGCCCGGAGACGCCATTTGGCTGCATCCGGGCATCGGACTGACTGCGCGCGTGCTGTTCACCCTCATCTTCTTCCTCTCGGGGGTCACCCATTTTACCGACGTGCCACGCTACGTCGGGCTGATGCCAGAGGCGATCCCGTTCAAGGAGCTGCTCGTGCTGCTGTCGGGCGCCGTCGAACTCGCCGGCGCACTCGCGATCCTGCTGAACTATCGACCACGCCTCGGAGCGTGGCTGCTCGTCCTGTTTCTAGTTCCCGTGACGATCGCGGTTCATGGAGTCGCCATGTTCTCGGCCCCTACGGCGGAGATGCGGGGGATTCAGAGCGTCATGTTCATGAAGGGGCTCACGATGACGGGCGCGGCGCTGTTCCTGACCCAGCTCGGCGTCGCCCTGAAGCGTCGCTAGCAACCCGAGATCGAGGAGTAGCCGCAAATGGCTCTGGTGGGCTTTATGGCAGCACTTGCATTGATCGAATATCTGGCCTTTGCGGGCTTCGTCGGCTGGGCTCGGGTCCGGTTCGAGGTACCCGCCCCCGAGGTATCCGGTCACCCGCAGTTCGAACGCTACTTTCGCGTACAGCAGAATACGCTCGAACAGCTGATCGTGTTCCTTCCGGCCCTGTGGCTGTTCGCGCAGTTCGTCTCCCCACCGGGAGCCTCGCTGCTGGGTGCTGCCTTCATCGTCGGGAGATTGCTCTATTTTCGGGCCTACGTGCGCGAGCCGAAGGATCGAACGATCGGATTCCTGATCGGCTATGCGGCGGTCGTGCTGCTGCTGCTGGGCGGAGCGGTCGGGGCTCTACTGTCCGCGATCTAGTGTCCTGAGTTCGACCTAGCGTACTGCATCCGAAATGAGCAGTATTTCGCGCCAAGCTTCGCGGGAGGCCCCGTCCGATGCTGCGAGTGGTCATTCCACTGGGTCTGCTGCTGTTCGCCAGCGCACCGCGGCCAGCGCTCGCCTGGGGCCAGGACGGCCACCAGATCGTATGTGAGATCGCCTGGCGCGAGCTGAGCCGCCCCACCCGAGCTCGAGTTCGCGATCTCTTGAGCGGAGACGAGGAGACGACGTTCGCACGCTCGTGCTCATGGGCCGACCGGGTGCTGCGAGACCGCGACGAGAGCTACGACCCCTACCACTATGTCAACGTACCCGAAGGCGCAGCCGAGATTCCCGCCTGCCCCGGCAAGTGTGCTCTCAGCGGCATCGAGCGCTTTGCAGCCGTTCTGCGGGACCGCAACGCCACCAAGGACGAGCGTCGGTTTGCGCTCAAGCTCGTGGGCCACCTCGTGGGCGACCTGCATCAGCCTCTCCACGTCGGCTATGCATTCGATCGCGGCGGGAATGATGTCCGAGTGAGCTTCTTCGGAGAGCCTTCGAACCTACATCGCGTGTGGGACGTGCTCATCCTCGAACGACTGCATCGCGACTGGAAGACCTACGCAAAAACCTTGGCAAGCCAGATCCGCCCGATCGATCGCACGTTGTGGACTCCCACTACACCTGAGCGCCTGAGTACACCCAAGCGCTCGAGTACACCGAAGGATTGGGCGCACGAATCCTATCAGCTGGTCGAACACTTGGTCTATCGCGAGCTTCCATCGCTCGACCAAGCCTACCTGGAGCGAGCTCGTCTCGTAGTAGAAGAACGCCTGCAAGCCGCGGGAGTCCGCCTGGCTGCCCTGCTGGAGGAGACTCTCTCCGATCCGATCACCACGCCACACACGGCTCCGGATGCTCCCCCGAGCGGCTCGAGTGATCGGAGATCGAGCCGCTCGGGGGACTCGGCGCGTTAGGGCGTGGAGCCCAGTGGATTCAAGTCGCCGACCTCGGCCAGAAGCTCGGGCATCGAGAAGCGCAGATGTGGACGCTCCTTCAACACCGACAACGGACCGTGCTCGATCAGACCGACGAATGTCTCCGCCAGAATCCGGCTCCCCAGCAGACCGAGCTGGTTCCCCTCGTTCCTCACCTTCGCCTCCCGCAAGATGTAGAACCAAAGCGGAGTCGCCTTGTCGAAGGCGTGACGCACCACGATGTCGTGCTGCGGGCACGCAGCAATCTCCACATCGCTGAGCGGGCCGACGTCGAGACCTGCATCGCTCATGCGTTTGACCACCTCTTGCCCGGTCGGCAGCTGGAGCAACCTTCCACGCAGAAGGTTGCGAGTCGCGAGCGACACGAAGACCGGTGGAGCGTTCATGACCTGGAACTCCGGCAGATTCTTCAGCGCAAACGATAGCTGCGCATCGATCTCACGAGCGAGGTTCGAGTCTGGATTCGACTCCACACCGGGAACGCCGCTGAAGTCGTAGAACCGCGTCCAATCGATGATCCAGTTCGAGGGCAGGGTCGGCGCCCCGAAGAACGGGTCGTCACCCTCGCCACGGCTGCCACTCACCGCGGAGAACTCGAACAGAAGCTCCATCGTCGCCGCAACGCCGTCCGGCGATGAGTTGAAGATGCGGTTCCATTCGTACACCGGTCGCACCATGCTGTGACCGAGTCGATAGGCCGCGACCGAGAACTCGATCGGCATACATCCCTTGAGATCGTCCGTATAGAAACGGCGGCCATGCCGAAGCACGTCCTGCAGGACATCGGCCTGGATGATGCGCGGCAGGAAGTCCGTGAGGATGACTGCTTGATAGTGGAGAATGGTCTCCCTGCGAGCCGCTTCGAAGAGCTCCTTTCCGGCGAGAGAGGGCTGCTTCGACTTCAGGATCTCTACTTGCTTGTTGTGGAACTTGATGAATGCCAGGTGCGTCTGGGCAACTGCCAGGTTCTCGTCATTCCTCGGGTCACCGATGATGGCCTTGCGATCCGCCCTGCGAGGAAGATCGTTCGGAAAATCTCCGGGCAGCACACCGCCTGGAGCAGATCCCGTAGTTGGGCTCGTGCGCCCGACGAGCAAGCGAACGTGGTCAGCCTCGTACAACTCTCCATTCACGAGCGGGCCGTTTCCGTAGACACTGTCCAGATCGAGCGCCGGCGACCTCTGGTTCTCGATCGCGCGCGGATCCACCATCCCGGACTGCGTCAACGGAGTCGGGTCCGCTGTGATGTCGTGGTCGATGAATTGCCCCAGGTAGGTATAGCCAGCAGGTATGTTGCTGTCGTCCTCGGGTCGAATCGACCCCGCCCGTTCCACCTCCATGGACATCCCGAGATCGACGAGCGCCTCGGCGTTCTGCTGCACACCCTCTCCGAAGAGCCGACAGAATACCCGCCGTGGCTTCGTCAACGGGTCACCAGGATAGGGATCGATCGGGTCCGGCTTGGGGACCGCGTGCCACGGGCAATGCTTTCGGAAGATCTTGTGGAGAAGATCGGGCGGAATGAGTTGATCGGAAATCCAACCCGCTCTCTTGAAGAAGTATCGTTCGGGTCCGTGCTTCATTCCATACACTCCTTGGAAGCCCTCATGCGAGAGGGCTGCATCCGTCTGCGATTGGGCCAACCCACTGCACACGCCAAGAAGATCGAGAGGGACTCAGCTATCCGAGTCGCACCGCGTGCCTGAGACAGGGCCTCGAGCAGAGAGCGAACTCTCGCGAGCAGACCGGTATGGGATGATCAATACAATGATAGGACTCGCGCAGCGACTCTCGCAACGTGGAACGAGTTCATGGGCTAGACATTCAATTCAAGTCGAGTCCGACGAAAATGTCTTGAACACGTTGAACGAATCCACCCTGATTCATCTCACCTACCCCCTTGGTCACGAACGAGTGACTCCAAGTAGACCAACGAGCGTCGAGCAGTAGAGCCGGGACGCCACTCACACATCGTCCCGCAGGCACAGATCGACCCATCCGCCACGAGGGAATCTTGCGACGCAGGTATTCCGCAACATTCCGAAGATGTCCGTCCTGTCCGCTGGCTCGTTCAGCCAACGCACCCAGGCGCCGAAGAGCGCAGAATGAACACGGCTGCGGACGCACCTTCATCGCGGTGATGGTCGCCGGCATGGTATCCGGCGGAGTATCCGTCCTCTCCTCGCTGCGGGGGGCAACCTTCATCTGGGTGATCCTCCTGGTCCTGCCCCAGGCGATCACATGCTTCGGCCTCGATGACGTCTGGCTCCTCTTCGGGGCATGCTCGCTCCTGTTCATGATTACACAGCTCTCCTCCGCCCAGAACGCGCACGCTCGCTTTCTGAACCTGGTCGAGATGGACTTTCGCAACCAGGCGTTGCTCGAGTCCCTGAGGACATCCAACCGAGAGCTCGAGAGTGCAAGAGACGAGGCCATGAGGGCGGCCCAGGTCTAGGCAGACTTTCTGGCCAACATGAGCCATGAGATCCGTACGCCGATGACATCGATTCTCGGATTCGCAGATCTCATGCGCTCGGCGCGCGGAGCGGACATCGAGAAGCACTCGGAGGCCATCCAGCGAAACGGAGAACATCTGCTGGCTCTCATCAACGACATCCTCGATCTGTCGAAGATCGAGGCGGGCAAGCTGACCATCGAGCGGATCGCTGCCGCGCCCAGCGAGATCATCGAGTCGGCCGTAGACATGCTGCGAGAGTCGGCCCGGTCGCGCGGGCTCACCCTGGCGTACCGACTCCCTTCTCCGTTCCCAGAGGAGATCGACACGGATCCGATCCGGCTGCGGCAAATCTTGGTGAACCTACTCTCGAACGCCGTAAAGTTCACATCGGAGGGAGAGGTGCGGCTGGAGTGCGAGATCGACCGCAAGGACGACGACGGAGTCCTGCGAGTACGAGTCATCGATACCGGGATTGGCATGACGTCGGAACAGCTGGCCAGTCTCTTTCGCCCCTTCACGCAAGCCGACAGCGGCATCAGTCGCAGGTACGGCGGCACCGGCCTGGGCCTCAGCATCTCTCGGCATCTGGCGAGCCTCCTGGGTGGCACGCTCACCGCGACGAGCGTGCCCGATCAGGGAAGCTGCTTCGAGCTGACGCTCCTGCTCGGGAACTGGACCGACCTTCGCATGTCGGACCCGACAGACTCGAATCGCGCGCAACGCCCACGCACGCGGGGCGTCCACAGAATCCCCGAACTCCGGGGCTTCGTGCTGGTTGCGGAGGACGGACTCGACAACCAGCGTTTGATCCAGCTCCTATTACGCAAGCGTGGGCTCGATGTAGAACTCGCCGAGAACGGATGCGTCGCTCTGGAGAGGGTCGCGAGTGCGACCACAGCGGGCCATCCCCATGACCTGATCCTGATGGATATCCAGATGCCCGAGATGGACGGCTGCACGGCGACTCGCCAGCTCAAGCAGCAAGGTCTCACGACTCCGATCGTCGCGCTCACGGCTCAGGTGCTCGAAGAGGACCGAGCCAGATTCGAGACCGCCAACTTCGATGCGTACGTGAGCAAGCCGATCGATGTCGCAAAGCTCGACGAGGTTCTCGTCCGCTACCTGGCGGATCCTCGGACCGTAACGGCACGAACCTGATCAGGAGCTCTACTCGGCGATGATCGGGAGCTTCTCGAGCGTGTGGAGCACGGCGGCAACGTTGCGGCTCAGCGCTTCGGTGACCGCCTGGATTCGCACCCCGAAGCCATTGCTCTCCGTGCTCCGAACGACGAACGCTTGCAGCGCCAGCTCGTCGCGGTAGCCCTCGACAGCCAGGGCCAACGTGATCGTCTCGCCGACGCCAGGCCGCAGCCGGGTTCCCTCGAGGCGAGCCCCAGTCAAGGAGACATCGGCGAGATGACCGGTGTCCAACATGTTTCCGTACTGAATTCCGACCGGCAGCTGAAGATGGAATCGACGGGCCGTGCGTCGCACTCCCGCCCCCGCAGCCTCGCTCTCGGGGATCGCACAGGCGACCAGCTCGAGAAACTCCACCGGCGGATAGACCAGGCGGATGCCGAATCCCGTCACGGCGTCGACGCGCTCTCCAGCCCAAGTCACGATCCCCTTCACCGAGATCTTTCGATCCGACGGCTTCATATCGACGGAGACGTGCTCGCCGACGTCGGGAAGCAGCGGCGTGGCCACGAAGAGGCCCGTCTCGCACACGTTCAGCACCGTCCCTTCCCCTTCACGCAGGGGCGACCTATACATCGCATGCAGAGTGAAGGGCCTCCGAGAATGCGCGCGCCGTCCATCGAGCATTTTCTTGCTATCGGTACAGTCAGCTAGAAGTTGAGCATCTTTGCTGGCGAGTGATGGCAAGCCGGATCTCGAGTGTCGAGTGTTTTCTACCACACAGATTTCAATGCCGACCTACTGCTGAGAGCTGCCCACTCGAGCCTGCAGGTGCGTCACCAGTTCGTTTACAATCCCCGCAGATGGACTCTCTCTCCCCCGAACGCCTGACCGCACGAGCGAGCGAGAGCGCGAGGGTTCCGATCATCCGCGGAACAGCGTGCATCGTGATCGCCGGCACGTTGATCTTCCTGATGCTCGGAATCCGGGACACCACGCCGCTCGCTCGCCAGCTTGCCTATGTCGCGAACCTGATCGTGGGCATATCCACGCTCATTCTGCTCCGCTTCAGCCCGAGGTACGCGGGAATTCTGGTTTCACTCGGAACTGCGAGCGTGATCGGATCGACGAGCTGGTTGCAGTACGAACCCAGCGTGATCGCTTCGACCGCGGGCCTCTGCGTCGTCATCATGATGGCGGGCTTCTGCTGGAGCTCGCGCAGCGCGTTCGTGTTGGCGGCACTCGGCTCTGTGATCTTCGCCCGCATGCTGCAGCTCGACGAGGGACCCTACGACCCTGCCCAGGTTCAGCTCTGGGCAAAGGTCTCGGTCGTCATGATCCTCATGGCCAGCTTGGTGCACTGGGCGTTGCGCGCGCAGACGGCTGCAACCTCAGCGGCTCTACTGCAGGAGCGGCAGCTGCTGAATCTGGTCCGAGCGTCACCCGACGGAATGCTGGTACTCGGCTCCGGCGACGAGGTCCAGATGCTCAACCCCGCCGCCGAGCAGATGATCGGCTTACCACCCGAGCGCGTCCTCGGGCACCGATTGTCCGCGATCGACTGGCTCGATCCCGATTCCGTAGCGCGGCTACGCGACTGGAATCCCACCGAGACCGCTGACGGCTCCGTCAGGACCCTCGTTCGACGCGGCGGCCGCGTTCTCGAAGCGAGTCTGTCCTGGCTGCACCCCCCGAGCTCCGAATCCAAGCGGCTCCTCGTCGTAAGGGATGTGACCACACGCCACGAGACGGAGCAGCTCAAAAGAGCCTATGAGGACCAGTTGCGCGAGTCGCAGTCCGTCGAGGCGTTGGGCCGCCTCGCCTCGGGAGTGGCGCATGACTTCAACAACCTGCTCACCGTGATTCTGGCGAGCATCGACAACCTTCGCGCTGCGCCGCGGTTCCATCCGCAGCTGGAACAGGAAACCAAGACGGTGCAGACCGCCGCAGAGCGCGGCGCTCGCCTTTCGCGACAGCTGCTGGCCTTTGCACGCAAGCAGGTCTTGCACCCGGAGGTGATCAATGCAAATCGCATCGTCACGAAGGTGATCCCGCTGATGCGTAGCATCCTGCCGAAGGGGACCACTCTGCGCGTAGAGTGCGATCCCGAGCTCGCACTCGTACGGGTCGATACGGCAGCTCTCGAACAAGTGCTGACGAATCTCATCGTCAACGCGCGCGACTCACTTCCCAAGGGCGGCACGATTCAGGTCCGCACGAACAACTGCACCCTGGAAGGTGAGCGAATCGGAGAGCCGAGCCCGGGAGCCGGTTCGCGTCCCGGAGTCTGCCTGAGTGTGCGTGACGACGGCGAGGGCCTGAGCGTCGAGGATCGCAAGCAGATCTTCCAGCCGTTCTACTCCACGAAGCTCCGGTCCAGCGGAAGCGGCCTCGGACTCGCGACCGTGGATGGCATCGTGCGGCAGAGCGGGGGCTACGTACACCTCGACAGTGCCCCAGGCCACGGGGCCTGCTTCAGTGTATGCCTTCCCCGGTACGAGCCACCTACCACGGCGAATGATCCTGAATCCGTTTCCGATCCCCTCACATCGATCGAGCGTTCCAGACCGCTACGGGAGTCGTCCGCGTCCACGCAGCAGAGTCTCCGGGTGCTCCTGGTCGAGGACGAGGCTGACGTACGCGACTCGCTGCGCAGACTGCTCGAGCTGCTCGGTCACGAGGTCGCGGAGGCAGAGAGCGGGCCCGCTGCAATCCAGCGCTTCGCAGATCGAGTTCACGAGTTCGACATTCTCCTAACGGACATAAGTATGCCCGAGATGGATGGCACCGAGCTGGCACGGCAGCTCATGGCCGTGCATCCCGATCTGCCCATCCTGTTCATGTCTGGCTACGTCGAGCATCCAGAGATCTCCACGGAAGATTCGAGCCACGGGCTCGGCATCACGCGCACCGCATTTCTGAGCAAGCCGTTCTCTCTGCAGGACCTGCGAGCCGCTCTCGAGGGATTGTAGGCAGGATCCCATGAACGAGAGACTGGGCCTCGGGCGCAAGCTCGGCTTCACCGTTGGGGACTTCGCCTGCAACATCTACTGGCAGAGCGTCTCGCTCTACCTGCTGTTCTTCTACACGGATGTCGTCGGGCTCTCGGCGAGCGTCGCAGGCACGATCTACATGGCGGCATCGATCTGGGACGGCGCGACCGACCCAGTGATGGGCGCGATTGCCGATCGCACGCGCACGCGCTTCGGCCGCTATCGACCCTACCTGCTCTTCGGAGGCGTTCCGCTCGGTGCATCGTTCGTACTGCTCTACTACACACCGAGCTGGCAGGGAGTCCCGCTCGTCGCATGGATCGTAGGAACCCACCTGCTGTTTCGCACTTGCTACACCATACTCTCCATTCCGTTCACGTCCCTGAACGCTCGAGTGACATCGAGCTCTTCGGAGCGCTCCACACTCGCCGGATTCCGCATGATCTTCGCCACTCTCGCCGGGCTGCTGGTAGCAGCGACCACGCGCCCGCTATCACTTGCCCTCGGCTCCGGATCGGACGCGGACGGATTTCTACGTGTAGCCGCCCTGTTTGCACTGCTGGCGACATGCATCTTTCCAATCGTCTTCGGAGCGGTACGTGAGCCCGACTCGCACGCGAGTGAAGCCACCACGCTCGGTCCCCGTGAGTACTGGCAGGCAGTTCGATCGAACCGCGCCTTCTGGGTCGTCATGGCTGCCATCGCTGGCTCCGTGGTGTGCACGACGGCGCTCGGAAAGTCGATCCTCTACTACTTCAAGTACTACCTGGACGATGAGGCCTCTTCCAGCCTGGCGCTGAGCCTGAGCGCCGCCTCCGGATTGATCATCATTCCGGCCTGGATCCTCGTCTCGCGGCGCATCGACAAGCGTCAGGCCTGGTTCGTGGCGACTGGCTGGGGACTCGCGGGACTCGCCGCATTCAGCCAGATCGACATCCGCTCGTCCGGCGCGATGATCGCCTACATGCTCTACATGCAGGTCGCCGCACTCGGGCTGGCGATGACGTTCTGGTCGATGCTGCCCGACACGGTCGAGTATGGGGAATGGCGTTCGGGAGTACGCACGGAAGCGATGGTATTCGGCTTGGGACAGTTCATTCTCAAGGCGTTTCTCGGAATCGGCGCGGGCGTCTTCGGGATCGCCCTCGATCTGATCGGATACGTTCCGAATCAGTCGCAGTCCGCGAGTACGCTCTCGGGCCTGAAGCAGATCATGGTGCTGCTGCCCGGTATCGGGATGATCCTCGGCCTGGGCGCCATGTGGTTCTATCCACTGACAGGCAAGACGCACTCCCGCTTGGTGTCGGAGCTACGAGCTCGGCGAGAGAGCAACATCTCACTCGAGCCCGCGGACACCACGACGAGCCTCTGAGGTCGCCGCACAGCAGCCAAGCAAGTCCAACTTCACTAACCTCGTGAAGTCGCAGCTCGTGAACTCGCACCGAGAGGAGGCCAGTCCCGATGTCCGAGCCCACGCAGATGTCCGAGCCCCCGCACTGGGGACGAATCACCGATGAGCTGAATCGCCTGCTCGGCAACCTCGAGGACGTTCGCTTCGACAGCGAGCTGTGCGAGAAGCTCATGGAAGGCGTGCGCTCGGGGCGCTACTCACGCGAAGCCAACGTACTTCCACACCCAGCCCGCATCGCGAACCCCGAGGACGTGTCCTGGTTGGGCGAGTTCTCGGAGGAACAGCTCTCCCACTACCGGACCCTGGGCACGCAAGCACTCGCTGCGGGCCGCGTCGCATCCGTCGTCTTGAATGGTGGCATGGCAACCCGCTTCGGCGGCGTCGTCAAAGGAACGGTAGAGGTTCTCGGCACTCGATCGTTCCTCGAGATCAAACGCTCGCAGGCGCTCGCGCGCGGGAACTGCCCCTTCGTGCTGATGAACAGCGCGGCAACGCAAATCGCCACCGCCCAGTTCCTGGCTGACCGAGACATCGAGGCGGGTGTGGAGAGCTTTCTTCAGTCGGTATCCCTCCGGCTCACGCCTACGGGGAACTTGTTCCGCGACGCGCAAGGGCACCTCTCGACCTACTCGCCCGGACACGGCGACTTCGTTCGCCGAATTCGCCACAGCGGGATGCTGGATCATCTGGCCGAGCGCGGTGTGGACACCTTGCTGCTCTCCAACGTAGACAATCTGTGCGCCGACCCGGCCCCAGAGGTCATCGGCTTTCACCTCGCAGCAGAGAAGCCCCTGACCGTCGAGCTGGCCCGGACTCTACCCGGAGACGCGGGCGGTGCACCCGCCTGGGTAGATGGCAACCTCCAGATCGTCGAAGGATTTCGCTTTCCGGCAGGAACCGACTTTGCGGCGCTACCGTTCATCAGCACGAATACATTCTTGATGTCCGCGGAAATCCTGCGCAAGGACTACGATCTGACCTGGTTCTACGTAGAGAAACAGGTCGACGGGCAGCGCGTCATCCAGATGGAACAGCTGGTAGGTGAGCTCTCCGCCTTCGTCCCGACTGCGTACCTGGCATCGGAGCGCGAGAGTTCGAGCTGTCGATTCTATCCCGTCAAGTCTCGCGACGACCTTTCGCGCTTGCGCGAGGACTCCGCACTCGAGGCCCGCATCCTCGAAAGCTGCCTTCCTGCTCGGTGACGCCTGGCCGCTGACACCGGTCCGCACTCGACCGAGCAACCCCACGAGAGGTCCCTCTGGCGGCGACTAGGGCGCGCCGGAGGCTTCCGGAGACGGTGGCTCCGGATCCACCTCGATCTGGAGCTCTCGGCGGCGCTCGTAGAGCGCACGGATCCGGCGTGCTCTCTCGATCTCGAGCTGCAACTCCTTGAGTACCGTCTCCTCGCGAAGCGCTTGCACCGCCACGGCCTGGTTCATGTCTCCACAGGCACGCTCCATGTAGGGACCGCAGAAGATGAGCCGACAGCAGTGAGCGGCCATGTCGTCGAAGGATCGGATCTCCGTCGAACCGTTCCAGCCCTGCACACGTCCGGGCGAGATGGTTCGCGCGAGATCGAAACGTTGCTTCGCCGCGACCAGGTCTCGCTCCTTCCACGACAGCAAGACCTCGGTGAGCTTCGCGTCGACCTCGTCCACGCCGCGACTACGCGACAGGCGCAATCTGCGGCGCGCCTCGGGTAGATCGTTCTCGTACACGGCAAGCTCCGCGAGATTCAGCTGCGCGGTCGGATCTACTGGATCGAGCTGCGTAGCGATGCGGAAGCTTCGACGAGCACCGTCGAAGTCACCCCGATAGGCAGCGAGGATACCGAGCTGGTTCTGCGCGCCGGCATCGTCTGGAGCTTGGTCGAGGTAGTCGAGCAGAAAGCGCTGGGCGCGTCCGAGGTTGTCGGTATACCGCTCCTCGGCACCGCTCTCCAGCGCGGCCTGAGCGATCTCGAAGTAGAGCTGGGCAATCTGGAGCCCAGCCCGCGGATCATTCGCCAGCGCCTCTTCGAGCCGCGCGATCTCCTGCTCGGGGTTCTCGGTGCGGCCGGGGAGCGGGCGATCGCGGTCTGGGACGCGCACGATCGCGGCACGCCGGACACGCGCCTGCGGGCGCAAGGCTGGGTCTCCAGCCGGCGCGCACGCCGGGGTCAGTGCCAAGGTGCAGGTGAGGCCCCCCAACGCGAACGCAGCCGCGGCACACGAAGCAGAGAGGCCGCGTAGTCGTGCCACCACGCGGAAGCGGGTCATGTGGGTCCGAGTCTAACACGAAGGGCTCGCTAGCTCTTCTTGGCGGAACGCTTCGATGACGGCGTCGGCTGTCCCTTGGCAACGAAGCGATGATTCTCGACGAGCTCGAGCAGGTCGAAGGCGCTGAGGATCCCGACGACGCGCTTCTCGTGGGTGACGACGACGCGGTGGATCTTGTGATTCCGCATGATGCGCGCGGCCGTACTCACGTCGTCGTACTGGGGAACCGTGTACACCTTCTCGGTCATGATCAATCGAATCGGGGTCCCGGGCTTCAAGCTGGGCACGAGGTCCGTGGTAGACACGATGCCCACCGGTGCGCCGTCCGAATCGACGACAGGAATCGCGCTGATCCCGTTTCGCTCGAGCATCTGACGCACGTGCTCCACCGTGACGTGGGGCTGCGTCGTGACCACTGATTCCGTCATGAGATCCGCGACCTTGGCATTCATGCGTCGCCAGGCTCCTTTCGCTCTGTTCGCCTCTCCACAGGCCGCCTCCACCGTACTCGGGGCGCCTCCTGGATGTGGCACCCGATGGACGTGGCCTCTCGTGGATGTGCAGAGCACGTGCCAGCCCTGATTCACGAGCGCCCGACCCGCACACGGGGCCCGGAGAGTCGCTGACACCCGCTCGGAGTGCGAGCTCCCTATCCCAGCGAAGCCGTCCGCTCGTAGCCAGAGTGCGCCAAGTCCACCCACAGTTGCGACATTTCGGCTCATTCATTTGATCCCAGGGCGATTCGGAGCCAGCCTGCCCGCTGCGCACTGGGCACCGGACCTGCAATGTCGGCTGCGCGTGGGGGCATTGGATCCCCGCTCGCTCGGGCGCCGGTGGCGCTGCACATTCGACCGGCGCCCAGTTCCGACAGACAGCCAAGCGATGGATCGAGAGGAGCCCCGCAGATGCACGACGCCAAGATTCCGACCGTGAGCCGCGTGATGACCGCCTTCCCCTACTCGATCGATCACGATGCGCACGTGAGCGCGGCGCGCGTACTGATGACGGAGCACTCCGTGCGGCATCTGCCGGTGATGGTCGATGGACGTCTCGGCGGGGTCATCTCGGACCGGGACATCGGCCTGGCGGTCGGACCCGACCCGATTCCCGAGAAGGAGGATTTGTGGGTGCGGGCAATCATGATCTCGGATCCGTATGCCGTGGATCTCCACACCCCTCTCGATCAGGTGCTGCTGGAGATGGCCAGCCGCCACATCGGCTGCGCCCTGGTCACGCGAAAGGGAAAGCTCGCGGGGATCTTCACCGCAACGGACGCCTGCCACTTCTTCGGTCGCTACCTCCAGGGAGAGGAGCCGACAGGTGATGAAGCTGCCTGAGCGAGTCGCCGTGCGGTCTGCCCGCATGCTACGCTACGACGCGTAGCGGGGCAAATCGTCCCGGCATTCCTAGGATGACCAGCCAGGAGACCAAGGGACGACTCTCATGGACCGCCCGGAGTCGCTCACAGAGGCCGCGTACAGGCACGCCCTCGATACCTGGGTTTCGAGTTCGCGGCAAGCGGTCTGGTTGCTGGATGCAGCCGGTCGAATCCTGGCACAGAGCTCGATCGCACGCGGCCTGGCCGGCGATGCGTCCGCTCAGGACCGAGCGCCCGACGCGTGCTCACCCCCGCGCCAAGGCGCCTCTTCACCGCAAAGCGGAGAGTGCGCACGCTTCCCCGAGTGCCTCGCCCAGACGCTCGAACTCGAGAGCTCGGGCCGCCTGAGCGCAGCCCTGCAGGACGCCCAGGCCGGCGATCCGATCCGGCTCGACATCGAGCTTCGAAACCCCGGGCATGTCGTACGGGTCCTCGACACCACGGTGAAGTGGTTGGCACCTGCGAACCCTCGAGCGAGCGCAACTCATGGCGCCCCAGGCGAGCCCAGCTGCGCCTCGGAGCCCCGTTGGCTGGTCGAGGCGCTCGACGTCACCGAGCGCAGGCGGCTCGAACTGGCTACGCGCGAGCGTGCGGTACGCCTCAGCGCCATGCTCGAATCCACCCTCGACGCAATCCTCGAGATCGATGAGCATCGGAACATCCGCTCCTTCAACGCAGCCGCGGCCGCTATGTTCGAGTGCTCGACGCAGGACGCCCTGGGCAGCCCCCTCGACCGCTTCATTACGGGCTCGATCCCAGGGCTCGATGAGGCGGATCCCGAGCAGGCACTCTCACCGGCTGAACCGCCCGGAAGGCAGGCGGAAGCCGGCATCGTGCAGGGCCAGAAGCAGAACGGCGAGCCGTTCCCGCTGCAGGTAACGATCACCGAGAACAGGTCCGGAGACGCGACCACCTACACCGCGATCCTGCGCGACATCCAACGATCGAGCGAGAGCGCCACCCAGCTCCGCGCGCAGAGGAACTTCGCTCAGAAGCTCGTCGATACCGCGCACGTGCTGGTGCTGATCCTCGACCCCGCAGGCAAGATCTTGCAATCCAACGGTTTCATCGAGCGCATCAGTGGATTCCCGCCGGAGGAGCTCGAAGCCAAGGATGCTTTCGAGCACCTGCTCCCCGCCGAGGAACGCACCCGCGCGCGCAAGACGTTTGCGGCCGTGCTGCGGGGCGAGAAGCCCGGACGACACGTCCACACGTTGATCTCGCGCTCTGGCGAGAAGCACGTGATCGAGTGGTGGGACACCATGCTCTTGGACGCGGACGGCGAGCTCTTGGCGGTGCTGTGCGTGGGTCACGACATCACTTCACACAGAAAGACACAGCGAGCGTTGCGGCAGAGCGAGCACCGAGCGCGCGAGATGGCCGAGATCGCGAGTATGTCCACCCTCGCCGCTGGACTCGCGCACGATATCGGTACCCCCATGAACATCATCCTGGGATACGCGGGAATGCTGGAGGAATCGCTCGAGCTGGAACGGGACCGGCACCGTGCCCACATCATCTGCGAGCAGGTCGAGCGCGTGCGCAACCTGATGCATACGCTGATGAATCTGGCGCAGCCCAGCCCGGACTCCCGCGCCCCCGTCGAGTTGGCCCCACTTCTGACCTCGGTGCTCGATCTACTGAGCGACCGAGTGGAGAAACACTCGATCCGCGTCCTAGTCTCGCTGCAGGCTGGCCTGAGCATCATGGGGAGCTTCGAGCGCCTGGAGCGAGCGTTCCTGAATCTGCTCGTCAACGCGGTTGACGCAATGCCCGACGGCGGCGAGCTCCGGGTCTCGCTCGAACCGGGCAGCAAGCCTGGAGGGATCCAGGTCGAGATCGCGGATACCGGGCACGGCATGACGGCCGCGGTCCGGGAGCGGATCTTCGAACCCTTCTACACCACCAAGCCGCTCGGGGACCATCCACGTTCCGGGAACGGCCTCGGGCTGATGGTGACTCGCAGCGTGATTCTCGACCACGGCGGTAGTATCGAGGTCGAGAGCCAGCCAGGACGCGGGACGAGCTTTCGCATCCACTTCCCGGGGAGTGCGAACGAAGCGACGAAATCGCACGCCTAGGAGACATTTTGTCGCCGAGCAGAGCCCGTCCGCAGCGGACGACCGAGGCCGACTAACCCTTCGGAGGCTGACCTCGCCCTCCGCACACGGCTTTTCGCCCTCTAGCGACCCCGATCGTAGAGTCGGTACGCGGCTTGCGATCGAACTTCGATGCAGTCTCAACCAGCGAGGTGCCCCAACGTGATCCCTCCATCCCCTAGGTCCGTGTTGGTGGTCGACGACGACGCACTCACCCGCGAGTGGCTCCGCGACGTGCTCGACGCAGAGAACCTGCGCATCGAGTGCGCGAGCGACGCCGAGTCGGCACTCGAATCCTGTACCAAGAACGAGTTCGACGTCGTGTTGACAGATATCCAGATGCCCGGCAGGACGGGAGTGGAGCTCCTGTCCGAGCTCCACGAGCGCTGTCCGGATACCCCCATACTGATGATCACGGCGTTCGCCAGTGTTCAGTCCGCGGTCGACTCGCTTCGCTGCGGAGCCTTCGATTATCTCATCAAGCCGCTCCGACGCGAGATGGTCGTGGCCGCCGTACGTCGCGCACTCCGCTTGCGCGAGCTCGAATGCGAGAATGCCCAGCTACTTCGAGCGGTGGACGATCGGTCGTCATTCGGCGATCTCATCGGTAGCAGCCAGGCCATGCGCGAGATCTACCATCTGATTCGCAAGGTCGCCGATCGAGAGTGCAACCTGCTGATCACGGGCGAGAGTGGTACCGGCAAGGAAGTCGTCGCGCGCACGATCCACCTGTCGGGCAAGCGCTCCCAGGGACCCTTCGTCCCCATCAACTGCGCGTCCATGCCGGCAGGCCTGCTCGAGAGCGAGCTGTTCGGCCACGTGAAGGGGGCCTTCAGCGGCGCCCACAGCCGCAACGAGGGGCTCGTAGCCGCAGCGGACGGGGGCACCCTGTTTCTGGACGAGATCGGGGAGATGTCGCCGGAGCTACAGGGAAAGCTGTTGCGCGTCCTGCAGGACCGATCGGTACGCCCTGTGGGAGGTGTCAGCTCACGCAAGCTGGACGTGCGCGTGATCGCCGCGACCCATCGGGACCTGCGTGCCGAGGTGCGCAACAACCGCTTCCGCATGGATCTCTACTATCGGCTCCACGTCGTCAACATTCGAATTCCTCCGCTACGCGAACGCAAGGAGGACATTCCCCTGCTCGCCAACGAGTTCCTGCGCCGTCACGGCGGTGAGGACCATCCGGAGCTGAGCGGACCCGCGCTACGCTCCCTGCTCAAGCAGCCCTGGACCGGTAACGCCCGCGAGCTCGAGAACACGATCGAGCGCGCCCTCGCCCTGTGCGACGGCAAGCAGATCCAGCCCCGGCACCTGCACCTCCCCAGGGAGAGCGCAGTGCCGTGCGATGGTGGATCCGACTGGCTATCCGAGGCACTCCGACAGCGGCTGAGCGTACGCGAGCTCACGGATCGGTACATCGATCGAGTTCTCAGCGCGACCGGCGGGCGCAAGACCGATGCCTCTCGAATTCTCGGGCTCAATCGACGCACGCTCTACCGCTGGCAGCTCCAGCACCGAGACGCAGAGGGCGAAGGCGAGGCCCTATGCAGACACGAGTAGACTCGCTCGGTCGGGAGCAGGTCCTCGGGTCCAGCGGCAGCGGTGGCTTCTCAGGGGAAGGAAGCATGACGACTCAACGGGTTCTGGTCGTGGACTACGATCCCTCGATGCGGAACTTGCTGCGAGAGATCCTGGGCGACATCGCAGATCGGATCGACGTCGCGGGAGGCTTGCGAGAAGCTCGACAGTACCTCGAGAACGCCCGCTACAACCTATCGCTGAGTGAGCTCCTGCTCCCCGAGGGGAGCGGCTTGGAGCTGGTTCGACTCATCGGCGACAAGTATCCGGAGCTGCCCGTGATCCTGATGACGTCCTTCCCGACGTCCGACGTACGCTCGCGGGCAGCGCGCGCCGGCGCCCATGCCCTGCTCGAGAAGCCGTTCTCGAACCAGGCCGCTCGCAGCATCTGCAAACGCTTCCTCGCCCCGTGTCGCTAGCGGCTAGCGCTCCTGCCGGGCGGACCTGGGACGCACACTGATCGCCAAGAACGCTTCGAAGTCATCATTTGGTGCGCGCCGGTTGCTGCGCTCGAATCCGCAACGCGTACAGCGGTGAAGGATTCGATGCTCGCCCTTCTTCCGTTCCACGGCGATCGGCTCCATCATGCCGCGGCACAGCCCTTGGCGATCGCCCGGAGCGACATCCACGTGGCGACTCCACAGGCAGCGCGGGCAGTGGTTCGTATAGCCATCGCCCTCGACGCGCGCACCGCAGCGCCGACACTCGAAGTCCTCCTTGAAGCGCTGGAACGCCCTCGTCATCTGAGCCCTCGCCCGAGTCGTCAGAGAGTGACCTTCTCGGCGTCGACCGCCACGCGGACGGACCAGCCCAGGCGCTCGCGGATCCGCTCGCAGAGTGCGTCGGCTGCGCTCGGCTCACCGTGCACGATGTAGGTCTGCTGCGGCGCAGCGCCGAAGCCACCTAGCCAACGCAAGATCTCGTCGCGATCCGCGTGAGCGGAGAGTCCATGCAAAGTCTCGATCTTCGCGCGCACGGGGACGTCGCGACCATGAATCCGCAGAGTCGTCGCTCCCTCCTGAAGCCGATGTCCGCGGGTGCCGCGCGCCTGGAACCCAGACAGCAACACCGTAGTGCGGGGATCGGGCAGACGTTGGGCCAGGTGGTGCAAGACGCGTCCGCCTGTCGCCATGCCGCTCGCCGAGATGATGATCAAGGGGCCCTCGAAGCGGTTGAGAGCCTTCGACTCATCGCGAGTCCGGGCGAGGTGAAAGCTGTGGCTACACAGCGGACAACGCGCCTCGTCCATGAGCAGCTGCATCTCGAGGTCGTGCTCCGTCGGGTGCCGACAGTAGAGCGCGGTGACGTTGATCGCCATCGGGCTATCCATGAATACGGACATGCGGGGGATCCGCTCGGAATCCTCCAGCTCACGGAGCCGCCAAACCAGCTCTTGCGTGCGCCCGATGGAGAAGGCTGGGATGATCAGTGCCCCCCCACGGTCCACCGCCTCGTTCACGATGCGAGCGAGAACGGACATCGGATCGGTCTCGTGCGTGCGATCTCCGTAGGTCGATTCGACGAGCAGCACATCCGCGTGCGGCATCGGTTCTGGATCACGCAGGATTGGGCGCCCCCAGCGACCGAGATCACCCGAAAAGCCGAGTGTCTTCGAAGCCGGCGCGTCCAGACGTAGCTCGACGGTGGCGGATCCGAGAATGTGCCCTGCGCGTCTCAGGATCGTAGAGACACCTCGAGCCACGTCGATCTGCTTCCCGTACTCGCACGGTACCAAGAGCTGGAGGGCGGCCTCCGCATCGTCTCCGGTGTAGAGCGGACGCGCGATCCGGTGCTTCGTGTAGCCGCGCCGATTCGCGCGCTCGGCGTCCTCTTCCTGGAGGTGCGCCGAGTCGGGCAGGACGATCTTCAGCAGTTCGGCCGTAGCAGCCGAACAGAAGATGGGGCCGCGGTACCCCTCGCGCGCGAGCAGCGGCAAGCAACCCGAGTGATCGATGTGGGCGTGACTCAGCACGACCGCATCCAGCGCGGCGACCGAGAAGGGGAGCCGATCCCAGTTGCGTAGCCGCAACTCCTTCATGCCCTGGAACAGCCCGCAGTCGAGCAGCACGGATGCCTGACCGGTCTCGACCAGATGCTTCGAGCCGGTCACCGTCCCGGCGGCCCCAAGAAAACGGAGCGTACTGCCCTTCGTCACTACGAACCTCTCCAGCCAGCGTCCGTCCGCCCCTCGCTGGCCGGACATGAAACGATCGTACGCAAGGGACGTGCGCCTCAGCCAAGACCGGTTTTTTCCTCGGCCGGCTTCCGCCCGTGCGCGCTAGTGGGCGGCGATCTCCTGCTGCCGCTCGCCGTCTCCGTGTAGGGTGATCACCGGGCACGGGGCCTGCCGCAAGGTGCGCTCTGCAATGCTTCCCAGAAGCACGTGCTTGAGCCCCGTGTAGCCGCGCGTCCCCATCACGATCATGTCGACCTGGTTGGCGCGAGCGGCCCCTAGAATGGCATCGACCGGGTAGGCGTCGGACAGCTCGGTCTTGCACGAGCAGCCAGCCGCTTCAGCCTGCTCCTGGGCGGCTTGAAGCCCATCGAGAGCAGCCGACCGGACTCCTTCCCACCAGTCGCCGCCGGGGGTCATCAAGGCCTGCACGTGCAACGCGTGGACCAGGTGCAGACTGGCTCCCAGGGTCTGCGCAAGCTCGATCGCGTAATCCAGCGCGTGGCTGGACACCTCCGAGAAATCGAGCGGAACGAGAATGGTTCGAGTTGCGTCCATGCTTTGCCTCCATCGTGGCCTGAAAGGCCGGCTCGCGGTCCCGGGCACAGAGTATACGGCGAACCTGCCGACTTCCTTCCCCGTAAGTCCAAGTCCTGCAATTCCAAGTCCAGAGAATGAGCACGACGTTTGCAGATAGCCAGGCGAGGTCCGGTGCACAGAGTGCGAGGAACGGCCCGCTCGGGAAGCCCCCCTCGGGCGCAGGCCCCGAAGGCAGGCGAGACCCTGCGCAGAAGGAGCCGACTTTGGCGAACTCGGAGCTCGAGCAGAGACGCGGAGCGACTGCGCGCGCGATCATGCGCGTGGAGAGCTTCACCCTGAGCGCGGACCTCCCCATTCAGTATGCGCTGTCCTTGCTCCAGGAGAATCAGCGTACGGAGTGCCCGGTGCTGGACACTTCAGGCTCGCCGGTGGGACTTTTTGGCATCCATGAGGTCCTCGAGCACTTGGAGCGGACATCTCTGCTGGCGGGCTCTCCGCATCTCGAGCCCTCACCCGTCAGTCCCCTGGGCGAGCACAGTCTTGCGTGGCTGGAGGCGGCCTCGATCGATACGCTGATGCTCAGCCCGCCGCCGGCCTGTGAGCCCGATTGCTCACTGCTGGGCGTGCTTCAGGAAATGCGACGCTGTCGCCACCGCAGCCTGCTCGTGGTCGAAGGAGATCGCCTCCTCGGAGTCATCGATGCGGCGGCGCTACACGACTGGATCGAGCGACAGATCTCCCAACCGGCTGCAAGCTCGGCGGAAGCGAGCGCGCCTGTAGCTGCGACTCAGGACTCCAAGGTCGCTCAGGGCTCCCAGGTCGGAAGCGGCTCTACGACGTAGAACAAGCAGTCCGCTCGCGCAATTACCGGATCGGTGGTCATCATGACCGGAACCCAGGGGCGAGCTGCCGAGAGCCGACCGTCGGCAACCCGGAACAGGTCACCGCTACGATCGCGCCCCTGCGCATCCCGCGCTTCGAGCGCGAGGCGCGTACCCTCGACCCAGCCCAGCTGTGTCCCTTCGGCGATCAGCTGGAAGTTGTGGCGATCGAGCTCTGGATCCAAGGTGAGACTCGCCCCAGCCCGGTGTGTCCCGGCGAACTCGAGCCGCGCCCCCTCGCGCAAGGTGACCCGAATGGGATCGCCGAGCCGCTCGATCTCGCGCCCCGCATTCGCGAGTGAGGACAGCTCGTCGCGCTCGAGGAAGCGTACGAGTCCGTCGTAGGCCACGTCATCGGCTCGCGGATCCCCCGCACGGCCGCATTCGATGGTCACGCTCGGAAAATGGGAGACCGTGGCTTCCACGAGCGTTCCGAGAGCCAGCGGACTGTGGACGAAGCGCTGGCCGAACAGCGATACGAGTCCGAGCGCTGTGGGGCCGGCGTCGGGGCCGACCCCATAGGGCGGGTTGTGCCCCGTGTTGTTGTGCAGGTCGATCAACGCCTCGGCATTGGAGGCTCGGAAGGCGCGCAGCAGCTCCGCGATTCGCGCCGCCCGCTCGCTCGCCAGCAGCTTCGAACCCGCCTCGACCGGCGACTTACCCCAGCCGCGGTTGAGATCACCGTCTGCGGGCAGGAAGCGATGCGCAAAGCGCGGAGGTTCGATCGCAGCCTGCACGGCACCGATCAAGATCCAGAGGTCTACTGCGGGAGTCTCACGGCCCCGAAGCCAGCGGTGGAGGCCCCGAATGCTCGACGGCTCGTTTCCATGCAGCAAGGTCGTGACGATCCGGAGACGCGAGGCGTCGCGACCCGCGAGGTGCATCCAGGTGAGATCAGCCAGGGTATCCAGCCAGTGCTCGACCCGAGCGGGAATCTCGAGCTCGCGGACTTCCTTGCGAACGGGAACTCCCGTAGCTATTCGCTGCGGCCTCGCTTCCATCATATGCCCCCGAGGATGGGCCTCATGTCGGCCACGTGTGTACCGGACGCCCGGCGGCGGCCTGCTCCAGATAGCACTCGAGCAGCGCCACCAGAGCAGCGCGACGCTCGAGACCGCTCGCCTCGAACCGGTCCAGGGTCTCGAGCTGCCAGCGGGCGCCGGTCCGCCCGCTGGCCCAGCGCTGCCCGAAGATCTCCAACCACGGGGAGAAGTCCGCCTCGCAAACGCCCATCGAGAGCAGGCCTTCTCGGGCGAGTGGCAGCAAGCGCTCCACCAGCTGCTGCGCGGGTACGCGCTCGAGCTCCGTGGCGGCTCCCTCGGCAGGCCACCAGAGCAGAGCTTGCGGCCCATGCTGCGCAGCTCGATAGAAGTTCGCCTCGGCGGCTTCGAAGGGCATCTTCTCGACGTAGCTCGGCACCCGCGGGATGAGCGCATGCGTGAGTCCGAGCAGGAACGCGACGTTCGCCAGCATGTCCCCAACCGACGGACCCGCCGGCAGCATGCGTAGCTCGATGCGCAAGTGTCCACCGTCCGCCGGATCATACACCGGTCGATTCCAGGTCCAGACCGTCCCCTGATGCAGTCGCAGCTCGCTCAGATGGGGCAGGCCCCCGGCGTCGAGCACCGCGATGGGATCCTGATCTGCCAGCACCGGCAGTAGCACATCGTGCGCATTGGCCTCCCGAAAAAGCTCGAGCGCACCACCCGAGAGCCATCGGCTACCGAATGCAACCCGCGCGGGTACGCGCAGTCTCTGCTCCCTCGCGGTCCGATCATCTACGGCCTGCTTGAATAGCGCGATGCGCGTCTCGTGCCAGAGCTTGCGACCGAGGAAGATCGGAGAGTTCGCGGAGTAGGCGAGCACGGGTGCGCTCGCCAGCTGCGCGGCGTTGTAGGCCGCCGAGAACTCCTCCGGGGAAACCCGCAGGTGGACCTGCAGCGACGTCGCTGCCCCTTCGAAGGTGACATCCTCTGCATCGAGCTCCAGCGGTTCGGCCCCGTCGATCCGAAACTGGAACGGGCGCGCGCGCAATCTTCTTAGAGCTGCCGAGAGCACTCGGTAGCGGGGAGAATCGGTCATCGCGGATGGCGCAAGGTCTCCCGGCTCGAGCGTGGGTAGGATCCCGATGGGAACGATCCGGCCCTGATGCACGGCAGCAGCACGTTCGAGCTCGTCCAACGCACCGCAGAGCTCCGCACGCAGCGCCGCGAAGGGTGAGCCGCGTAGCGCGGTCGGCCGCAGGTTGCACTCGAGATTGAAGCGATCCAGCTCGACTGTGAAGCGTGGGTCTACCGTCTCACTCAGGACGGCGCGGTTGAGCGGCAAGGGGCGACCGCAGGCATCGACCAACACGAGCTCGAGTTCGGCTCCCAGACTGGGCGCGCCGGCTCCGAACTGCGGCCGCTCCAACAGGCGACGCAACGCTTCGAGGCTGATCTGGAGCCGTTCGACGAAACGCTGCTCCTCCGCACGAGAGAAGCTCTCCTGCTGGATGTCTTCGCCCACGCTACGAGGGGTCGCGCACTTCGCGTCGCGGCGGGAGCTTGCCGGGCTGGGCCTTGTCGATGAGCGCGCGCAGAGCCTCGAGCCGTTCTTCGACGTCCATCGGCAGCTCTGGCGTTGCAGCACCTTCTTCGAACCCGTAGAGGAACAGGGTCTCCTCTTCGATCAGCGCGTACGCCTGACGCGCCGAGGCTCCCGACGGATTGAGGCGGATCGCCGACTCGAGGAAGAAATACGGCAGCGCCAGCCAGTAGCTGCGCCCAATCCTAGACTCGACGACTCCCAGCAAGTAGTAGGCGCGCGCCTTGTCGGCATCACTGGCGTCGGTTTCCACGAAGCGCTGAAGGAGCGCGCTCGCGACCACGTAGTGCACGAGCGCCTGGCGATCCGAAGGGAAGCGCGTCACCTCACGGGCACGGTCCAGCACCTCGACCGCCCGCTTCAGCGACTCCGCGCCACTCACTTCGGCCAGCGGCTGCAGCTCGGTCAGCGACTCGATCCAACGATCCACGTCTAGGCGGATGTAGGCCCAGAGATCGGGCCGTCTCGTCACCTTCCGCAGTGCCGCCCGCGCACGCTCGAAGTCCTGCTTGAGACGCAGGGAGACGACCAGGTAGTTCGTGACCGCCCCGAGCAGCTCTTCAGCCGGAACGTCGCGGGACACCAGCAGGGCGTCGAGGGTGTCGAGACCCGCCTCGAACTCACGGGTTGCAAACTGGAGGCGCGCCCGCTCCTCGGGCTCGAGGCCCTGGAATACCTCACTCGACACGAAGCCCTTGGACAGAGGAGAGTCGTCGGGAATCGCCGAGCGCGAGTGACACTCTACGCAGTACTCGGCCATCTGCAGCACAGAGAACTGCGCGCTCTCGAAATCGCCCTGGTCGAACAGGTACAGAGCCTCGCGGGCTTCTCGCTCCAGGGAACGACTCAGATACTGGGCTCCGCGCTCGTTCGCCCGTACGTGCTCGCCGACGCCACCCGCCGCGCGGGCTACCTGCTCGAGCGACGCTCGCAGCTGATCGGCGTCCTCTTCGGAGTCGAACCCGCCGCGCGTGACGCTCGCCGGCAGAAGCAGACGCATGCTGCTGAAGATCTGCTGCATCGACTGCTGCAGCTTGCCGCGATCAGCAGGATCGCTCCATGCCACCTGCGAAGCCAGCGCACACCCGATCGCGGTTGCAGCTGCGATCACCCGGATCTTGAATCCCACAATCGTCTCCTTGGCCGTGGCCGCGTACCCCGCAAGGCGCAACGTCCGAACCCTGCGCACCTCGGAGTCCTACGCAGTTTCGATGCCAACGCCGAGCAAAGCCCGGTTCGGGCCGGAACCATACAAGAGAGCTACGCGGGAGCAACCCGCAGAGAAGGTCACGCGGAGGGAGCCCCAGGCCGAGACGATTCGTCACACAAACGAGACATATACACTCAGATCCGCCTCGGACAGGGGCGCCAGCCGGCGATCCGAGCTCGAGTGTGAGGGACGGGGCGCAGCGCGGGATCAGGCGCCCATCATGTACTCGAAGTTCTTGGCGTAGAACTGCTGCTTGGCAGCCTCGTCGATGCCATCGAAGGTCCGCTCGAAGCGCCCGACCGGGTCGTTGGTGCCTTCGGGATGCGGATAGTCGCTCGAGAACAGGAACAGCTCGGCCCCCGCATCACGGATCATGCGGCCGACATCCTCACCGGGGAACGGCGTGAAGCGCACCTGCCGGCGAATGTACTCGGACGCCTGCAAGGAGAGTGCAGCTACGTTGGGGTCGCTGCGCCGGAAGATCTTCTGGCTCATGTCGAGGTTCCGCAGGTACTCGGGAACCCAGCCCGCTCCGAGCTCGATCACACCTCCGCGCAGATTCGGAAAGCGCTCGAAGACACCGTCGAAGACGAGCGCCGTGAGGAACATCTGAGGGGCGAACGACAGCGCCATGAAGTCGCGGACCCGGAGGTTCTCGCCGCCTCCGACCAGATCCCTCGGCCTCGGCTGACCGTTGTTCAGCCACTCCTTGCCAACGAAGTTCCGCGCTGCGCCGACGTGGAGCATGAACGGGATGCGATGCTCCTCGAGCGCACTCCACACACAGTCGAAATCCGGGTGTCCCGGTGCGCGCGAGTCCACCGGAGCGGCGGGAATCCAGAATGCGCCGCAGCCCAGCTCCCTGGCCTCATCGATGGCTTGTACGGCTCGCGCGGGATCGTGCAGGGAGAGCTGCGCGACGGCGATCAAACGCGGATCGTCCCCGCAGAACTCCGCCATGGCGCGGTTGTGCGCGCGGATCCCACCATAGCGAACGTCCATATCGGGATGCGCCAGGTACTGCGTCGCCGAGAAAGTCGAGAAGACGAGCTGCTGGGCAAAGCCCAAGTCGTCGAGAGCCTTGCTGCGCTCGCTGGGATCGAAGGCGCCCGGCGCGTGCCAGCCCTTTTTGCCCGCGACGACCTGCTCGATCGACACCCCGCGCTCGCGACGCTCCTCCGCCTGCTGTATCGCTCCCTCGATCATCTTGGCGGTGGCGCCTCCGGCCTTGCTGAGGCCGAGCGGCACCAGTCGGTCTCGAATCTCCGGATCGGCGTGTCGCTCGACCCACTCGGGGATCTCCATGATGTGGCTGTCCGCGTCGAGCATCGTGCGGTCGCTGGCGTAGGGCATGTCTGGTCTCTCCCGCTTCTGGATCTAGCTGATGCGCGCGCTCACCCATTGAGCCCTAGGACGGGGCCCTCGGACGGCGAACGGCACGCGCGCTCGCCCTCTCCGTACTTACGAGAGCGCCAAATTACTGTCAATCGCAATCTCCCGACGACCTTCGCTCGTGCAGGACTCGCCGGAGAGCGCGCGACAGCTCCCGTAGCACCCGAACGCGTGCCCAGCGCTTGTCGTTGGCTGCGACCACGTGCCACGGGGCAGCTTCACGGTGCGTCTTCTGCAGCATCTCTTCCGCGGCGACTCGGTAGTCTTCGAAGCGCTCCCGGTTGCGGTAGTCCTCCTGCGTGATCTTGTACATCTTGAACGAGGTCTGCTCGCGTGCTCGGAAGCGCTCCAGCTGAGTCTCCGGATCGATGTGCAGCCAGAACTTCAGCACACACGTCCCGTGCGCGACGAGCTGATCCTCGAAGAGATTGATCTCGTCATAGGCGCGCGACCACTCGGAAGGGCTCGCCAGTCCCTCCACACGCTCGACCAGCACGCGCCCGTACCAGCTGCGATCGAAGATGGCGAACTCTCCGTCGCGCGGAAGCGCACGCCAGTAGCGCCACAAGTACGGGTAGCGAGCTTCCTCGACGCTCGGGGCGGCCGACTGGAACACGCGGTAGGTACCCGCATCCAGGCACGACGTAACGCGCCGGATCGCCCCGCCCTTGCCGGCGGCGTCCCACCCCTCGAACACGAGCACGGTCGGAATCCGGGCCGCGTACGCCCGGCGAGCCCACTTTGCAAGGCGCTTCTGGTAGTGCGCGAGCCGCTCTCGATACACGTCGCGTGTGAGCTCGGCGCCGAGATCGACCTGCGCCAAGCTCACGGCCTCGCGTTCGGATTCGCTGCCCACGGGAGCTCCGGGAGCAGATCGAGCGCCAGGCTCCGCGGGCTGATCCGGTGCCGCGTCCCCCAGCCCGAGAGCAAGAGCATCTCGCAGGATCTGGGCGGCGGCGAGGTTCCGCTGAGCCGCATTCGTACTATCGATGCGACGCCACGGGGCCTCGGGCATGGCCGTTCTCTCGAGCAGATCCTCGAGGGCCCGCATTCCGCGGCGGTAGTGGCGGAAGATCTGGCGGTCCTGCTTCTGGATCCGCCACGACAGATCGGAGTCGCCCTCCGCCTGCTCCAGTCGGCGTCGGTGCTCGTCGCGCGGCAGGTGCAGCCAGAGCTTCACGAGCCGCATGCCATCCTCGATCAGAATGCGTTCGAAGCTGCGCGCATAGAGGACGCGCCGCTCCAGAGCTCGACGATCGAGATCGCCACGCAGCCGCTCGGCCAAGGTCTGCGTCAACCATCCACGGTAGAAGATTCCGATCCTTCCGCGCGGGGGCAGAGCCGTCCAGTATCGCCAGAAGAAGGGGCGCTCGGCCTGTTCCGGACGCGGCTCCGTGAAGGCCTCGGTCGTGAGCAGGCGCGTATCCAACCATGCGTGGAGCTCGTTCAGCAGATCGCGCGCACCCAAGCGATCGTCGCCCGCAACCTGGACCAGCACCGCGAAGTCCTGCTCGCGCAGACGGAACTGCAGCTCGAGCAGCTCGGTACGCAGCGCCTCCAGGCGCGCGGAATCCGCAGCCTCGCCAAGGCTCACGCCTACTTCATGCGCTTCGGACATCCGGCCTTCTTCAACGAACGGTTAGACGGTGCTCGAGAATCGTGGCGCCGCGTCGGGCTTCGGCTCCTCGAGGTAGGCGTCGAACGACATCGCGATGTTGCGCAGAAACAAGCGCCCGAGCGGGGTGACCGCGTACTCGATCTCGTCGGGACCGCCCGCGGAGAGGTCGTCTGATCGCTCGAGCAGCTCGTCCGCTTCGAACGCTCGCAGCCGCTCCCCGAGCTCGGGCGCGCGTTGCTCGAGCGATTCACCGAAGTGCGACCGGTAGCGATCCGAGCTGATCGATCCGGCACACATCAGCTCCTGGATCAGCCATTTGCGACGTACGTCGTCTTCCGAGAGCAGCCATCCGCGCAGGGTCGGTAGACCGCCCGCCTCGAGCGCGGCCCCCCACTCGTCCGGCCCCCGATGCGATTGCGCGTACACGTCCGCGAGCTCGGTGATTCCACTCGGCCCGAGTGCAATCAGGTCGACCGCACGCTCCGTCGTGTAGCCCATAAAATTTCGTCGAAGACTTCCGTCACGGGCGGCTCGTGCCAGCGCGTCGTGCGGAAGCACGAAGTGATCGAGGCCGAGATACGCATACCCCGCGTCGAGCAATCGGCGAATCGCCAACAGGAAGAGCTCGAGCTTCTGCTCCGGCGAGGGCAGATCGTGCCGCTCGAAGCCTCGCTGCTGTTTCGAGACCCAAGTCACGTGCGCATAGCTGTAGAGAGCGATCCGATCGGGGCGCAGCTGCGTCACCTGCTCGAGCGTTTCCGCGAACGAGTCCAACGTCTGAAACGGCAATCCGTAGATGAGATCGAAGTGAACGGATCGATAGCCGAGCTCACGAGCCCAGGTCGCAACCCGCTCGGTCTCCTCTACACTCTGCACACGCCGAATCGCTTGCTGGACTCGCGGCGAGAGATCCTGCACGCCGAGGCTGATGCGATTGAAACCATGTCCGGCGAGCACCGCGAGCTGCTCGCGCGTGGTCACGCGCGGGTCCACCTCGACACTCGCCTCTGACTCTGCGCGCGCGGGAAAGGAGTCATTCAGGAGGCGACCGAGGCGATCCAGCTCGGGCGGCGAGAGATAGGTCGGCGTCCCCCCACCCAGGGCCATTTGGACGCGCGGACGCTCCGTTCCGAGCAGCGACGACAGCCTGCGCGCTTCGAGCTCGAGTCGGTCGAGAAACGGCTCGACCACGGAGTGGTCGCGGCTGATGACACGATTGCATGCGCAGTAGGTGCACAGCTTCTCGCAATAGGGAATGTGCACGTAGACCGAGATCGGATCCGCGCTCGGACGCGCGAGTGCTCGACCCAGCGCTCCACCATCGACCGCATCACTCCAGACGGGCGCGGTCGGATAACTCGTATAGCGCGGACCGGCCCCGGCGTAGCGAGAGATTCGCTCCCTCACCTGATCCAGCTTCGGGAGCTCCTGTCTTCTATCCTTCACGTGCGAATCCTCCGAACAGAACGCCCTCCGCACAGAACACGGGAATGCGACCGCCAACGAGCCAAAATGCCTCGATCGGGCCGCAGTTTTGTGCCCGATTGTCCCAGATTCCTCCGGGGACTCGGCGTCTCGATCTGCGCCTGCTCCGTCCGACCGTCGCGACCCTGCGTCGCTCCGAGAGATTCAAGGATCATGCCTTCCGGTTCCTCGGCTAGCGCTGCCCGCGCGTGTGGATCCGCAGGAGCCACGCGATCCCCAGAGCGCAGAGCGCTGCAGCCGCGAGCGCGCACACGACCGCGTCGGTGAGCGGTGCATCGAGGGGAACAGAAGCGAACTCCTCAGGCGTGGCGTATGCACGCAGCAGTCCGATGTAGAGCCAGTACTGGGGGTTCCATGCCAGCAGTAGGTGTGCCTCCTGCGGTACGAAGAAGGCCAGGATGGGCACGACGCCAGCCGAGTCGAGCAGCTTTCCGACCGCCATCCCCTCGATCTTGTTCTCGGCCAGCACGACCATCGCCAGGCACTTGAGCGGAGAGACGAGAGCACCGGCCAGCATCAGAGCGAAGAATCCCATGAGGTCCACGATCGGCCGCCCGAAGACGAACGCCGCGATCCCACCGAGACCGAGCGATACCAAGGCAGTTCCGCCGACGACATAGCTGAAATAGAGCTCGCGAGGCATCGGCACGACCTGCAGCAGCAGATCCGTTCTCTGCTCCCGCTCCTCGATCAACCGAAACCCAATCAGCGTCCCGAGCGACGAGATGCTGACGCTCGCCACGAGTGGTGCGAGATACAGCGAGGCGTTCTCGAGCGGCAGCCAGAAGGCGATCAGGCGCCCGAGGACAGCCATGACCGGAGTGATCGCGAGCATGCCGACCAAGAAACCGTCGCGCCCGATGCAAAGGCGGTCCCGCAGCAAGAGTCCGCGGATCGCGCTCATGTTGACGTTCACCCTTTCGCCGCCGAGTCTCACCCTTCTGCCGTCCAGTGAAGGGACACCGCGTCACGGAAGATCCGCTGCCTCACCCCGCGACAGCCCAGCCAGAGCGAGACGAACGCGCAGGCCATCAGAGCTGTCAGATGCAGGGCTACCCATAGGTCCGGCGCCATCGAGGTCATCGCGACTCCGAGCAATCGGAGTGCGCTATAGGCGGGGACCCAAGCGAAGTAGCTGCTCGGTACGACTTCGTAGTACGCGAGCAGCGCGGCCTGACTCGCGAGCACGATGGGAACGACCGCAGCCACGAGGAAGTTCACCAGATCGTCGAAGGCACTCGCCAGCGCCAGGCCGATCGCACCACTCGCGAGCGAAAAGAGGAACACGATCGCGGCCACGGCAAAGGAACGCCCAGCCCCCGGGCCGACGACGGCCGCATGGAGCAGCACTGCGAAGCAGGTGGACACCACCGCGCTGCCGAATGCCAGCGCTGCGGCGTATTCGACACCCTGCAGAGGACTGACCCGCAGGGCGGCCAGGGTCCCCGCTGCCCGCTCGAAGAACAGGTACGCCCCCGAGAGCACGAGCCCCAAGAGGCCAGGCTCATAGACCAGCAGCGCCGGAAGGATCTCCTGCGACGTCGCAGGGTCGAACACCAAACGAAGCACCGCGAACGAGCTAGCTCCGACGATCGCGTACACGTGGATGAAGCGGTGACGCCACAAGAGCAACCAGTACAGCCGGACCGAAGCGCCCAAGCGCTGACCTTTCATGTTCCCGAAGGCTCGGCAGCCAGCTGACGACCGGTCAGATCCAAGAAGATCTGCTCCAGTGAGGGCTCCTGCGTATGGATCGTCTCCACCTGGTGAGCCGCCACGAAGTCCAGGAAGGCGCGCTTCTCGTTCGCGTCTTCCAGATCGAACTCGCGCAGCTCGAGCCGACCTTCACTTCGCGCCTGCACGTGCGCACGCCCTCGCGGCCTGGCCAAGCGCAGATTCTGTGGCGTGTCGAGTGCCACGATGCGCCCGTCGAAGAGGAACGCGACTCGATCGCACAGCTCTTCTGCGACGACCATGTTGTGCGTCGTCAGAAACACGGTGGTGCCCTGGTCGGCTCGATTCCGGATCAGCTCTCGTATGCGCACGGCATGCTCCGGATCCTGGCCGGTCGTGGGTTCATCCAGAAACCAGAGTCGCGGCTGATTGAGGAGGGACCGCGCGAGAACGAGCCGCATGCGCATTCCCTTCGACCACTGGCCGGCGGGCCTTCGATCCGAAACGGGCAAGTCGAGTTCGCGGAGAAGCTCGCTCGGCGGTCGAGTGGGCCCGTCGAAGAAGCGCGCGTAGAGCTTCAGGTTCTCCTCAGCCGTCAGCTTCTCGTACAGGTTCGGAAACTCGAAGCTGACCCCGATTCGATTGTAGAACTCCGCGCCCAGGCGCGGCGGCGATTCTCCGAAGGCTCGAATCTCACCGCTCCAGCCAGAGAGCACGCCCGTGAGCACGCGTTGCGTCGTGCTCTTCCCCGATCCGTTGGGCCCCAGAAATCCGAGAATCTCTCCCTCGCCGATCCGGAATGCGAGGTCGCGCAAGGTGGGCTGCGCGGCACCCGGATAGCGGTAGCACAGACCTCTCACATCGATGATGGGCTCGCGATCCGCCCTGTGCGCGTCGATCCGCTTCGATACGGGGGGGTCGGCCTCCACTGGACAGCTCCCTGGATCGCTGGTGAATCCACTGCCTCCCGACGGCTGAAGCGCCCCACGTGCACGAAGCACATGGGGCGGAACCCGGCTCACCCCATCTTCATTTCGAAGAAGCAGAGCTTGTTGCCGTCGAGGTCGCGGACGTACGCCCCATAGAAGATCGGAAGTCGCTGTCCCGGTGGGCCGTCGTCGGTCGCACCGAGCTCGAGCGCCTTGGCGTACAGCTTGTCGACTCCTTCGCGGGAGCCTCCCGAAATCGCGACCATGTTGCCATTGCCCGGATTTTGAGGCTGTTCATCGTAGGGGATGCAGATCGCCAGCATGGGACTCCCGGGCCCGGTTCCATAGAACTTGATCCGGTCCATGCCCATCAGCTGCTTCGCGTCCACCTCCGCGAGTAGCGCATCGTAGAACGCAGCCGCCTTGTCCATATCCTTGACGCCAATAGTTACGTAGCCAAGCATCGCATCTCCTTTGGATTGCTCATTCATTACGGTGACATGACCTGCTCGAATTTAACATGTCCTCACGAGCGGACCTACGCCGACCACGCTTCGAGGCGAGACGTCGCTCAGGAGATTCGTTCCACGTCTACGGAGACGAATAGCTGCGGCGGACTCGCGAGAGCGCCGCGGAAACTGCCCGCTACGGGTGGAACCTGCTCCGGGTGCTGTCCGACAGCCACAGGAATGTGATCGACGTCGGTAATGCGCCCGCAGGTCGGATCGAATCCCTTCCACCCGGGACCGGGCAGATACACCTCGACCCAAGCGTGCGTGGCCCCGGCGCCCGGCGGTGTCCCACCGGGAACGTACAGGTACCCACTCACGAAACGACACGCTAGCCCCAATCTGCGGCCAGCCTCCATGAGCAAGCTCGCGAAGTCCCGGCACGAGCCACTTCCTCGCGCGATCGTCTCCGCCGGGGATTGCACCCCCGGCTCCAGTCTGACTTCATAGCGGAAACGATCGTGGATCTGGCGATTCAACCGGTCGAGGAGGACGAAGGTTTCCATCGGACCGGCGCAAAGCTGATGCTCAGAGATCCAAGCGTCGAGCTCCGCCCCCTCCCCAGGCCAGCACGGCGCGAGAAACGTCGCGAGCAGCGCTCGGTCGCTCGCTTCATAATTGAAAGGATGCTGAACGGCATACTCTTCGACCATGAAGTTCAGGGGAGTCTCGTCATGATGCTCGATCAAGACCGCGCTGACGATGTGCAGGCGCTCGGCCTGTCCCTGAAAGCTCGCGAGCACGACCGCGTTGTCGAGCGCATCGCGTTGCCATTGAACCGACGGCGTAGGAGAGATTTCGAGATCGAACGAGCGGACGCGGATCGCATGAGTCTCACGCGGCCGCAGCAACAGGCGATGGGGCAGCAGGGTGATGGGAGCACCGAATCGGTATTCGGTGGAATGCTCGATACGTAGCTCACGCATGCGCTGGTCGCGGAAGACGCTAGCATCCGATCGAGGGCGCCGCAGCTGCCGAGGGATGTGCCGTTCCGCTCGAACAGCCGGAGGCCGAAACACAACGCAGCCAAAGCCCTTCACTCGACACGCACGTCGGTTCACGTACGGCGTGGCTCGCAGTGCAGCTATTCTCGCGCGAGCGAGGTTGCTAAGCTGCGAGCGCATGCCGTTGCAGCGCCTGAGATTCACGCCGGAGTACGCGCGGCGCCGCACGCGAGCCAACGCGCACGACCGACGCCGCCGTGCGAGGGGGGGCTGGCTCGCCCGCATGGCCCGCTTCACGCTCGTCGTCGCACTGTTGCCTGTAGCTCCGATCGTCGCACTCCGCTTCGTCGATCCCCCGCTGACGGCGTTCATGCTCGCGCGCGCCGCGACTACCCCACCCTGCCCACCTCTAGCGCTCGAATGGAAACAGCTTGCCCTGCTGCCCGAGCACGTCGGCTGGTCGGCCATCGCAGCAGAGGACCAGCGCTTCTATCAGCACGCGGGGTTCGACCTGAACGCGATCCGCGCGGCCCTGCGTGACCGTTCCGATGGCCGTCAGCTGCGCGGGGCGAGTACTTTGTCGCAACAGGTCACGAAGAACCTGTTCCTCTGGCCCGACCGCAGCTGGATTCGCAAGGCTCTGGAGGGCTACCTGACCCTGTGGCTCGAGATCGTGTGGCCGAAGGAACGGATTCTCGAGGTCTACCTGAACGTCGCACAGTTCGGACCCTGCACCTTCGGAATCGGCGCGGCCAGCCAGCACTACTTCGGGCGCTCCGCAACCGAGCTCACTCGCGACCAGGCGGCGCGCCTGATGACGACTCTCCCGAATCCGAGCGTGCGCCGTCCCATCGGAATGACGCCGTTTCAAGATCAGCGCGCACGCCAGATTCGCGGACAAGCCCGGACTCTGGCCCGTCAGTACGAGCGAACTTCTCACACGAATCAGGCGGAGCACAGCCGATGAAGAGCCGGATCACACGTGTCTCAGCCTATGCTCTGGTCCTCTCGGAACTCGGTAACGACGTATTGCTCTGCAGGATCTCGGCGCAGATCCCGGAGCACGCGGGCAAGTGGACCTTGCCCGGCGGCGGCATCGAGTTCGGAGAAACACCGGAGGATGCGGTCGTACGCGAAGTAAAGGAAGAGACGGGACTCGCAATCCAGCCGACCACGATCGCAGGTGTCGACTCGCTGCACCTCGAACGTGAAGACCACGCCTTCCACGCGATTCGGATTCTGTACCGCACCCGAGTCATCGCTGGTGAGCTCCAGGACGAGCTCCAGGGGACCACCGACCGCTGCGCGTGGTGGGCGCGCGATCGAGTGGCGGAGCTTCCGCTGGTGGAACTCGTGCGAACTGGCTTGAAGCTGCTCGACTGACCTTCCCCATGGCACGAACCGAACATCTGCGGTTGCTACGCGGCGGCCGCAAGCGCTGGAACACCCGGCGGCAGGATGAATCGACGCGACCCGACCTGCGGGGTGCGCGCCTGCTCGGCGCCGACCTTTCCGGCTTCGACCTGTCATCGGCAGATCTCAGCGGAAGTCTGCTGGTAGACGCGCAGCTCCGCCGTGCGAACCTGCGCGACGCCAATCTCGCGAGCTGTGTCGCCCGCTCCGCCTGTCTGAGCGGAGCGAAGCTCGTCCGAGCGGATCTGCGCGGAGCCGATCTTCGCGCTGCGAGCCTGCGCCGCACGGAGCTCCGGGATGCGAACCTGGAAGGCGCCGTGCTGCGCTTCGCCTCCCTGGTCGAGGCAGACGTACAAGGCGCAAATCTCCACCGAGCCGAGATCTACGGGATCAGCGTCTGGAATCTGGTGGGCGAACCCGCCGACCAGTCACAGATGTCGATCCAGGCGCGCACCGACAGTATTGCGACCACGATCGACGACCTCGACACGGCTCAGTTCCTCTCGTTGCTGCTCGACAACCCCAAGATCGCGGACGTGATCGAGACCGCAAGTAGACGCAGCGTCTTGCTACTGGGGCGCTTCACCCCCGCGCGCAAGCGCGTGCTCGAGCCAGCGCTGCGCGCATCGCTGCGGCTGCAGTCAGCAGACACTCCCTCCGAGTGAAGCTCGGCCCGCTGGCGGCACGAGATTCGGCTCGGCTAGAGCGAGTAGTGCTGGTAGGCCGCGCCGTCGCGAAACCCGAGATTTCGATAGTACTCGCGCGTACCCACCGCCGAGATGACTGCCAGGTTCGCTGCCGCGCGCTCCCGGGCCAGGCGTTTGGCCTCTTCGACGAGCTGCCTTCCCAAGCCGCGATGCTGCGCGCCATCGCTGCTCCGGAGACCCAGCTCGAGCGACGCACCATAGACATGCAGCTCGCGGATGATGGCACTCGAGCCCAGCTCCTGGACGAAGCTCTCCGAGTGCGGGAAGAACAGGCGCAGGAAGCCCACGATCCGTTCGCCCGCAGCAAGCAGCTCGAGGAACAGCTCGTCTCCGACCGAAGTGGCGTAGCGGGTTGCGCGGAACTCGAGCGCAGCCGCATCGAATCGATCGCCGCGAATCTCGCGCGCGCGGATGTCCCTGCAGCGCCCCCCTCGCCGCAACACCTCGGCCTCGGCGATCTGACGAAAATTCGTGCGCTTGTTGCCCGCCACGATGTCGTCCGACGAGATGTCTCGGATCACGCGTGTGAGCCGACAATACCTTGGTGTAGCCTCGAGCGCGAAAGAGAGCACTCGCAGCAGCTCGTCGTAGGTGTAAGGGCGCCAGTCGCCGCGCCGGTAGTGGAGCACGAGCTCCGTCTGATCGATCAGGCTGCAGGGATAGATCTTGAGCTCGTCCGGACAGAAATCGGGATCCGAGAAGACCCGCTCGAAGTCCCGCATGTCGGATTCGGGAGTCGCCCCGAGCAAGTTTGGCATCCAGTGCGCGTGAACCTTGAATCCGGCGCGCCGGAGCCAGCGCAGCGCGACGCGCGTCGCCTCCACAGTGTGCCCGCGGCGATTGAGCTCGAGCACCCGATCGGACAAGCTCTGAATGCCGATCTGTACCTTCGTGCAACCCAGTCGTCGGATACGTGCGACCTCTTGCTCCGAGATGTGATCGGGTCTCGTCTCGACCACGAGCCCGACGTTCCGGCATGCGGCGCCCTCGTTGCGTCGTTGCGCGCGCTCGAGGGCAGACCAGTCCGCAGACTCGTGCGGCGCGAGCAGGCCGCCCGATAACCGCTCGCGCAAGCGCCGCTTCACCGCGCCGTTGTAGCCCAGCCCGTCTACAGCGCCGACGACCTCGGAATCGATGACCGAATCGAACGCATCCGCGCGTCCGTCGCTGCCCGCTCCGAAGTCGTTCAGCGCATCGAACAGCCGCTTGATGAACCAGACCTGGTACTCCTCGGGATGGAACGACCAGGTGCCGCCGAGAACGATGAGCTCGAGCTTCTCCACGGGGTGGCCCAGGTCACGCAAGGTCGCGAGGCGATTCCACGTCTGCAGGTACGGGTCGAAGTGGTTGTTGGCAGCCCGCTGCGCCCCCGGCTCGGCCGACAGGTAGCTCTTGGGCATGCGCACGTCGTTCGGACAGAAGATGCAGCGGCCGGGGCAGGGATAGGGCTTCGTCAGCACGGTCACCGGCGTCACCCCGCTCTGACTCCGAACCGGGCGACGTTGCACACGAGCCAGGAATGCCTTCTCGCCCAACTCGAACGATTCGGTGCGAGCGAAGTGGCGGTAGGCGGCGATGATCTCGGCGCGCTTGAAGAAGCCGCGGCCGTCCCTGGGATACAGCCGGAGAATCTCGAACAGCCGGCGAGGCGCGATCGGTCCCGGTAGCGGCTCGAGCGCCTCGATGGCACGAATGATCGCCAAGAGCGCCTCACGATGTCGCTCCGGCTCGAAGCCCGCACGCGGATGAGAGGCCGGAATGCCCCACGCGGGCTGACTCTGCGCACCGGGATGAGCCATGCCGAAGGCGTACAATACCGAAATTCGCGCGCGCGCGAGCGGACGGCGGCAGCTTGGGAGCAACCGACCCGGACGATGAACCGGCAGACACGAGATCGACTTCGAGAGCTCAACCTGGGCTTCTATGCCGAGGTGGCGGAGGAGTTCCACGAGACGCGGGGGCACCCCTGGCAGGGCTGGCAGCGGGTCCTCGCGCACTCTCCAATCGCTTCGGGCGCGTCCCCGCTCAGGGGCCGCGTCCTCGACGTGGGCTGCGGAAATGCCCGCTTCGCGCGCTTCCTACATGGCCGACGCACGAGCTCGTTCGAATACGTCGGCCTGGATGCCAACCCACGGCTGCTCGAACACGCACAGAGCACACTCTCGGAGCTGTCCGGCTGCACAGCCAGCCTGCTGCGGCGCGACGTGCTCGCGCCTCCCGTTGGATCGCGGCTCCCGTCCGGACCCTTCGACCTGGTCGCTGCCTTCGGCTTCCTGCACCACGTGCCGGCCTTCAGAGCTCGCAGACGGCTGCTCGAAGAGCTGGCTCAGCGGCTCGCCCACGGCGGACTCCTCTGTATCACCGCCTGGCGATTCGAGGGGGAGGCTCGCTATGCGCGCCGCAAGCTCGATTGGCGCACCCTCGACGCCACGCCGCGCGGTCCGATCGAGCTCGATCAGCTCGAGCCTCACGACCATCTCCTGAGCTTCGGAGCGCACGGGACTGCGCTCCGCTACTGCCACCACATCGCAGAGGAGGAGCTCGACCTGCTCCTCGCAGACCTTCCCCTCCTCGAGGTCGATCGCTTCGATGCCGACGGACGCAGCGGCCGGCTGAACCGCTATCTGATCGGTCGCAGAATCTGAGCTCGGGCAAAGCTGCCGCTGGCCTCAGGCGCGCGCGACAAAGCGCGAGCCCGATGCATAGCGACGCAGCCCGATCCGGAAGATCCACCAGGCCAGCGCCGCATAGAACAGGGCGGCAGCCACGACCGACACGAGCAGGAGCGCGCTCGGACGCCGCACCAGCTCGACCGGAAGATGCCCGACGAAGCCCGCCGGAATCAGGGTGAACAACACCACCTGCAGCGCACCCGAGAAGATCGTGCGCGGATACAAGCTGAACAGCAAGGTCAGATCCCAGATTTGACGTGCGACCGAATCGATGCGGCCGAGCCAGAACGCGAGCGAATGGATCAAGACCCCCGTAGACGCGAACACGACGGTTGCGCACGCCATTCCGATCAGGAAGAAGGGAATGTCGCCAGGCGCCGAAGATCCGAGCAGCAGCAGGAAGACGGGGGCGCTCGCGAGATCGCCCCAACCGGAAGCGATGCTGCGGGATCCGGCCAGGTGGATCAGTGGATCGGCGGGGAGCGTGAGATACGCGTCGAGCTCACCATTGGCAACTCGCTCCGCGATGTCTCGAATGCCTCCGAACACGATTACGGTGGTTCCGAAGGCACCGGTCACCACACCGTAGAGCGAGGCCATGTCGCGCAGCGTCCAGCCGCGCACCTCCTCGAATCGCTCGAAGAAGATCCACCACGTCACGAAGAAGAACAGGTTGTTCAGCAGCATGAAGCCGGCCTGGAGCAGAAAGGCCGCGCGCAGCGCGAGGGCAGCGCGCAGGTTCGTTGCGACCAGCTTCCGGAAGAATGTCGAGCGACGCATTTCGCGCATGGAACTAGTCTCCGTGGCGCCTGATTGCCCGTAGGGCACGACGATGGACCTCCCAGGCCAGCCCCCAGAGCACGGCGCCCCACAGCACGAGCCTGCACAGAGTCGAGCAGAAGACGTCGATGCTCGGGTCCAGAGCCATGCGACCCACGCCGTAGATCCAAGCGCTGAACGGGGTCCAATCCGAGATCGTGCGCAGCCACTCGGGATACACGTCGAGCGGAAGCATCAGACCACCGAGCACGAACATTCCCTTCTGAACGATCCAGAAGACCGGTGAAGCATCGCGCAGCCAGAATGCGAGGAAGCCGATCGCCAGCTGCATTCCGATCAAGCCGAGCACCGCGAGGAGTCCGAGCGGCAGAGCCAACAGCAGCCCGAACGCTGAGCTCGGGGGCTGCCCCGTCAAAGCACCCGCGAGTACGACTCCTGCACTTCCCAGAACGGCTAGGCGAACTGCGACATCTCCGATCGTCTCGGCTGCCTGAGCGCACAAGTAGCTCATCGGACGCGCCATTCGGTAGGCCACACCCCCGTCACGTAGCTCTGACTCGATCGCGAGATGCACTTGGGGCACGGAGATCACGACCCACTCCGTCAGGGCCAGATACCAGACGTAGTTCGCAGCATCCCCGGAATCCAGCAACTCGGCGCCGAGCACGACCCCCCAGAGCTGCGAGAAGACCAGCAGCAGGATCCCGTAGAAGACGATCTTCGCGATCAGCTGAGGCCGATCGACCAGCGCCTGGCGCGCGGCCATTCGCGCGACAGCCCATACACCGGACCGGGGCAGAAGACCGGACCGGGGCACAAGGGATCGAGGCAGCGCGGTCGTCATTTCGGGATCTCCGCACGCCGGTAGACCTCGCGAATCACCTGGTCCATTGGCGGATCCTCGACGGTCAAGTCGTGGATTCCAGTGGTATCGAGCGCGTGGCGCAGCGCACGCTCGACCGGGGTTCGCTTCAGGTCCACCTCGATCCGAAGCCAGTTCGGCCCGCGGTCGACCACCGACGTACCCGGGAGCTGCCAGATTGGCTGGGGCTCCCGCGTCCGCAGGGTGATCACCTTCGCGCGAATGAAGTCGCTTCGGAGCCTTCGAACGGGAGCATCGATCAGCAACCGGCCACGGTGGATGACGATGACGCGATCACAGACCTCCTCCATGTCGGCGGTATCATGAGAGGTCAAGAGAACACTGCACCCGTCTTCGACCGAAAGCCTGCGCACGTGATCCCGCAGCGCAGACTTTGCCACCACGTCGAGACCGATCGTCGGCTCGTCCAGAAACAGCAGCTGAGGCTCGTGCAGCAGGCTTGCCATCACCTCGACGCGCATGCGCTCCCCGAGCGAGAGCTGGCGTACGGGCCTCGAGAGCAGCGGACCGACGTCGAGCTGCTCCGTGAGCGCGGCCTTGCGCACGCGATACGCCGCCGGATCGAGCCCGTAGATTCGCGCCAGCAGCTCCAGCGAATCGACGGCCGGCAGGTGATACCAGAGCTGGCTGCGCTGGCCAAACACCACTCCGATCCGTTGCGCGAGGCGCGTGCGGTCAGCACACGGGACCAAGCCCGCCACCCGCGCACAGCCGCGCGTTGGCTCCAGGATCCCAGTCAGCATCTTGATCGTGGTCGACTTTCCGGCACCGTTCGGCCCAATGAAGGCCACGCGCTCGCCGGGGTCGATCCGAAAGCTGACCGCTCGAACGGCCGCCACTTCCTGATAGTTCGGGGCGAGCAAGTCACGGATGGCACTCAACCGTCCATTGCGACCGCGTGTCACCCGGAACGACTTCGACAACTCCGAGGCCTCGACCGCAGGCTGCATGACAACTCCCTCTCGTGAAGCGGATCGATCCATCTCTCTCGTGAAGGCTCGGCGCGCCCGAAGTCGCGCTCGCGCGTTCGCGAATACAGAAACGAAAGCGCCCTTCCGGAATGCCGGAAGGGCGCCACTCGTAAACTCCCTGGGTCTTCCGG
>QJZC01000033.1 GCA_003247575.1 Pseudomonadota bacterium
CAGAACGTCCAGCTCCGAGTAGCTCACCCGATCCGAACCGTACTCCAGAGCGCAAACACTCCCCGACCGCGAGGCCACCTCGCGGAACACTGCCGGAATCGTCGAATCCCGAGAGTACGACTGAGACGTCGAGTTCCATGCGCGTACGTAGCGCTCGCGATCGTCCGCCGAGAGCAGGACGAGCTCGGATAGACGGATCTTCCTGTCTTCATTGGCGCAGAGTCCATCGGCGCAGAGCATCGCATCCACGATGCGGTCGAAGGTTCTGGACAGGCGCTCGGCGAACGCAGAGTCGAAGAGTGCCGTGCGATACTCGAAGCGACCCTCGATGCAACCATCGACCTCGGCCATCGCGAGTGTGAGGTCGAACTTGGCAGCCCCTGCGATCGAGCCGTCTACACTCGGCGCCTCCAGGCGCCATGCGGCGGCCGGAACGTCCAAGGCCGGAATGCGCATGTTCTCGTATACGAACGCCACCTGGAACAAGGGCTGTGCCAGCAGCGGAGCGACACCCTTCGCACCGAGGTCCAATGCGCGGACCACCTCGTCGAAGGGCACGTGGTGATGATCGAGGGCTGCGAGCAAGCGCGCGCGCATGCGAGCGATCAGTACGTCCAGGCTCGGATCCCCACTCAGATCGCAACGCAACGCGACCGTGTTCACCAGAAAGCCGAGGGTATCCTCGAAACCTGGACGGTCGCGCAGACTGATCGCCGTGCCGAGCGCGAAATCACATTGGTGCGTCCATCGCTGGATCAGCGCTGCCAGGCCGGCCGCAAGCAACATGAACGACGTGCAGCCGGCCTCTTTGCAGACTTCTCGCAGACGCGACGATCGCGATTCGGTCCAGCGAAAGTCGATCACACCTCCATCGTTCGCAGGTCGCTCGCCCGTACCCACCGGAACGTGCCAGTCGATGCTGGGCACGCCCGCGAGCTCGCGCCGCCAGAACTCGAGGTCGGCCTGCCACTCTCCCTCGAGCAGGGATCGCCGCTCCAACTGCGCGAAGTCGGCAAAGCTACGGGCGGACGTGAGCATTGTCGGCGGGTCACCGGTGACCGCGGCGCGATAGCCGCGGGCCAGCTCTCGCGCGAAGATTCCGAACGAGGTCCCGTCGGCGAGACTGTGATGGCAGACGAGTAGAAACACGTGATGCTCGGAAGTGAGCTCGACGAGCCGCCAGCGGACCAAGGGGCCGGATTCCAGCTCAAAGGGCGCTCGACCGAGCTCGCGCTCGCAACGCGAGAGGAAGGCGGCCGGCGAGGTCTGCGGATGATCCCGAGCTCGCTCGACCTCGAGGATCGGCGGCGCAGATGCGGCGATGCGCTGGTAGAGGACGCCTTGGCGCTCCACGTAGTGGGTTCGCAACACAGCCTGTCGCGAGAAGACCGAACCGAGCGCGCGTTCGAGTGCCACCACGTCGAGCGGACCGCGCATATCGATGCGCACTGCGAGGTTGTAGGCCTCGCGCCTGTCGAGCAGCCGATCGAGCAGCCAGAGACGTCGTTGCCCGGAACTCGCAGGGAGTTCAACGGAATCGATCGCAGGTTCGCCGCGATCCTGGTCGAGCTGGCTCAGCACGCGCAGCAGCGCTTCCTTGTGCTCCGCAAGCCTGCGCTTGAGCTCCGGTGTCACCGTGCCCACGGGTGCGTTCACGCGCAGCTGACCGTCGCGGGCAACGATCTCGACTCCCCGGGAGGAGAGTTCAGCCACCAGCGAGCGAGCGTCCTTCACAAGGTCGAGCTCGAAACCTGCATCGAATTCGGAAACGCGGTTATACCGGAAGTTCGCATCAAACTTGGCACCCACTCCAGAGCGTGCATCTCGAGGACAGAGCGTGCATCTCGAGGAGCGTTTCCCTGCTGGCGGGAATCAGAGCTCGGTAAGCTTCCGCCCTACCCTCCCGCAAACCATAGTGCTCCCGCAAACCATAGTGATGCAATTCTACCCCAACTTTGTTCTCGTTCGAAGGCGATGTCGGTTCTCAGCTGAGATCCTGCCGAACGAGTCGGCTCCATTCTTGGGAGGTCTCGCGAGTCGCGAGCACACGCGCGCAACGACATCCTAGGACGCCGCCATCCATGCGGGGAAGTCACTCGGGTTGGTTTCTGATTAATTTGCAATGAGAAGGAACCTTGGAATCAATCTGAAAAGGAAAAATCAAACGCGACTCAAAATCCCAAGAGCTGAATTCAAAAGAGTTCAAAATACGCTAACAAACCGGTATGCAGTGGGGATCCCCTCCCGTAGACTACGATTCGAGAGCCTGTGCTGTAGCGACGACTCGTCGATATCAACGAACTGTCGAGAGCAGCAAACTGTGTATTGTCCTGGTGGATTCTCGTATGCACCGTGAGCAGTCAGGTGGATGAGTAGTCAGGTTGAGGTCGATCGGGTTTTCCGTGGTTCAGATCACGTCGGGTATTCGAGGATGGGCTCGGTGTTTCAGGTGACACTAAGTCGGAAGTTGACCACCCGCGTCACCTCGCCCTCACCCCACGTCCAAAGCCGGATCGGGGTTCGAGGATCGGGTTTCGAGCCAGAACGTCGCAACGACTCCGTGTGCCCGAGCTGACGGCGCATGGTCACGCAGCGACACGCGCCATTTAAATCAGGTCCGACCACTGCATGTGAAGCCCGAGTGCTCGCCGCGGGCGAGAAGTCCGCTGGCGAGGAGCCGAGCAAGATCGAGCTCGGGCGGCCTCGAAGTAGGTCGAGTACATGCGCGGGTGTAGACTTCCTGCTACCCAATCCGCATTCGGATAGAAGCGAGGCCCCAGGCCTACGCAGTGGGCATCCGTCTTGCTAGATCTTGCTCGGCGTCGAGACGGACCCTGACCGAAGAGTAGAGTCGCACTGAGCTTGAATCGCGCCTTTGGATTCTGAAGCGACATCGATCGTTCAGCCATCGTGCATCGTGTAGAGATCATTCGTTGTAGAGATCGTTGTAGAGAGGATGTTCAATCGTGAAGGCCCTCCCCCCTCTTTTCGTTTGCCGAACCGCGCTTCTCCGAACCGCGCTCGCGTCGACCGCCGCTGCGATCGCAGTCCACGGCGTTCATCCGGCCCCGGTAGCAGCCGCACCCGAAGACTCCGGGCGCAGGTCTGCCTACAGCGCCGAAGCCAGCGCCGACTGGGACCTGATCGCGCAGAGTGATGCCGACGCGACGGACTCGGACGTCGTCGAGGACGCGCAACCGGACGCCACCTCGGAACGCCGGGTGCTCACCTTCAGCAACATGCTGGAAACCATCACGGTCACGGCGCGAAAGCGACCGGAGCTCGCAGATCAGATTCCCATCTCGATCTCTGTGCTCTCGCGCGACGACCTGCAGCAGCAGTTGGTTCGCCGCACCCAGGACATCGTCTCTCCCAACCTCGAGATCGACAACAGCTTCGGCTTCGGAAACGCCGCGCGAGCAACCTTGCGGGGTGTTGGTCAGTTCGACGTCGCGGCGACCATCGATCCGGGCGTAGGCACATATCTCGATGGCGTCTACCTGGCGCGGCCACAGTCCGGCCTACTCTCGCTGACCGACCTCGAGCGGGTCGAGATCCTGCGTGGCCCACAGGGAACGGTCTTCGGAAAGAACACGATTGGTGGGGCGCTCAATATCGTCACGGCTAAACCCGAGTTCCAGTTCGGCGGCGACGCCGAGGTGCGCTATGGAGACTTCGACGAGGTCGCGACCCGATTCAGCCTGAACGTGCCGCTGATTCCCGAGCAGGCGGCCTTGAGGCTGAGCCTCGCTACGGCGACGCGGGACGGTTATCTCGACAACGTCAGCTCTGGGAGCGATGGCGACGACGAGAAGCTCTTGGCGGGGCGTGCGCAGCTGCGGCTCCTGCCGACTGCGGATCTCGAGATCTTGCTAGCCGGCGATCTGTCGCGCGAGAACAAGGAGACTCAGTCAGGCGCATGCATTCCCACGAGCAACATCGGCGGTGTGGGTACACTTCTGGGTCAGGTCGATCTGGTGAACTCTGCCCTGAGTGCGGCGGGAATCCTACCGGGTCCCGTCCCCCCGCAGAGCCTCTCTGCGAGCTTCGCGGCCGCGTGCGCCGACAGCGCGGGTCTCGAGGATCGACGCCGCTTCCGTTCGGATCTCAGCTTCTCGAAAGACGAGCTGACGTCATTCGGCGGCTCGGGCACCATCAACTGGGACCTGGGTAGCGATACGATGTTCACTTCGATCTCGGCCGCGCGGGGACTGCGGTTGCGAGCTCGATCCGACGCGGATGCCACAGCGTTCCCGCTGTTCGCGCCGGACGATGCCGGACGCTTCAAGCAGGACCAGATCAGCCAGGAGTTTCGCCTGACGTCGAGCTTGCTCGATGGAAGGCTCCGCTATCTCGTCGGCGCGTACGGGTTCCGTGAAACGATCGACAATTCGATCTTCGCTCGCGAGCTTGGCGTATCCGCTCCTACCCTGGTTGGACTCACGGCTGCGGGTCCGCAGTTCGCGCAGTTGCCGTTTGGGACCGTGATGTCCGAGTTCAAGAGCGGCAGTCTGAGCTATGCCGCATTCGGGCAGCTGAGCTTCTCCATCAGCTCCGCCCTCGAGTTCACAGCGGGGCTCCGCTACACCCAGGAACGCAAGCGCTTCCTCCGCAACAGCACGGTGACGAGCAGTGGGATCGTCATCTCGGCACTAGACCCAGCGGTGGCCGCGTCTGCGTTGACGACAGGGAACATCCTTCCTCTGGTAACCCCTCAGGCGGCGGGGACGCAGTTCGGTTTCTTCGACAGCTCCGAGCGCTTCAGCGACTTCACCCCCTCGGCGAGCCTCACCTACCGCTTCGACGAAGACACCTTGGCCTATCTGAGCTTCAGCACGGGCTTCAAGAGCGGTGGCTTCGACGGGCGCGATGCGATGGGTGCACCCGAGGTCGATCCGGAAGATCTGACGACCTACGAGGTCGGCTTCAAGTCCTCGCTACTGGATGGGCGCGTGCGGCTGAACGCTGCAGCGTTCTACAGCGTCTACAAGGACATCCAGCTCACGGTTGCCACGCCCGATCCGACCGACCCGTCGGCGGTCCTCAATGCGGGCAAAGCGCTGATCCGGGGTGGAGAGGTCGAACTCTCGCTGCTTCCGATCGAAAATCTTCTGCTGACCTCGTCGATCGGTGTTCTCAAGACGAGGTACGACAGCTTCGACGACTTCGACCTGTCCACCGGGGTGCCGGTTCCCGTCAATCGCGACAACCTCGATCTGCCGTTTGCACCCAACTACACCATGCGATTCGCAGCGACGTACTCGGTTCCGCTGAGCATCGCCACCGTGACCGTGCGCGCGGACTGGATGCACAAGGGCGCACAGGCGCTCGACGTCTTCAATACGGAGCAGCTCCGTCAGGGCAAATTCGGCGAGCTGGGCGCACGCGTTGGGATCGCTTCCAATGATGGCCTGACCGAGCTCGCCTTCTACGGTCGCAACCTGCTGGACCGGGATCACTTCGTGAGCGGGATCGATCAGACCGGGGCGAGCGGATTCGTGCTCCGATTCCTCGCACCTCCGCGCACCTATGGCGTGGAGCTCCGGCGCCGATTCTGACGAGTCCAAAGTAGGGGCGCACTCCGATCGCATTGCGACTGGCGTGCGACCTCCGACCTCCTAGGAGTACGAAAAGGAGTACGAAAGAATGGACCAATGGGAAGAGGAAGATACACGGCGTCACATCGTCGTCTTGAACGATGAGGAGCAGTACTCGATCTGGCCGGAGGAGCGGCCGCTACCCCCGGGATGGCGCGCAGAAGGCACCTCTGGATCGAAGCAGGAGTGTCTGGACCACATCGAGAAGGTCTGGACGGACATGCGTCCGCTGAGCGTGCGCCGGGCACTCGAAGCCGACCTCTGACCTTCCGCTTCCCCACCTCGATCGCCGGCGCCGACCCCACTCGAGCTGATTCCGGCGCAGACGGCTAGCCTCTCAGCGCTCGACCCTCGCTTGCGCAAAGAGGCTCTCGATCGATGCTGCGTCCGCAGGCGGCCGCAACGCGAGTTCCAGATTCTCTTCGAGGTGCGCGGAAGAGCGCATTCCGACGAGGGTGGTCGTAACGCCAGGTGTGCTGCGCGCAAATTGCAGGGCAGTCTGCGCACCGGGGCGGGCGGGCGCCAAAGCCTTGCACAACGACTCGGGAAGACCGCGCGCCGCGCGTCCCCGCACGAGAGGCGTGCTCGTCAGCACGGCGACTCCCGTTCCCTCGAGTAGCTCCAGTGCGCCGGCTGGACGCGCACCCGCGCCGAACTGTGAAGGCAGTCCGACCGCCTCTCCCATCGCCACGCTGTACGGAAACGTGAGAGCACGAAAGTGATTGTCCGCACCCCCAACCTCGAGCACCGCCTCGAACAGCTCGCTGATCGACAGGTGCCCCTTTTCGGTATACGGGACGAAGAGGCCGCTCCACGTAGCGAAGCCGTAGGCGGCGATCGCGCGCTGCCCGACAGCCTCTTCGAGCACCTCGATCGCGGCGCAGAGCGAATGTCGGAACTCCGTCGGTCCCTTCGCGAGCAGGTGCAGCTCCGGATCTTCGATACAGTAGATATCGATCGTCTCGAGGCCGAGGTTCCCTCGGCTGCGCCGGATCTGGTCGCGCAGAAACGCTGGCTCCAGGGAGTGTGAGCCGTTGACGAGCTTCCCCGGATCGACGAGTCCAGTGTCCACGTACGACTCGATCAGATAGCGCTCCGCCTCGCGCCGGGTGCGTGCGAAGTCGGTATCGACAGTGAGGTAGCCTCCCTTGGATACGACGATGAACTCGTCGCGGGCGGCGACCCCCTCCCGAATGGCTCTACGCAGCGCCGTGCCCAAGTTGCGTTCACTGTGCTGCATTCGATAGGAGATCGAGGTGTCGAATACGTTCACCCCGTGCTCCAGAGCACGCGGGCAGTTCGAGCGGTAGGCGAGATCGTCTGCGCCGCCGGGATCCCCTGGGCGCGTCCCCATGCCGAGCGACGAGAACAGCAACCGATCCGGACAGCGAAAGTGCCCCGGCAGATCCGGAAATCGGGCGGCAAATCGCCGCGTACCTTCAGGGGTCGCACGACCGGTCAGTAGCTCGGCTTCGCTCATGACTGGAGCGTAGTACATCCTCACGGGCCGGGTCTGCAAGCCCGGAAGTGGCGAGCGGCTGCAATGCATGTCACGATCCGCCGTCATTCGGATCCGCGGTGCCATTGACGCGAGAAGGAGCCAACCATGGAGTTCAACGTTGCGGAGTTGGCCGAAGCGATCGGCCGCGAGCTACCGGAGCGCGAGTGTCTGGTGTTCCGGGACCGCAGGCTGAAGTGGGCGGAGTACCTCGATCGCACTCGGCGGCTGGCCTCGGTACTTCGGGCGCACGGGCTGGGAGCGCACCGTGAGCGCGCCGAGCTGGCGGGCTTCGAATCGGGCCAGGACCACCTGGCGCTCTACCTGCACAACGGCAACGAGTATCTCGAGAGCATGACGGGCGCGTACGGTGCACGCGTGGCCCCGTTCAACGTGAACTACCGCTACGTGGAGGAGGAGCTTCTCTACCTGCTACAGGATTCCTCCGCGCGTGCCGTCGTCTACCACAGCTGCTTCGCCCGGACCCTGGCGAAGGTGCTTCCCTCGCTCCCGGCGCTGGAGCTCTTGATCCAGGTGGAGGACGACTCCGGAAATCCGATTCTCGACGGCGCCATCGAGTACGAGGCTGCCCTGGCGAGCGCGACTCCCACGCCGATGACGGCGGAGAAGGTGGGGGTCTCGCCCGACGACCTCTACATCCTCTATACGGGCGGCACCACCGGCATGCCGAAGGGCGTACTCTGGCGGCAAGCCGACATCTACGTCGCGGCGTTCTCGGGGAGAAATCCCGAGGGTGAGGAGTACTCGAGCATCGCGGAGGTGGTCGAGATCGCGAAGCAGCGTTCACCGGCCAAGGTACTTCCCTCTCCACCGTTCATGCACGGAGCGGCCCACTGGTCTGCGTACTCGAACCTGCTGGTGGGACGGTCGATCGTGATTCAGTCAGACCCCGTCCGGCTCGACCCGAAGGATCTGCTCGCCACGATCGAGCGCGAGCGCGTCTCTGCACTCCTGATCGTCGGCGACGCCTTCGCTCGACCCATTCTCGACGAGATCGAGCAGAACTCCTACGACCTGGGCTCACTACGCGCCATCATCACCGGCGGGGCCGCACTCAATACGTCGAACAAGCAGCGGCTGATGGAGAGGATTCCCGATGTGCGCATCGTGGACTCGATCGGGTCTTCGGAGTCCGGCTTCCAGGGACAGAACGTGAGCACGCCCGGCGGCGCCGCCTCGACGGGAAGCTTCATGCCGGGCCCTGGTACCTGCATCCTGAGCGAGGACATGACGCAGGTGCTCGAGCCGGGACACGAGGAGCTCGGCTGGTTCGCGAAGCGAGGACGGGTTCCGCTCGGCTACCTGGGTGACGCGGAGAAGACCAAACGAACGTTTCCTGTCGTGGGCGGCGTGCGCTACTCGGTACCCGGTGATCGCGCGCGCCAGCGCGCCGACGGCGTGATCGAGGTCAGCGGACGCGACTCGGTAACGATCAACTCTGGCGGCGAGAAGATCTTCGCAGAAGAGGTCGAGCACGCGCTCAAGTCACACGAGAACGTGTATGACGCCGTCGTGGTCGGGCGCCCGAGTGAGCGCTGGGGGCAAGAGGTCGTGGCCCTGGTCAAGCTGCGCGAAGGCACGGTGGTGGAGCGAGCGGAGCTACTCGACACATGCGCGCAACACCTTGCCCGGTACAAGCTCCCCAAACTGATCCTGTTTCTCGACGAGATCGTGCGCAGCCCGAGCGGCAAGGCCGACTATCGCTGGGCCCGGGAGCAGGTAGAGGCGGCGCCCCGAGGCTAGCAGTCCCCCTACGAAGCCACTCCCGTCGCCAGAGCTCCCCTGCGTCCGAAACAACGACGTTTGGCGCCGTCGGCGCTTTCGCTCGCGCTTTCGCTCCAGGGTCTCCCTGGGGGATCTCCCGGTCCAGAACCTCTTGGACGCGGGCCGTTCCGGCGTGAGTGGCCTTCCTGGCGATCAGCCTCCTCTACGCAGTACGCCTGATCCGGTGGAATGGATGGGCTCCGGAACTCTCGGGGGGAGCGCGCTAGGTTGGGCTCTGCATGGAGGACGAGGTGCTCGCTCTTCTCGTGATCGTCGCCATCTTGTGTACTTCCTTCGGGTTTCTCGCCTGGCATGCAGGCCGTTCCGGGCCCCCACCCGCCCGCCGCGCGGATGGAGTCGTCGACTGGACACGTCAGTGGCGACGGGCTCTGAACTCTCTCGATCGACCGATGCCAGCTCGGGGCGCGGCGCCCAGCACTCGGGACTCCACCCTCGCGCGCTCGCGCGAGAACGACACACCAGAGAGCCCGCGTTCGTTACGCGGCTAGACCGCGCCCCAGGAGCGCTCCCCGCGCGGTCGGTCGAACAACGCCCTCGACAGCTGCTCGATTCGATCTGCCGTTCGAAAATGTGTGGTACGCGCGCAGTGTGCGGAGGCAGCTTCGAGAGCGGCGGGCAGAGACTCACTCAAGCAAACCTCGAGGCGCGACAGGCGCACGCGCGCGAAGCGCGCTCCTGTGTTCCCACTCGCATGGAAGTGTGCCAACAGGCCGAGCGTATCGGCGACCAGCTCACCGCGAGCTGGCTTCTGGAGCTCCACCAAGCTCAGCAGCTTCTCGATCGCCGACATGGCGACGAGCATCTGGTCGGCCTGGATCGCCGCCACACCCACCTCGAACAGCGCCTGACTGACGAAGATCGCTGTCCCCTCCACACGCGAGGTACTGACGGCCTGCACGACCGCGAGCGGGATCGCCTCCTGATCCATGACACAAGCGACCCTTCCCAGCTTCGAGAGCGCACGCAGAGCGACGATCAAGTCGGCGTGGCGCAATAGCTTGGGCTGTTCCTCGGCGCGCGCTTCATAGCGCAGCACGATCCCCTGTAGAATGCGGGTTGCACTCGCGACGTTCTGACCGTTTCCACGCAGGGGAGCTCCGAGCACGATGTCCATCACACCGAGCACGAGATCTTCGAATCCATCACCGCCGTACCTCGGGTGTCGGTAGACGCGCGCGCTGAGGTTCTGCAGGGACTCGAGCACGAGCTCCTTCTCGCGGCCCGGCTGGCTCTGGCGACCCAGATCGACCAGATCGTCGAGCGAAGCTTCGATGAGCCGCCCAGTCTTCGGAACCTTGCGCCCTACCTCGCGCTCGAGTGCTCGCACGATCGCTAGACGCCGGCCATAACGGCTGAGAATCCGGAACACCGTGTAGACGGTGGTCAAAACGATGATTCCGAGAATGCCTGTCCAAGTGATCCGGGTGCTCCCCGGCGAGAGCCGAGGCGCAAAGATGCCGAGCAGTGAGATCGCGATCGCGAACAGCACCGGCACCGTCAGATCCGCGAGCAGTCGCCCCCAGCGCTTGCTCACCACCCGGCGCACCTCGGGGGGAAGCGTCTGCAACACCACTGCGGGGACTCCGACCATGAATGCAATCAGGGTCGTGAGAGCATCGTATGGGACGTCGCCGGACATCTGCTAGCTCGCGCTCGACCCACTGCGGCCGCCGCCCGGGTCCAGAGTCCCGAGTGGGGGCGGCGGCTCGCCCGGCTCGAGCGGAGCGGGCTGCTCGAGCAGCCGTTCGATCAGCTCGTCGAGCACGGTGTCCGCGAGGTCGGCATTCTTCTCCTGAGAGACCGTCACGCGAAGCTCCTCCAGGTACGGAGCGATCTCGTGGCGCGTCTCGACCGTGAACACACCGATCCTCTCCGGACGAACCCAGTCGGGCGGATCAGCCGGGTAGATCGCCTGATCCGCTTCGAGTAGCCAATACAAGAGCTTCAGTCCCAGCTGCGCGCTCACCTTGTTCGATCCCGTGCGGCGATAGTGCTTGCGCCACCTGAGATCGCTCCCCGGCGGTAGGCGCACGTCGAGAATCATGGCATCGAAGCGTTCCGCCAGGATCAGGTTGACCGCAGTGGTCACGTCCTCGGCCAGGGTCAAGTCGCACGTCCCCTTGAAGAAGACGGGGCCGCAGAGATTCGCGAGCTCTAGGCGCGCGCTGTCTTCTACCCACAGCACCTTGGGTTTCATCCAGCCTCCGGAAGCTTGAGGGTGACCTTGGTCAGAAAGGGATTGCGGTAGTAGGCATCGTCGTCCACGCGCAATCCCGTGAGATGTGCGGGCTGGCTCTCGACGATCAGCTCCCCGCCGTGCGCGAGTGCGACACGCTGCGTGTCTGTCAGGCCGATCCCAGTCCCGAGTCGTCCTCGATCGGTCGACCACTTGCCGCGATATCCCATCTGGTAGATCAAGCCGCGATCCACCTCGTCGTGCGTGATGGGCACGCCCCAACTCTCGAAATCGAAGCAGACCATGCTGTCACGCTCCTCGGTACGAATCGAGACCCAAGGAGGATTGCCCCGATCGCGCCGCCACGAGTATTTGATGGCGTTGTGCAGCAGATTCGCGAGCGCGCGAGAGATGTCCCGCTCACAGCCGAACACGAACAGGTTGCGCGGTCGATCCCTCCAGTGGATCTCCACGTGTGAGCTACGAGCGAACTCTGCGAGCTGCGACAGCGCATTCTGCATCAAGCTCACGACCCCGAGACGCTCGCGATGCTCGCGTGGGCGCATCTCGGCCGTGATGAAATCGCGCAGAGCACGCAGCGTGAAATCCATCTGGATGACGGTGGCCCGCGTGGTGAGCACGTCGGCGAAGCACACGACGCGCTGCAGCTGCTGCGCCAGCCGCAGGACGTCGCGCAGGGGCTCGCGCGGCACCCGCCTGGGCTGCACCACGCGACAGAGTGCGACGATCGCCGCCGCGCTCGTGCGCAGAGTGGGATTGCGCAGCTCCTCGATCGGGATGCGCAGGCGATATTCCAGCAGCAATCCGATCTGATCCTGTAGCTGCCGCCACTGTGCGGGCTCCAGTGCCTCACAGCGCCGATCCGGATCGCCGGACTGAAGCAACCGCTCGAGCGCCTGGGCGAGCGCGTGCGCCACGCGCTCGATCTGCTCGTCGATCTGATGCGTTGCGTATCCGTCCAGATCGGACTCGCTCATGTCACTCGGAGCCAATGCTCCCGCCGCAGCAGCCAAGGTCTGATTGACCATCAGCAAGGTGGAGGTGTTGGCGTGGAGAATCCGACCGATGTCGAGAGTCAACTCCTCGACCTTCTCCTGGAGCGCGTAGCTGCGCTCCCCCGCATCGTGCTCGTCGGTGATGTCTACCATGCAGCCTACGAACCCGATCAGACTGCCATCGCCCTCGGAACGCAGCGGGCGCAGACAGTCCTCGACGAACACGTCGTTCCCAGCGATCCGAAAGTGCACCACCGAGCGCTCGAAGCCAGCGCCGCCGGCCTCGGCCTCGAGCGCCGCCTTCACCAGATCCGCGTGGCCGTCGAGATCGACATGCAGGTCGTGGATCGAGCCCACGATAGGCCCCTCGAGGGGAAGCCGGAAGATCTCCCTCGCACTCCGGTTGCAGGCCAGCAGACACCCGTCCTCGGCGATCACATAGACCCCGATCGGGAGCTGCATCAGGTCGATGCGCTCCAGCAGGTCGTGCATGGAGTCGGGGCGATCCACCATCGGTTCCCCTACGGCGTGTCTGGACCTTGCGCGTCCGGACCTGCGGGGCCGGGCCGGACGATCCCCGGACCGCCATCGAGGCCGCCACGCTTCCGATCGCCGAGCCGATCGGAGCCGGCGCCAGCGAGCCGGGCGAATCTAGCAGACATCCTCGACTCTGGTGTAGGCTGCGGACAACTCGTAGAAGGGAGATCCATGGGCCTGCGAATCACACTCGATCTGAGCGACGGCGATCTGCAGCACTTCCGCAGGGCGATCCAGACGGCCAAGGACACCCTGTCCGAGGTCGGCGAGCCAGCCGTGATCAAGTCCGCCCAGGAGCTCATCGAACGGGTCCGGGCCAAGCAGGTTCCGGCGTTCGTGAGTGAGCGCGTCGAGCAGCTTGCTCTGTTTCTCGAGATGGTCCAGAGCGACGTCTGGCGCATCCCGCCCGAAGTCCGGACGCGCGTGCTGAGCGCTCTCGCCTACTTCAGCGACCCCCACGACATCATTCCGGACGATATTCCCGGTGTCGGCTTCCTCGACGATGCCATCATGGTCGAGCTCGTGCTGCGCGAGCTCAAGCACCAGATCGACGCGTACCGTGACTTCAAGTCATTCGGCTCGACCGACAAGGAAGGGCGCACGAGCGGCACGATCGACGAGGAGAAATTCCGCGAGCGGCGCGAGGCTCTCGGCAAACGCGCGCGCCGCCGAGAACGGCGAGACCGCGAGCGAGCGGGAATGCGAGGTACGAAGATCTCGCTCTGGTGAGCTAGGGACGAGGCGAGCGGGCGGGCTCGCCCGCCATCAGCCGATCGACCATCGACATCTTCCGCCAGATCTTGTCCGAGAGCCCCTGGACCAGCCGTTCGAGGCTCTCGACGTAGTCGAGCACGACCCGGTCCTCGAGTTCGTTCACATAGAGTGCAGCCACCTTCGAGAGCAGCGCGAGCAGCTCGCTGCAGTAGTCCAGGTAGCGGTAAAGGTCGTACAGCGACATCGTGCGCGGGGACGACGCCGTATCCACGCCGGTCAACCGCGGATCCTTGGGGTCCTTGACCAGCTGGTGCATGTCCACCATATGCGCCATCACGCGCAGCTCCCGGATCGCTCGCACGGCGCGCGCGCGCTTGACTCGACTCTCGCTCGTGACCAGGAAGAACATCGCGGCCCCGATCAGCGCGACGCTGCTGATCACGGCCTCGAAGCTCTGGACGATGTCCGGAATCTCGATCCCACCGAGGCTCAGCGGAATGTCCTGCACGACCACGACGAGTAGCCCGACCATCAGGAGGATCAGTGCGGTCACGGCGATCCGCAGAGGAATCAGGGGCCCTCGGATCCACTCGGTGCGCAGCTGCGCCTTGCGCGCCACACCGGCAACTTCCTCCGCAAAGCGACTCAGATTCGAGGTGGGAAAGCGTTCCTGAATGCGGCGCTGCAGGCGTTCCGTCGTCTCGACGATCTCGCGCGGGTCTAGGATCCGGGCCATGGGGATTGGGACCTCACCTCGGCGGCCAGAAGCGGGTGAAAGCTCCCCGCGCGCTGGCCACCGAGCGCATCCCTGAGTACGACTTTCGCAGCACGGGTCAAGGGGCGCGCGCTTTGGCCTTGAGCTGGCACCAGGAGTCGCATATGCTTCGCCGCGCCATGAGAAAATCAACCAAGCTTCCGCATCGAAACCGTCGCCGCAGCATTCGGCACCGAGCCAAGCGCAAGGCGAAGCACCGGCGAGTGCGCCTACGCCGAAGCAAGGGCGAGAGCCGCTTCCCATAGCCGAGCCGCCCATGGGATCCGACTCCCCCCTAGAGGGATCCGAGCCCCAGGGATCCGAGCTCAGCCAGGAATCGAAATCCCCGATGGGATCGAGCCTGTACGCGAAGAGTGGCGTCGACACTGGAGAGGCCGAGCACGCACTGTCACGCCTGCTGCTCGAGCTCGCTCCAACGCAGGTGTTCGGCACCCCGAGCGAGACGGGTGTGGGCCGCTCTGCAGCGGTGATCCGAGTGGGTCCCGTGCGGCTCGCCCTCACCATGAATGGCGTCGGCACCAAGCTCCTGGTCGCACAGGCAGCCCACAGCTACGACGCGGTAGGCATCGATTGCGTCGCGCTCAACGTCAACAATCTGCTCGGGGTCGGCGCTACACCGCTCGCGATGCTGGACTACATTGGCTGCGAGGAGGCGGATCCAGAGATCTTCACGATTCTCGGCCGTTCGCTCGCGGACGCGGCTCGCCTGGCCGAGGTGAGCATCATCGGCGGCGAGACGGCTCAGGTGCGCGACATGTTGCGCGGATCTGCTCCCGGGCGGGGTCTCGACATGGTCGGGGTCGCGATCGGGCTGGTTCCCGAGGGCGATCTTCTGGATGGATCGCGTATCGAACCCGGTGATCGCGTGATCGGACTGGCCTCGAACGGGATCCATTCGAACGGCTTCTCGCTCGCGCGCACCGTGCTGCTCGGTCGGTTCGAGCTCGGCTGCCAGATGCCGGAGTTCGGGCACACCTTGGCGGAAGAGCTGCTGCGCCCTGCGGCCATCTACGTCGAGGAGCTGCGCGCTCTACGCGAGGCGGGGATCGACGTCAAAGCCGCTGCTCACATCAGCGGAGACGGGATGCTCAATCTGCATCGTGTCGAGGCTCCGGTCGGGTTCGAGCTGACCGCGCTGCCCGCAGCGCCGCCGATCTTTCGGGTCATCGAAGAGGTTGGAAAAATCGATCGCGCCGAGATGCGAGTCGTCTTCAACATGGGGGTCGGATTCGCACTCGTGGTTCCGCCAGGTGAAGCCGACCGCGCACTCGAGGTGCTGTCGGGCTGCTCGCACGCGGCTTGGTGTATCGGCCATGCCGTGGCCGACGCAGAACGTCGCATCTGGATTCCCAGCGAGGGGCTGGTCGGCAGCTCCAAGCAGTTCATGCGCGATACCGCCGAAGCGACGCGAGCCGCAGCCAGCTCGTGATTCGCTTCTCGCTCGAGTCCCAGGATGGACAGGCACGCGCGGGACGCTTGATCACCTCGCGCGGCCTCGTGGAAACGCCGGTCTTCATGCCAGTAGGTACGCGCGCGGCCGTGCGCGGAATGACGCCGGATCAGCTCGCGCAGGCCGGGGCCGAGATTCTGCTCGCCAATACCTACCACCTATGGCTGCAGCCGGGCGAGCGCCTCGTCGAGAAGGCAGGGGGTCTGCACACCTTCATGAATTGGGGTGGGCCGATCCTGACGGACTCCGGGGGTTTCCAGGTCTTCAGCCTCCCGAAGAAGACCATCTCGTCCGAGGGAGTACGCTTCTATCCTCCAGAGCGGAAGAGCGAAGCTCTCCTGCTCACTCCCGAGCGCGCGATCGAGATCCAACACGCGCTCGGAGCGGACATGATCATGCCGCTCGACGAATGCACCCCGCACCCCGCCGACCACTCTCTCGCCGCCCGCGGCGTGGAGCACACCATCGCCTGGCTGCGGCGCTCCATCGAGGCACACCGGGGTCACGACGCGACCTTGTTCGGCATCGTGCAGGGATCCGTCTATCCCGATCTGCGTAGTCACTGCGCGACTGAGCTGGTCCAGCTGGACTTGCCTGCCTATGCCATCGGTGGGGTCTCGGTCGGAGAAGGCCACGCAGCACTCGCGAAGATCGTGCGTGTGACCGCTCCGATGCTGCCGGGCGAGCGTCCGCGGTATCTGATGGGGGTAGGGCTACCCGAGGATCTGCTGGTCGCCGTCCAGCACGGCATGGACATGTTCGACTGCGTGATCCCGACCCGCTATGCGCGCTCGGCGACGTTGTTCACCCGGCGCGGCCGCATCCGCATGACGCGCCGTGCATACCGAAACGACTTCTACCCGATCGATGTGTCTTGCACCTGCTATGCGTGCAGTCAGTTCACTCGTGCCTATCTGCATCACCTCTACACGACCAACGAGATTCTCGGCACCGTGCTCGGCGCGATCCACAATGTGAGCTTCTACCTCCGCCTGATGCGCGACATGCGCGAGGCGATCGTCGAGAAGCGCTTCGAGCGCTTCCGGGGAGAGTTTTTGGCAGACTACACGGGTAGCGAAGCCAAGCCGTAGCACCCTTCGGCCGAGGTCGGGCTTCGAGGCTCAACCGGTGCTCGAGTCGGGTGCATCCAGACTCCACCACAGTCGAAGGTCAGAGATGCTCGAGGGCCATGTCCGTCTCCGCCGACCTGCGATGAACGACAGAGTCCCGATCCGAAGAGTTCTCTCTCTCGGATCGAGACGGCTCCGATTCGGGTGGATCTGCTGCCTGCTGGCGCTTCTGTGCTGTGGTGGCCCCGACGATCCGCCGGGGCTCCGAAAGCATCGCGACCCGGACTTCAGCTTCCTGTACCCGGAGAGCTGGGAGCTGACGCACGACACTTTCGAGCTCGAGACTCCGGATTCGCGCGTCCTCATCCTGCGAGCTCCTGGCGACGCCGTGATCATGCTGCACCGATTCACGCCCCCGCTCGGCTGGACCTTGAAGGAGTTCGTCAAGGAGTTCAGCGCGCAGCGTTCGCGCCGAGCGATGCGCACCGGCAAGGTGCGTGCGCGCAACCTGCGGGAGTCATCCGTCAGCGTGGCTCCGCGCGGCCGCCCGCTCCAGGGCCTGCGGCAAGAGTTCGTGCTCGAAGACGACGGCGTAACCTCGGAGCAAACCTCTCTGTTCTTCGTGATCGAGCGGGATCGGGCGCAGATCTTTGTGAGCGCGCACGGGCCCACCCGGCGCATCAGCGAGCTCGGCGCAGACCTGCGCACCGTTTTGAGCTCTCTCCGCGGCGGCGCGATCGCCAGCGGAGCAGCCGCACAGTCACCAGCGGCGGGCGCGAGCATCGTCGGAGTCGAAGGGAGTCCAGGAACGTGATCATCCCGACGAGGGTGCGTCGAGATTCCCTCCAATGGGCGGCGCGCTTGGCAAACGGTCAGCCGCTCGAGATCCGACCTCTCAGACGGGACGAGCTCGAGCAGCTTGCGCGGCATCTGTCGGAGCCTCCGGACGTGCTCGAGGAGCTGGCCGGCTACGCGGAGATCGGGCCTGAGGTCTACGGCTCCACCTCTTCCGACTCGGTGCTGGTCGCCTGGACACAGACGATCCCGCTGGGACGCGTGTGTGTACGTTGGACCGGAGCACGCAATCCGAGCATCGCGACCGCTTGTGATGGAATCCCCGAGATCCACGGCCTGCAGGTCGCTCCCGAGTCTCGCTCTCAAGGGTTGGGGGCAGCGCTTGTCCGCAGCGCGGAGGAGCTGGCTCTCCTACGCGGACGGCGCTCGGTCGGGCTCGGCGTCGCACTCGACAATCCGTCCGCGCGCAAGCTGTACGAGCGCCTCGGCTACTCGCAGGCAAGCCTGCCCACGTACACCGAGAGCTACGATCACTCGATCTCTCCAACTCGCCCCGCCCGCATTCGCGAGCGCCGGGTCTTCTACACCAAGCGCCTGCCCGAGCCAACCCTGGTGCTGTTCGACATCGACGGCACCCTGCTCACGAGCCAGGGCGCAGGGCGTCAGGCGATGCTCTCGGCGGGTCGCAGCCTATTCGGTGAGGAGTTCGATTGGGCCGACGTCGAGGTGAACGGGCGACTGGACCCGCTCATCTGGCACGATCTCGCGCGAGCCAACGGGCTCGCGCCGAGCGCGGAGCTCGAAGCGAGCTTTCGAGAATGCTACGTCGAGCATCTGCGGGATCGGCTTCGCCACCCCGGCGCGGTGCAGCCGTTGCCGGGCGTTCTTCCCCTGATTGAGCGCTTGAGAGCGACCAGCGGAGTCACCCTCGGCGTGCTGACTGGGAACTACCCGGAGACCGGCCGCATGAAGCTCCGTGCAGGCGGACTCTCGACGGAGCTGTTCTCCATCTGCGCCTGGGGAGACGACGGCGCGACGCGTCCCGAGCTGGTTCCGGTCGCTCGCGCACGCTACGCCACGGAGGAGCCTCATGCGCTGGATCCGAGCCAGATCGTCGTCATCGGCGACACACCGCACGACGTCGTCTGCGCACTCGAGAACGGCTGCCGAGCACTGGCGGTCGCCACCGGCCGGAGCACGACGGCGGAGCTGCGTCGCGCCGGGGCTCACCGCACCGAGGAGACACTGGCGGACACGACGTCGCTGGTTCGCTGGATCCTGGGAGAGCCTGTCGAGAGCTCCCGCGCCGATGAGGACGCCTCGCATCCATGAATCCGCTGGAAGGCCACGACCGCCTCTTCGCCTACGGCACCTTGCAGCTTCCGGCGATCATGCGCGCGCTCTGCGGGCCAGCGCCAGACAGCGCTTCCCTGGCTTCCCCAGAACCGGCGGCTCTCGTCAAGTCCTTGGACTGGGCTTGGACCGGAGCGGCGGCAAAGCTCGACGGCTTCGCGCGCTGCCGCGTACGTGGGGAGCGCTATCCGGGAATCCGACCGCAGGCCAGGGCTTCGACTGCCGGCTGTGTCTACACCGGTCTGACTGCCGAGCACTGGCGGGTCTTGGATCTGTTCGAGGGTCCGCTCTACGAGCGGCAGCGCGTCCAGGTCGAGCTCCGGCAACCCCACCCGGTAACGGACGCACCCCGTTTCCCCCGCTCTGCGGCCTTCGCGTACGTCGTGCGCAGTGAGTTCATGGGCACGCTCGAGGACCGCGAATGGGAACTCGAGCACTTCGCAGCCACACACCTTGCCGAGTACGTCCACTCCTGCCAGCGGCTGCGCCTAGAGCTCCTAGCAGACCCTTGAATGGGTCACTCCTGTCTCCAGAGCCTCCCCGCGGCCGCTGCTGCGGGGCCACCGCCTCAGCCTCCGCCCAGCCTCGGCCTCCGGTTTGGGTGTGCAGACGCCGAAAAGCAATTCGCGCGGGCGGCCCGAATCCGGGCCATCGAGATGGCTTGCAGGGTAGGGCGGCGGATGCGCTGGATCGCTGGATGGCTCAGGCGACGGATACGAACACCGCGGTGTCTGCTGGACACGGCGCGCATCCTCAGAGCCGCGCACCGGGAGGACTGGGCCGATGTCGTCGCGAGCCTCGACGAGATTCGACGCCAGCGAGAGCTCGACCCCATCGAGCTCGGCTATCTGGGCGCCGCGCTCCTGCGCCTCGAGCGCTATACGGAGATCGTGAGCGAGTTTCGCTCGCTCGAGGAGCGGCAGAACGAGGACGGTGTCGAGGCGCTGCGTCCGTACTTCGCCGCTGCCCTGCTGTGGCTCGAGCGTAATCAGGAGGCGCTCGAGCAATTCGAGAAGATGGGCTGTGGCGTGGACGCGACGCGTACTCACCAGGCGCTGCGACACTGGAATCACGCGATCGCTCTCTACCGGGTCGGTCGAACGATCGAAGCCCGAGACCTGCTACTCGATCAGATCGACGACGCCTGGCCTCGTCCCGAGTTCGACCAAGCCCTGCGCCTACTCCGATCGATGGGGATCGAGGCGCACTGAAGTTGCCGCTCGCCTGCCTGCCCTCTCTTCGCTGCCTGTCCTGATTGTGCCGGCGCGTGCGCGAAAGTCGGCGGCGAATCCACCTGGTGCAGCTAAGATCCCAGCTTGGGAAAAGCTGACCAGGAGCACCTCTCATGACCACCCGACGGAAGTTCGTCCTCGCGGGGACCTGCGCTGTCCTGACGTTGCTGGGCTGTGGATCGAGCGGGCAGAAATTCAGCGTCGACTCGGTTCCAAACATACGGCGTGGTTCCTGGACGCAGAGCGACGTACGTCGGCAGTTCGGGCCGCCACAAGGGGTCTCGGTGCGGGGCTCGGGCCGCGAGGTCTGGCGCTATCGCTTCGAGGAGCGATCCAGCGTGGACACGGGATTCGTGAACCGAATCGCTGGGTTCGTCGGTGCGCTGCTCGGACAGGGAATCCCGGGATCACCGGTCAACGTGCGCCGAACCAACCAGACCGTCTACCGACTCGACGTCGAGTTCGACCGTGAGGGTATCGTGCGCGACTACGAGTACACGCGGGACTCGCGCCCCTCGACCGAGGTCTACTGATCGACACCGTCGGCGGGCGGGCGATACCCCATGGCGACCCAGTAGAATTCCTTCGAGGTCGCCCGCTTGCCTTCCGGCCGGACCTCGCGAATTCGGCTGAAGTAAGGGCGCAGCTGTAGCCGAAACTGCTGTGCTTCGGGTCCCGGGAAGCCCTTGAGAATGAGGCGGCCCTCCGGCTTCAAGACCCGCAGCGCGACCACCAGCGCCGCATCGTAGAGCTCCTCGCACATGGCGCGATCCACGTGGACGACGCCGGTCAGCTTGGGCGCAGCATCCGAGAGCACCAGATCGGCGGGCCCTCCGAGTGCAGCATGAAGACGCGTCAGCGTCTCAGGCAAGGTGAAGTCCGCCTGGATCAGCTCCACCGGCGGACCCATCTCGTCGATCTCGCGTAGATCGAGTCCGACTACGCGCCCGCCGGGCCCGACCAGTGACGCGAGTCGCTGAAGCCAGCCGCCAGGCCAAGCTCCCAGCTCCACCACGGTGCTCCCGCGCCTGATCTCACCGGTACGCTTGAGCAGGTCGTCGAGCTTGTAGACGGCTCGAGAGCGATAGCCCTCGCGCTTGGCCTTCTTGTAGCCCTCGTCTTGGCGGACGTAGCGAGCCGTTACGTGGCTAGCCCCGGTTGGAGCTGCGCACGCGCACGAGCGCGTTCGTGTGGCCCGGAACCGAGCCGCGTACGTAGAGCAGGTTCTCCTCGGCGTCGAGCTTCTCGACTCGGAGCCCGAGCTGCGTCACGCGCTCGTGGCCGTAGCGGCCCGCCATCTTCTTGCCCTTGAAGATCTTTCCGGGGTACGAGCCCGCCGCTACCGAGCCCCCGTGCCGGAAGAACTCGTGTGTTCCGTGCGTCTGCTTCGGCGTCACGAAGTTCCAGCGCTTGACCACGCCCGAAAAGCCGCGGCCCTTGGTCAGACCCGCCACGTCGACCCGATCGACGCCCTCGAACTTGGAAGCGCAGGCCACGGTATCGCCCACGTTGAGCGCCTCGGCCTCGTCCGCGCCCACGCGGCACTCGAACAGAAATCGCTGCGGCGCCACGCTGGCCTTGGCGAAGTGTCCCTGAAGGGCCTTCGAGATGTGCTTCTCCTTGGCGGCCTCGAAACCGAGCTGCACAGCGGAGTACCCGTCCGTCTCAGCGGTCTTCTTCTGCACGACCACGCAGGGGTCCAGCGCGAGCACGGTCACGGGAATCCGCTCTCCGCTCTCCTTGAAGATCTGCGTCATGCCGAGCTTTCGGCCGAGAAACTCCAGGCTCATCGTCATATCCTTCCGCGCTACTGCGCTTCGCTCTGCCGCGCCTCCGAGCAGGTGCTCCGAAGCGGCGCTGATCCCATGGCCGGCGGGTTCGCCAGCAGCCGGCGCGTCGCGCTCGCCACGGACGTCGAACGCGCTCGGGGCCGCGCAGTATAGCCGCTCCCTTACACGATGCTCCAGCCCTGTCTGCGGTGGCCGCAAGGAAGTGAGTGCTCGAGCCCTCATTTTCCCTGAGCCCCAGAGCGGCCGTCCACGCGAGTGCGTATCATTCTCCCCCCTTGCAGGAATCGGCCAGCGATCGAACCGTGGGATCGGGGTCCCAGGAGGGGCCCCAGGACACCGAGGAGCTCTTTCGTGAGCTCACCGGGCGAAAGGGACGGGTACGCCTCGAAGGCGTGTCGGGTGCTGCGGGCGCCTATCTGATGGCGCGGCTGCTCGAGACTCGCGCGGGGCCGGCCGTCTGGTTGGCACCCAATCGCGACCTGGCGGAGCGTGCACAGCAGGATCTGCGCGCGTTCGGCCGACGTGAAGTGTGGTCGTTCCCGAGCTACGACATCGCGCCCTACGACCGCTTCTCCCCCCACCCTGAAGTCGAAGCCCGTCGTATGAGTGGGCTCTACCGCTTCCTCTCCACCTCCGGGGATCCGGAGGCCCCCTCGAGCCGCTGGATTGCCGTCACGACCTGGGCGGCTCTGCTACGCAAGGTGATGCAGCCAGACGAATTGCGCGGGCGCGTGATCCACGTCGAGCGCGGCATGGCCATACATCGCGATGCCCTGCTGCGATCGCTCATCGCAGCCGGCTACCACCGCGCGAGCCTGGTCGAAGAGCGTGGCGAGGTCGCCGTACGCGGCAGCATCGTGGATCTCTTCCCCCCCCAGCTCGTCCAGCCGGTCCGCCTGGAGATCGACTTCGACGAGGTCGCCTCGATCCGCAGCTTCGATCCCTCCACACAGCGTTCGAGCGACGAGCTGCGGACGTTCGCCGCGATCCCACCGCGACCGGCACGACTCCCGACCGACGCTGGGGCCTGGCTCGAACGGGCGCGTCTGCTCGGGCGCGAACAGGGTGTCGGCGAATCGGGCATCTATCAGGTCACCGAGGCGATCTCGCACGGCCGCCTTCCCCCGGGCGCCACGAATCTGGAGCCGCTGTTCCACGACACCCCGCTCGCGGGCGTGTTCGACTTCCTCCCGGACGCGACGACCTGGATCATCGAGGACCCGGAAGCAGCGGCCAAGGAGAGCGCCGCGTTCCTCGATGGAGCCTTCGCGGGCTACGGCGAGGCTTGCTCGCAGGAACGGCTCGTCGCAAAGCCGTTCGACCTGTTTCTCGACGCCGCGTCGGCGCGCAGCGCACTCCACGCGCGGCGCCCGATCGTGCTGGATCGCCTGGGAGCGCGCGAGGCCGGCGACTTCGACGCGCAGATCCACGTCGCTGCGCCGGAGCACGCCGAGCTGCGCCGAGAGATCCACGCGCGCCAGGGATCCGGTCACGCGCTGGAGCCGCTGACCGAGCGATTGACGCATTGGCAGAGCGAGGGGCGCCGTGTACGCCTGGTGTGTCCCTCGCTGTCGAGCGCAGAACGCCTCGCGGACATCCTGCGCGACTACGCGCACGAGGTTCCGGTCGCCACCGCGGGCATGATCCCGGGTGCGCTCGGCGAGTCGCTGGCGCCCGGCGAAGTTCGCATCGATGTCGCGCGACTCTCTCAGGGCTTCGAGCTGCCTCTCGAACAGCTGGTCGTAGTCGCGGAGTCCGACCTGTTCGGAGCGCGCATTCGGCGGCGCGTGCCACGCGGTACCCAGCGCGGAGAGGCCATCGAACGCCTGGCACAGCTCCAGGAGGGCGACCTGCTGGTCCATGCCGAGCACGGAATCGGTCGCTACGGTGGCTTGTCTCAGCTATCCGCTGGCGGACTCCGCCAAGAGTTCCTGCTGATCTCGTACGAAGGCGGCGACAAGCTGTACGTCCCGGTATCGCGTCTCGAGCGAGTGCAGCGCTACACCGGTGCAGAGGACAGCGCAGCACGACTGGACCGCCTGGGCGGCGGAACCTGGGCGCGCACTCGCCGTCGGGTCAAACGAGCGGTGGTCGACATGGCGAAAGACCTGCTCGCCGTCGTGGCGGCGCGCGAGACGCTCGAAGGCTTCGCCTTCCCGCCTCCGGATGCCGACTACGAGGAGTTCGAAGCTCGCTTCCCCTACGAAGACACTCCCGACCAGCGCAAAGCCACGGACGACGTGCTGAGCGACATGCAGAAGGCGCGCCCCATGGACCGCGTGGTCTGCGGAGACGTCGGATTCGGCAAGACCGAGATCGCCTGTCGCGCCGCCTATCTGAGCATCGCGGCCGGGCGCCAGGTCGCGGTGCTCGTGCCCACGACGGTTCTCTGCAAGCAGCACGCGGAGACCTTGCGCGAGCGCTTCGCGGACACCCCCATCGAGATCCGTACGCTCTCGCGGCTCGAGTCGCCCAAGGAGGTACGCGAGACGCGCGAGGGCATCACTTCCGGTCGAGTCGATCTCGTGGTCGGAACGCACCGGCTGCTATCCAAGGACATCCAGTTTCGGAATCTGGGTCTGATCGTCGTCGACGAAGAGCACCGCTTCGGGGTCGCACACAAGGAGCGTCTGAAACAGCTGCGCAAGCTGGTGGACGTGCTGACCCTATCCGCCACGCCCATCCCAAGGACACTGCAGATGGCCCTGACCGGCATGCGCGACCTGTCGGTGATCCTGACTCCGCCGCCCGATCGCATCGCGATCCGGTCGCAGGTGTGCCGCTTCTCGGACGAAGTCGTGCAAGAGGCAATCGCACGCGAGCTGCGTCGAGGCGGCCAGGTCTTCGTCGTCCACAATCGGGTCGAGACGATCGAGGAGTTCGCCAGCTATGTGCGCGGTTTGATCCCGAGCGCGCGCGTGGCGACTGCACACGGTCAAATGAAGGCCCAACAGCTGGACGCGGTGATGCTGGGCTTCGTGGAGACCGAGATCGATGTCCTCGTTTGCACCGCCATCATCGAGTCGGGGCTGGACATTCCCAACGCCAACACGATCCTGATCCACCGCTCGGATCATTTCGGCCTGGCACAGCTCTATCAGCTGCGCGGCCGCGTGGGGCGCAGCAATCGCCGAGCGTATGCGTACTTCTTGTTGCCTCCGGCCGGTGTAATGACCAACGATGCCCGGCGCCGCATCGAGGCGATCCAGGATCTGTCCGAGCTCGGAGCCGGCTTTCGACTGGCGAACGAGGACCTCGAGATTCGTGGTGCGGGCAACCTGCTCGGATCGGAGCAGTCCGGACAGATCGCATCCGTGGGCTACGACCTCTACATGGAGATGCTCGAGGAGGCGGTCGCCGAATTGCGCGGTCAGGCGCACGAGCCGGTCATCGACCCAGAGATCCGCCTCCCGGTCGCGGCGCTCCTGCCCGATACGTACGTCGAGGACGTGAACCAGCGCCTGGTGCTCTACAAGCAGTTCTCGGGGGCACGTAGCGACGACGAGCTGCGCAGCATCCTGGACGACGTTCTGGATCGCTTCGGGCCACTTCCGACCGAGGCGCAGAATCTCGCTGAGGTGATCCGGCTCAAGATCCGCTGTCGCCGGCTGGGCATCCACCGCATCGAGACCTCTCGGGGCGAGCTGGTCCTGCACGCCAGCGCGCACTCCAAGCTCGACGCCAAACTCCTCCTAAAGCTACTCCAGCAACCCAATGCACCCTGGCGGGTTAGTGCGAACCAGCGGATCCACCTGAAGCTTCGCAAGCTAGAGGACGCTCTGCCCGAGAGCTTCAGCCTGCTCGAGCTCCTCGCACGCGATCGAGAGGAAGCTCGGGCGTCGGCCTGAGGTCCAAGCCCGAGACATCCCGATCCGATCTCGCCCTGGCGTCGCAGCGCGGCGAGCGGGAGCGGGGACCGGCCCCCCGCAGCCTCGGGTACCGAGCAGTACGCTGAGTCTGACGCAGGAAGCGCGGGAGGAAGAGATGAGGAATCGAGCCCGGGTGTGGACGGTAACGCTGCTTGGTGTGAGCTGGATCGGATTCGCTTGCGGCCCGATTTCCGGAACAGCGCAGGTGGCCGAGGTCGATGGCCGCCCGATCCTTCTGGACGAGTTGCGACGAATGGTCGAGTGGCGACACGAAGCGGATCCAGAGGCCCTCGCCGCCGACGTGCTGACCGAGGAACTCGACCGATTGGTCAACCAACGGGTGGCTCGCAATCGCGCTGAAGTGCTGGGAATCGAGGTCAGCGATTCGGAGGTCGACGCGCGAATCCGTCTGGTCCACGGCGACGAGTTCGACTTCTCGGACCCTAGCTACCGCGAAGACGTCCGGCAGACGATGCTGATCGACCGCGCCGCCATCAGCGAGCTTGCGCCCGGCCTGCGGATCCCGGAGAGTGCCCTCGCGGACTACTTCGAAGCGCACAAAGCCGAATACGAGCAGCCGCAGCGCGTCCTAATTCGACAGATCGTCGTCGAGGATCGGGAAAGAGCAGAAAAGCTGCTCACGGAGCTCAAAGCTGGTGCAGAATTCGAGCAACTGGCGGAGCAGAACAGCCAGGCTCCCGAGGCTGCACAGGGAGGACTGATCCCGCCCTTTGGAGAGGGTAGCCTGCCCGAGGTGTTCGACAGGGCATTCGAGCTCGCGCCGGGCGAACTATCCGAAGTCATTGAGTCTCTGCACGGTTACCATATCTTCTTTCTGATCGAGAAGTATCCTCCTCAGAAGCCGGAGCTCGCAGATATTCGCGACGAATTGATGACGAAACTCGCACAGGAGCAACTGGCCAATCTTCGGCCGCAATGGCTGCGCGACCTCAGACGCTCGGCAGAGATCCGCGTAAACGAGCGACTTCTGGAGACCTTGAAACGATGATTAGACAGGCCTTGCTCCCCCGTACACTGCTGCTCGCCCTGTTGGTCACGTGCCCCGGCGCCCTGACCGCCGCTCCGGAACGCGCTAGCGCCGAGGTGATCGACGGAGTCGCGGCCGTCGTCGACAACGACGTCATCCTGCTCTCCGAAGTAGACGGCGCGGCCAGCGCGATCCTCTCGAGAATCGCCGCGGAGCAGGGGACGACCGAGCTTCCAGCCGAGCTGATCCAACAGGTCCGCAAGCAGGCCGTCCAGCAGCTCATCGAAGTGCGCCTGATGCGAAAATATGCCGAAAGAGTAAACTTGGACGTCACGCCGGAAGAGATCGACGAGACGGTCGCCGGAATCGCCTCGGACGAAGGGATCACACCCGACGACATCTACGCCGCAGCCGCACAACAGGGCCTCGACCGGAAAGCGTACCGCGAGGAGCTCGGAAACCAGATTACCCAGATGAAGGTGATGTCGGGCGCCGTCCGGAGCCGCATCGAGATCAGCGACGAAGAGATCGAAGCGCTCTTCAAGGAGCGCTACCGGGACATTAAGCCCGGCGTGCGCGCTCGGGTCAGGCAGATCTTCATCCCCTGGCCAGAGCCCGAAGAGAACATCACGCGCGATCAGGTACGCGAGCTGGCCGGCGAGGTGCGGAGCCGAGCCATCGAAACCGGCGAGTTCGCCGCATTGGCCCAACGTTTCTCGCGCGCGCCCTCTGCAGCCAGCGGGGGTCTCACGACCTTCCGCGAAGGCGAGGTCTCGGCTGACGTTGCGCGCTGGGTCTTCGAGCCCGAGCCCGGCTCGATCAGTCCGGTGATCGAGAACGCCGCAGGAGTGAGCCTGTTCCAGGTGATCGGGCGCTTCGACCCCTCGGAAGTACAGCTCGCGGACGTCGAAGAGGGACTGCGCGCCGAGCTCCGCGATCGACGCATGGAGCCCGAGTTCAATCGCTGGATGGAGGATCAGCGCAAGCAGTTCTACATCCAGATCGTCTCGCCCGAGCTCAAGCTCGAGTGATTGGCTCCGGAGACGTCCGCCTAGCGCTGACCGTCGGCGACCCAGCCGGGATTGGACCGGAGATCATCGCCGCCTGCTTGCGCAGCCTGCCCCGAGGCGTCTGCGAGATCCAAGTGTACGGAGATCTCGGAGCGTTGGAGCGCGCGGGGGGATGGTCGCCCGAAGGGACGCGAGGTGTCGAGCTGCGCGCATTCGACACGGCCAGCGCCGAGGTCGTCCCCGGACGGCCGGACCCGAAGGCAGCGGCCGGGGTGGTCGCAGCGATCGAGCAGGCAACTCGGGCTTGTCTGCGCGGCGAGGTCGACGCCATCGTGACGGGTCCACTCTCGAAGGAGGTGCTCGGCGCAGGGGGCTACACCTACCCCGGCCACACGGAGCTCTTGGCAGAGCTCTGCGGTGCATCGGATCCCATCATGTTGCTGACTGGAGGCGAGCTCCGGGTCGTCCCGGCTACGATCCACTGTCCACTCCGCGAGGTTCCGGAAAGGCTGAGCCGCATCGACCTCTCGCGTCTCCTCGAGAAACTGACTTCCGAACTCAGCCGCTGCTTCGCGCTCGAGCGGCCGCGCATCGCGGTCTGCGGACTCAATCCGCACGCCAGCGACGGTGGGCGCTTCGGCGACGAAGAGCAACGCTTCATCCAGCCGGCTGTCGAGTTGGCGCGCGAACGGGGTGTCGCAGTCTCCGGACCGCTCTCTGCCGACAGTCTGTTCGCACGCGCGGTGGCAGGCGAGTTCGACGCGGTCGTCGGCATGTACCACGATCAGGTGCTCGGGCCGCTGAAGCTCCACGCATTCGGGCGCGCAGTGAACGTGACCTTGGGCCTGCCAATCCTGCGCACGAGCGTGGACCACGGCACCGCGTTCGAGCTAGCGGGCAAGGGCGTGGCGGAGTCCAGCTCGATGCTCGCCGCCATCAGCCTGGCCGTACAGATCGCGCGGCAGGGCGCGAGCGGGCGGAGCTCCAGCGGGGCGCAGCACACGATCGAGCGGCGCGACGAAGCATGAGTCCACATCCGAGCGACCTCATCGTGCGCGGAGCGCGCGAGCACAATCTCAAATCGATCGACGTCACGATTCCGCGCGATCGACTGGTCGTGATCACGGGACTTTCTGGCTCAGGCAAGTCGTCGCTGGCTTTCGACACGATCTATGCGGAGGGCCAGCGCCGCTACGTGGAGAGCCTATCGACCTACGCGCGGCAGTTTCTCGAGCAGATGGGAAAGCCCGACGTCGACTCGATCGACGGACTGTCACCCGCGATCTCGATCGAGCAGAAGACGACGACCCGGAATCCCCGCTCGACCGTGGGAACGGTTACCGAGATCTACGACTATCTACGCCTTCTGTATGCCCGCGTCGGAACGGCACACTGCATCCGCTGCGACAGGCCCATCGCTGCACAGACGATCCCACAGATGATCTCGAGTCTGCAGGCTCTACCCGTCGGGACCCGCCTGCAGGTGCTCTCGCCGATCGTGCGCGACCGCAAGGGCGAGCACCGCAAGGAGCTCGAGGAGTATGCGCGGCAGGGGTTCGTGCGGGCGCGCATCGACGGCGAGCTCTGCGAGCTCGACTCGATGCCGAAGCTGGCACGCACCAAGCGACATACGATCGAGCTCGTCGTCGACCGCCTGGTGTGGCGAGACGACGTCACGGCTCGTCTCGCGGAGTCGCTCGAGACCGCGCTCCGAACGTGTGGAGGCTACGCGACGGTCGACATCGGCCCCGGCGAGCGTGAGATCCTGTTCTCGGAGCTCGCAGCTTGTATCGACTGTGGCGAGAGCTATCCCGAGATCACCCCGCGCATGTTCTCGTTCAACAACCCGCACGGTGCGTGCCAGGAGTGTGGTGGGCTGGGTACGCGCGACTACTTCTCGCCGGAGCTCATGATCCCCGATCCATCACTGTCGCTACGCGACGGTGCCATCCTGCCGCTACGCGCACGGGGACGCGCGGCGCGCTTCTACCAGTACCTGCTCGAGGCGGTCGCGGAGCATCTGGGCTTCGACCTCGACACGCCCTGGCGAGAGCTGCCCACGGAGCTTCAGAAGCAAATCCTGCATGGCACGGGCGAAGATCTCTCCTTTCGCTTCGGAGCGCGCAAGCGCCGCACCTTTTCAAGGGTCTGGAACGGGGTCATCGAGTATCTCGATCGGCGCTACCACGAGGCGGACGAGGACCGCGTGCGTGAGGATCTCGGCCGCTTCATGCGCATGGCCGAATGTCCCGTCTGCGAGGGCGCGCGTCTGCGCGAAGAAGCGCGCGCGGTGCGGGTCGCGGGCACCCGGCTCCACGAGATCACGTCCCGCAGCATCAAGCACGCGCTCGAGTTCTTCGAGAACATCGAGCTGTCCTCTCAGGAGCGCGCGATCGCCGATCGGATCCTGCGCGAGATCAGGCAGAGACTCCGCTTTCTCTGCAACGTCGGGCTCGACTATCTATCCCTGGATCGGCGTGCTGCCACGCTTTCTGGTGGAGAGGGACAGCGGATTCGGCTGGCCACCCAGGTGGGCGCCTCACTCGTGGGCGTGCTGTACATCCTCGATGAGCCCTCGATCGGCCTGCATCCGCGGGACCATCTGCGGCTGCTCGAGACACTGCTCTCGCTGCGCGATCTGGGGAACACGGTGCTGGTTGTCGAGCACGACGAGGTCACCATGCGCGCGGCGGATCAGCTGATCGATCTGGGCCCTGGTGCGGGGCGTCACGGTGGAGAGATCGTCGCGCAGGGAACACCTGCCGAGGTCGCGCAGAATCCAAATTCTCTCACCGGCGCCTTCCTGTCGGGTCGTCGCGCGATCGCGACCCCCAAGCGACGGCGCAAGGGGAGCGCGCGCTATCTGGCGATCGAGGGAGCGTGCGAGAACAACCTCAGGAACCTGGACGTACGCATTCCACTGGGGCTCCTGACGGTGGTCACTGGCGTCTCCGGAAGCGGCAAGTCCACCCTCGTCAACGATACCTTGTTCAGAGCGCTCGCCCGCTCGCTGCACGATTCGAAGGAGCTCCCTGGAAAGCACCGGCGGGTGAAGGGAATGGACTCGATCGACAAGATCATCGACGTGAACCAGCAGCCGATCGGCCGCACGAGTCGGTCGAACCCCGCGACCTACACCGGCATCTTCACGCCGATTCGTGAGCTGTTCGCCCAGCTCCCCGAGAGCCGTGCGCGCGGATACACGGCCGGACGCTTCAGCTTCAACGTCAAAGGAGGTCGCTGCGAGGCTTGTCAGGGCGATGGCATCCTGCGGATCGAGATGCACTTTCTGCCCGACGTGTTCGTCACCTGCGAGGAATGCCAGGGACAGCGCTACAATCCCCAGACCTTGGAGCTGCGCTTCAAGGGACGCTCGATTGCGGACATCCTCGCGCTCACCGTAGACGAAGCACTCGAGGTGCTCGAGAACATACCGGCCGTTCGGCGCGGCCTGCAGACTCTTGGCGAGGTAGGGCTCGGGTACGTTCAGCTGGGGCAGGCGGCGCCGACCCTGTCTGGTGGTGAAGCGCAGCGCATCAAGCTCGCGAAGGAGCTCTCGAAGCGTTCCACCGGACGCACCCTGTACATCCTCGATGAACCCACGACCGGTCTACACTTTGCAGACGTCGAGCGGCTGCTGGACGTAGTGGGCCGCCTCGTCGATCGCGGAAATACGGTCGTGGTGATCGAGCACAATCTGGACGTGATCAAGACTGCGGACCACATCATCGATCTCGGTCCCGAAGGCGGCGACGGCGGGGGCCGCATCGTGGCCGAAGGCACACCCGAGGTCGTCGCACAGGTTGCGGCCTCACATACGGGCCGGGCGCTACGAGAGGTGCTCGGCGCCAGAGCTGCTCGAGCACTGCATTCAGCCTAGGGTTCCCCCATGCCGGACTATCGCCCACCCAAGCACGACCGTGATCCCGACCTCGAGACTCCTGTCCTGACACCGGGACTCGCGATCTGGCTCACGTTGTCGGGCGCGTTCTTCTCCTGGTTCGTGGCGATGCTGCTGGCCGCAATCCAGCCGGACCACCCTCCTCCGGCCGTACTCGGAATCGGCATGCTCGTGGGCTTTGGCGCCGCGTTCGCGCTGGCCCGGCCCTTCATCGAGGACCCGCCGGGGCAGGCGCTCGGGTTCGTTCGGGCACCTTTGCACACCTGGGCGGCGGCACTCCTGCTGATTCCATCGATCCTGGTGCTGAGCGAACTGGAGAATGTCGTGGCGACGGCGTTCCCGCGACCGGAGCTGCCCGCGCTACCCCCGCCCCCGGAAGGCGAGCTTCTGCGACTAGCGCAGCTGGGAATCGTGCTCGTGATCGTCGACCCCTTGGTCTCGGAGCTCTTCCTGCGCGGGCTGATACAGCCACGCATGGAGCCCCACTGGGGTTCGAGGGGCGCCGTCCTCGGGGTAGCAATGCTCACTACGCTAGCGAGCGTGCCGTTCATCATCTATCCGGGCCAACTGGTCCTCGCCTTCGGGGTCGCGCTGCTGCTGAGCTTGCTGCGTCGGGCTGCCGGCTCGATTCTGCCGGGACTCCTGCTCTCCATGGGCTATGGCACCCTGCAGATCCTGGCTTCTCGCGAGCTCTTCGGGATCGAGGGATTCGACCGCGGCGAGAACACCCACACGCCGCTATCCGTGCTGACCGTTCCGGCAATGTTGATGGGAATCGCTCTGGCACTCTGCCGCAAGCCGGCTCGGTCCGCGATCGAAGCCGGCGACGGGTGCTCGGACACTTCCGACTTCCGAGAACACTAGCGAGCGCGTACCCCCGACGGCGCCCCGGATGCGCGCTTCACGGGAATTGGGGTTTGGATCCCTGCTCGGCAGCTGGTTACCCTGTTCGAATCCGGCCACCCCACCCCTCGACGAGCGATCTCCTCTGAAGATTCTCCTGCTGAATGGGAACCGACTCGCGAACGCGTTTCGACAGCTCGGACATCGCGTCGCCACGTTTCGACAGGAACAGTGCGCGCGCTTCGGGCACGGAGCGTTGCGCCAGTACAGCCTGCGGAACGCACTCGCGCACGCGGGGTTCACCCCGGACCTGATCGTGGTCGAGCTCTTCGGCCCGCGTTGGTTCCTGCGCGGCATCGAGCGCTGTGACGTCCCGCTCGCCGCGGTGGTGTACGACTCGGCGTTGAATCACTTCTGGTTGCGCGACTATCTTCGGCTCTTCGACCATGTCTTCGTAGATTTTTCGGAGTCCGTAGAAGAGCTCGCACGCTGCGGCATACACGCTCACTGGGCACCGTACTCGATCGAGGCAGCCGACTTTCCAGCACGCAGCTTGGAGAAGAACTGCGACATCGCCTTCGTAGGCACGACCGATCAACGCCCGCGACGCGTGGCATTGCTCGACTTCCTGCGAGCACACTTCGAGGTCAGGGCCGTTGGTGGACACGTACCGAGCCAGCTCGTACCCGGCAATCGGATCGTCGATGAGTACGCAAAGGCGCGCATCGTCATCAACGAGACCTTGGTCGAAGGACTGAACTTCCGCGTCTTCGAGGCGCTCGCTTCGGGATCGCTCTTGCTCACCGAAGCGACCCCACGAGATCTTCCGCGCCTGTTTCGTCCCGGAGTTCATCTGGCAACGTACACCCCGAGAAACCTGCTGGAGCGCGTGCGCCACTATCTGAATCAGAGCGGAGAGCGCGAGACCATCGCTGCTGCGGGGCGTCGCCTCGTCCTCGAGCGCCACACTCGCGTGCACCGCGCAGCACAGCTGCTGGACGTGATCCAGCACGAGTGGCGTGCTCCGCGCCACTCGTGCCAGGACTCGAAATCGAGCATGCACGATTCCCAGACGAGTGCGACAAGGATCGAGTCCAGTAGCATGCCTCTGGCACGGAACGTGCGCTTACGCCGGCTCGAGGCTGCGCGGGCTCAGTTCTTCTTCTCGCGACGGTGGCCCCAGCTCGGTGCAGGACACGACCGACGGACGCGTCGTGCACTCGAACTCGCCAGCCATTGGAACACTTCGGACGTCCACGTGGACAGTGTCTGGGTGCGGGGCGTCTTACGGGCGGAGGAGGGGCGCTGGAGCGAGGCGCTCCACGATCTGGCCTCGGTGGCCGAGCGCCGGCCACGGGAGATACTCGTCTGCTGGCAGCTCGCGCTCGTCGAGATCGAGACGGGCAATCTGGGCGGAGCTCGGCGGGCGTTGGCGCGCGGGCTCGAAAGATTGCCGTCAGCGCATGCGCCAGGGTCCGCCCGACTCTGTGATGCACTCAGCTCGTGTTCCATCGGGCCGGATCTCTTTCTGGCACTCGGGGAGTTACTGGCACTCCAGCGTAGACCGGTCGAACGCAATGCGGTCCTACCCCGATCCTCGACACTACCTTGGGCGCCCGTCGAGTTCCTCTACCGGTCCATCGGTGAGGAGAGCGCTCGCGCGCCCTTGCGGATTGCGGAGTGGCACGCGGACCTCGGCGACCCCGCCACCGCGCTCCTGGTCCACGAGGGGCTCGTCGCACGAGGCCTGACCACACCGCGCAGCTCGCTGCACATGGGGATTCAGGCGCTCGCTTGCTTCAGACGAGAGCTCGGATTGGACCTACTCGGTCGCGCCCTCAAGGAAGAGCCGGAGCTGGCCTCAGAGCTGCAGCAGATCGACCTGAGCGCGAACGAGCTTCGCTCGATCCGACCCCCGCGAACAGAAACAGACGGCTCGGACCCTCACGCGTATAGCGAATGAGGGTCCGAGCGTTCCGCTACTCCCGGTTCGGCTATTCCCAGCCCGTAACGGCCTTCACCTCGAGGAACTCCTCGAAGCCGAATCGACCCCACTCGCGACCGTTTCCAGACTGCTTGTAGCCGCCGAACGGCCCGGTGAAGTCAGGCCCAGAGCCGTTTACGTGCACGTTGCCCGTGCGGAGGCGCCGTGCGACGGCGCGCGCGCGCTCGATGTTGGAAGACTGCACAGCGCCGGAGAGCCCATAGTCCGTATCGTTTGCGATCTCGATCGCCTCTTCCTCGGAAGCGTACGGCAGAATGGACAGCACCGGTCCGAAGATCTCCTCGCGCGCGATCGTCATGTCGTTCTTCACGTTCGCGAACACCGTCGGCTTCACGAAGTAGCCACGGTCGAGGCCATCCGGCCGCCCGGTACCACCGGCGACCAAGGTCGCGCCCTCGTCGATTCCCGCTTGGATCAGCCCTTGGATCTTGTTCCACTGGGCCTCGCTGACTGCAGGTCCGATCTTCACCCCTTCTCCGTGCGGTGGCCCGACGATGAAGTTCGGAACCGTCGCACGCGCGATCTCGACCACCTGCTCCTGCAGCGCCGAAGGAACCAGCATGCGCGTGGGTGCATTGCAGGACTGGCCACAGTTCATGAAGCAGGAATTCAAGCCGCCAGGGATCGCCTTGGCGAGATCGGCATCATCGAGGACGATATTCGCGGACTTGCCGCCGAGCTCCTGAGTGACGCGCTTCACCGTGTCGGCTGCGGCTTTGGCTACCAGAATGCCTGCACGGGTAGACCCGGTGAACGAGACCATGTCGATCCCAGGGTGCGCCGAGAGTGCAGCTCCCACGCCCGGTCCGTCCCCATTCACCAGGTTGAACACGCCTGCGGGCACACCGGCTTCGTCCAGGATCTCGGCCAGGATCAGCGCGTTCAGAGGAGCGATCTCGCTCGGCTTGAGCACCATCGTACAGCCGGCGGCGAGCGCGGGGGCCACCTTGCACATGATCTGGTTCACCGGCCAGTTCCAGGGGGTGATCATGCCGCACACCCCGACCGGCTCGTGCAAGATCATGGTCTTGCCGACCTGCTCCTCGAACTTGTAGCTCTGTAGCACCTGCATGGTGATCGCAATGTGTCCCATCCCGGATGGGGTCTGGGCCCCTTGGGAGAACCAGGCGGGAGCTCCCATCTCGCTGGAGATGGCACTGGCGATGTCACCGGCGCGGCGTTGGTAGATTCCCATGATCGCTTGCAGCAGCTCGACCCGTTCCTTCACCGACGTGCGCGAGTAGGAGTCGAACGCCTTGCGTGCAGCAACCACGGCGGTGTCGACGTCCTTGGGTCCGCCGAGGGCGATCTTGCCGATGGATTCTTCGGTACTGGGATCGATCACGTCCAGGTGGCGCGATTCCGCGGGCTCCACCCACGCACCATCGATGTAGAACTGGAGAGAGTGTTCCATGTGTCCTCCGAGTCATCGGGCGCGCGGGATGCGGCGCCCGAGAAAAGCTATGCGAGTTCGGGCGGTCAGTATACCCCCCTGGCGCTGGGCCGGGTCAGCTGGCCGCTCGATCAGCGGGCCGCGGCCAATCAGCCAGCAGTAATGGACACATCCTCGACCCGGATTGCCGGCAGCAGGGCGCATCCATTGAGATTGGTGAGTTCGCTCGAGACTCCACTGATCGAGTGCAGGAGATCGTACAGATTGCCCGCGATCATGGTCTCGCGAATCGGGACTCGCTCTCCCTGCCGGAGCAGGAAGCCGCCCTTCACGACCCCCGAGAACTCGCCGGTGATCGCGCTGGACTGGCCGCTGAAGCGTGTCACGAGGATGCCGCGATCCGGCTCGCGACAGAGCTTCTCGTAGGGAGTGTCGCCGGGCGAGACCAGCAGATTCGAGGTGCCGATACGGGGTAGGGCGGCCGCCCCACCGCACGCGTGGCCTGTGGGCTCGACCTCGGCACGCTGGGCTTCGTACGCATCGTAGAGGAAGGTCTGCAGCACGCCTCGGTCGACCAACACGCAGCGGCGGGTCGGCATCCCCTCCCGGTCGAAGGCACCACTCGCCGTCCCCTCTGGCAGCCGAGGATCGTCGATCAGATTGAGTGCTTTGGCCGCAATGCTCTGGCCCAACCGCTCGGCGAGTGGCGAGCGGCCGGTGCGCACCGCCTTGGCGGACAGCACGGGCAGCAGATCCCCCAGCAGGAACGATTGGACCACCTCCGGGGAGAGGACCAGGGTCCCACGGAAGGACTCGCCGGAGCGAGTCCCCAAGCTACCGAGACACTTCTCGACGAAGCGCTCCGTCAGGCCCGAGAGCGCTGGTGCAAGCGCGTCCGCACGCAAGACCGTGCTGGAGTCGTAGTCGAACGAGCCGACGTCGTCCCCGTCCACCGCCATACCGAAGAGGTGGGAGCTGGCCTCCGATCCCGCTTCGCAAAGCGCGATGCCCGTACTCGAAGCGAGAGCACGCGAGTGAACGCTCGCTGCCACTCCGCCCGTATCGATTCGCACGCGTGGGTCGCGCGCCCGCACCTCCGCCAGCATCGACCCAGCCAGGTCGACCAGCGAGTCGACGCGGAGCTCGCGGAGCGCGGCATCGGGCACGCGCTCGAAGCGCTCCACCGCACGCGGATCCGGTAGCTGATTGAACTCGTCGGCGGGGGCCACAGCCGCGATCGCCAGCGCTTCCGAGCAGGCAGCCTCGAGGTTGCCAATCCCGTTGACGGTGGCGAAACCCTGGCTGCCGCCGCGCAGAACCCGGACTCCGAAGCTGGTTTCATCCGAGGTGGAGGCGGTGTGGATGTCGTCCTTCTGGAGCTCTACTTCGGTCGAGAGGCCCGACTCCGCGAAGACCTCCACCTGCTCGGCCCCGAGAGCCTGTGCGCGACCTACCGCTCGCTCGCAGGCTGCAAGAAGCTCTTCTGGTCCGATCACTGATCGCCTCCGAGCATGACCTGGCAGCGCACGTAGGGACCCCCAGCGTCGACCTTTGCCGGCTGGCCCTTTCCGCAGTAGCCCGATCCGAGATCCCAATGAAAGTCGCGACTGATGGCATCGACACTGTGCATGACGTCGAAAGCGATCCCGCTGATGGTCACCCCTCGCACGAGCTCCGCGAGCTTGCCACCCCGAATCCGCCGCGCCTGTCCCACCCCGAACATGAACTCTCCGGTGCTGTCGGCCTGGCCGCCCCGCGGTCCCTCCAGGAGGTATCCATCGTCGATCTCGGAGATCATCTGCTCGAAATCCTGTTCGCCCGGAGCGATGTACGTATTTCGCATACGGATCAGCGGTGGGTCGCTGTACTCCCATGCGCGTGCATTTCCCGTCGGCATCACGCCGAAGCGCGCGGCGGACTCGCGGTCGTGGAGGTAGCTCGTAAGGACGCCCGCCTCGATGATCGGGGTCCTTCGTGTGATCACACCTTCGTCGTCCACCGGGAGCGTGCCCCCGGCTCCCTCCAGAAACTCGCTCTCTCCGGAGTCATAGAGATTCACCAGCTCGCTGCCGACGCGTTTGCCGATCTTTCCGGCCGCCACCGAGCCCGAGGCCACGAAATCAGCCTCGACGGTGTGCCCGATCGCCTCGTGCACGAGCAGGCCCACGATCGAGGGAGCCAGAATGACGCGAGCCCGCCCACCGTGTGGACGCTGCGCCTCGAGCAGCTCGACCGCCATCTGGACGGCTTCGTCGCCGAGCTGGCGGGCAGACTTGTCTCGGAACAGGCAGTTCCAGCCCCCAGTCTTGCCGACACTCTGGAAACCGACCTGGCGCTCGCCTGCACGTTCGGCGATGGCGCTCACACGAAACTCGGGCCGTACGAGGCGCAGCGAGCAGTCGGCGCCGTCGCTCGTGACGATCGCCTTTCCCTCATAGATCTCGTTGTAACCGCAGCTCGCGTGGGTGATCGACGACGCACCGGCGCGAGCCTTGCTCTCGGCCTCGCACGCGAGCTCGATCTTCTCGTCCAAGGGCCGGCCGCTGAGCTCATCGAATCCCTCGCCCTCGAAGTGACCGCGCGCCAGCTCTCGGCCAGCGAGCGCCTGGACCTTCTCTCGGCGGTACGTCGAGCTCGCGCGCGCCGCGGCGCGCGCGAGCTCGATGGTCGCGCGGACCTCGGCCGGATCGGCCGAACCACACGAAGCGAAGCCGAAAGTACCCCCATGGAGAACGCGCACGCCGGTCCCCTCGCGCCGCCTGAGCGTCGCCGCCTCGAGTCGTCCCTGCTCGAAGGCGACGGAGCGCACGACTTTCTGGTGAAAGCGGAGCTCGACGAAGTCGCCGTGCGCGTCGAGGCAGTCCCGCAGGGTCGCCCGAACCTCCTCGATGGGAACCGGTTCCGGGGAGTGCAGTTCGTCTGAGTCCACTGGCGTCATCGAGCCCTCCGAGTGCTGTCCGAGCTCAGAGTCTAGCTCAGCGACCCTTCCACTCTGGCTTGCGCTTCTCCGCGAATGCGCGCGGACCCTCACGAAAGTCCTCACTGCGAACCATGGCGCGTAGCTCCGGATAGTCCCCACCGATGGCGCCCTGCAAGCTCGCCGAATCGAGCCCCTGCATCGCAGCTTGCTTGCTTCCCCGAACCGAGAGTGGAGCACACTCGAGGATCTCGTTCGCCCAGCGACGCGCGGTATCGAGTAGCTGATCGGGCGCCACGACCTCGTTCACAAAGCCCAGCTCGCGTCCCTCAGTCGCGGAGACACGCCTCCCGGTCAAGAGCATTCCCATGGCGTGCTTCAGACCGATCTGGCGAGGTAGACGATGAATGCCGCCGGCAAGCGCCGCCAATCCGACCCTGGGCTCGGGCAGAGCAAAGATCGCACGTTCCGATGCGATGATGATGTCGCACGCCAACGCGATCTCGAAGCCGCCACCCATTGCGACACCATTGACTGCCGCGATCAACGGTTTGAATAGATCGAAGCGCGAGGTGATGCCACCGAAGCCCGCTTCCGGAATACGAATCGCGCCGTCGCTCGAAGCCTGGTACTTGAGATCGTTCCCCGCGCTGAACGCTCGATCTCCCGACCCGGTCAAGATTGCAACCCAGAGATCGGGGTCTGCTGCAAAGGCGTCGAAGACCCGCGCCATCTCCTGATTCGCGGGCGGATGCAGCGAATTCATCACGTTCGGTCGATCGATCGTCACCCAGAGCATGCGCCCATCGCGCTCGACACGACAGTATTCGAGGTCCAAGGATTCAAGCTTCGGTTGGTCGGACATGCAGACTCCCTTTCACACAGACGCTGGAGGATCAGAGAGATGCCTTGGGATCGCGCGACAGCCAGAGGTGGAGGGTTTGTGTCTCGCGCCGTTCCCCCGTCTTTCGCTCCTCCTCGCGATCGGGCTCGACGAAGAGCAGGATATCGTCCCGAGCATCCCCGTCGATATCCTGCGACAGAATCTGGTCGACCTCGCGTGCAAGTCCTGCCGGAATGGCCACCGTGGATTCGGGCTCCCGCTCGCCGACGATCGAGCTCTGAAGTGCCGCCACGATCTCTCCGGCAAGATCCATCGCCGCTTCGATCGTCACCTCGCGCCGACGGCGCTCGAAGAGCACGCGTCGAACGAGCTCGTGTCCATCGTAGCGCTCGAGGAACTCGCGTCCCCGGGCCGCTGCCAGATCGATCGGAGACTCTTCATCGGCCCGCGTGAGGTAGATCTCCAGCTGGTCGCCGGCAAGGCGCAGAACATCGTCTCGACCGTCGCCATCGAAGTCGCCACGCGTCAGACCCTGCATGGGGCGCAAGATGTCTCGGAAGCGCTCGACCACGTCCTCGAGTTCTCCGATCAGTCTCAACAGTGGGGGAATCTTCAGGACCAACGTGGAGCGTTCGCTGGGACTGCGCGAGAAGACTGGCTTCTGATCGTTGGTGTACCCGAGCACCTCGATCTCGGTTCGTAGCCCGATGGCGAGGGCCGCGACCAAGCGAGCTACGCTCGGAATGCGGTATTTGAACAGCACCATGTCGGGACGCCGGTCATCGTCGAGCGGCAACAGCAACACCGAGATGCGATCGGCTGCGGAGACCTTCACGAGCTGATCCGGAGTCGCATCGAAGTCGAATCCGTCGCGGGAAGCGCGGTAGACCCAGATCCGGTTCTTGTAGACCAACGTGTAGTCGTTCAAGCCATCGCCGTCGATGTCGCGCAGGATCGCCTGAAACGTCTCGTTCTCCTTCAGCTCGATTCCGTGACGCTGCTTGAAGCGCTCGAGTGGATCGTCCCCCAAGCGCTCGACCACGTACTCCCCCGTGAGCGCCGTGGCTCCATCTTGCGCGCGTACGTAGCGACCATCCGCCAGTCGAATCTCGACCCGACTCGCATCGGAGGATTCTCGTTCGGTCGCGAGGCGCGGCAGCTGGATGCGCGTCCGCGCAAGTCCCCCCAGGCGGGGCACGTCCGAGGCGAGCTGCACGGTCGTGCGGGGCATCTCGGCCTCTCCGCGCCGAACGAGCTTCCCGAGGTCGTTGACATAGAAGTAGACGGCTCCATCGACGGGATAGAGAAGGTCGTCGTCCCCGTCGCCGTCGATGTCCTCGACGAAGTCCTGCTGTGCGAGATGGAGAAAGCGGATGCCTCGCAGCTTCTCCAAGAGGGGATCACCCTTGCGTACGAACGCGTTCTCTTCGGAGGAGAAGCCATAGACATCGACGCCGCGCTGGTGGAGTAGGGCGATCTCCGTGATGCCGTCACGATCCAGATCGATCAGATCGAACAGGGCACCGCCGAACTCGCTCTCGACATCGAGCTCGATGGGATCCGCGTAGCTTCCGTCAGGTCGCTGTAGCCTGAGGTAGAGTCGCGCATCGTCCGCAACCAGCATGTCGGCTCGATCGTCCGCGTCGAAGCGCGCCCACAAGAGCCCGGCGCGATCGCGCGGTATCTCCATCTCGCGCTGCACATAGCTCGCAGGATCGGCGAACGCGAAGTCGCACCCTCCGACGATACCGACGAAGACGCTGGCGGCGCGCGCCAGCCAGGACACGACGCGCAGGAAGCAGCAACGCGAGCTCACGGGCTCACCACGACGCGGACATGATCCTCGTACACGAAGATCGAGTCCGTCCGACCATCGCCGCTTAGGTCGGCAAAGCGAACTCGAGAAGAAGGTGGCAGCGTCGCTTCGATCGAGGCTTCCGACGCCGTGGAGAGGGTACGCCGGTCAGAGCCGGTCACCTCGAGCGGAAAGACCGAGAACGCCCCCTCCGCAGTGAAGAGTACGGTGTCACAGATTCCATCGCCGGAGAAGTCTCCTGGACATCGAATGAATCCGGGCTCTTCGTCGGACTCTCGCTCGTCGGCGGAGGTCTCGTCCTCGGGAACGGTCCAGCTCGCATCGAAGCGCAGGTCGGGACGCCTGGAAAACGAGCGCTCGCCTGGGTCGAATAGAAAGCCGTAGTAGGTGAAATCGAGCGTTTCGATCTGATTGGCAGAGACGGACAGCAGTCGATCGCTCCGAAAGACCGAGATCCCGACGTCCAGGTGCCCGTCGCCGTTCAGCTCCACGAGCTCCGGCGAGGTACCGAGGCTCGAAAGCTTGATAATCTGGCTCGGCGATTCGGGCAGTCCCTGCTCGCCGCTCAGGAAGATCCGGAGACGGGTCGATAGCTCCTCGAGATCCAGCTCGGGAACCACATAGTCCATCCGGGAATCTCCATCGACGTCACCGTGCACGATCGCAGGGGGAGGGCCCGCGTTGACGGGACCCGCAGCCAGTCCGCGCTCCGACACCAGACGATGTTGGACGTCGGGTTTCAGCGGGAAGCTGCCGTCCTCCCGCTGCAGATATCCCAGCAGCTCGGCCCGCTTCATCGCGAGCAGGTCCAGGCGTTTGTCCCCGTTCAGATCCGCCCATACGACGCGGCGGAGGCTGCGCCACATCACGAGTGGCCCTTCGTCGCGTGCCGTGCGCCGACGTCGCCGAAGTGGCTCCTTTGCATAGTCGGCTCCGACCTCGACCCGCCCGCTAGACACCGCGGCGTCACTCGACGCACCCATCGCAGAGCCGCGGTAGACGATGTATCCGCGCGCGTCGGCCAACAGCAGATCGTCGCGCTGGTCGCCGTCGAGGTCTACGATCCCGTCCCAGAAGGGAAGCGCATCCGACGCCGGCATGGAGAAGAAGAGCCGTTGTCCGCGCAGCACGGCGCGCGGCTTCGAGTCTGCTCGGATCTCGAAGACCGACTGGGCCGTGAAGTAGAGGACGGCTCGCGTGCCGGCTCCCAGGGGGTCTCCCACTCCGAATGCGACGACGTCGTCCGGAACCTGGTGCTGCGCGAGGGTCTCGACTGCAACCCCTGCTGCTGCAGTCGCGTCCGCTCGCACGCCGTAGATGGTCACGAAGCGTTCGGCGCTCTGTGGCCCAGTCGAACGTGCGGAAGCAATCGCCAGCTCACGGCCCGGCTCCTGGTCCCACTCCACCAGCGCGACCTCGAGGATCTTCTCGTGCGGACGAATCTCCAGCGGGGATACCGTCGCCGCACTTCCCGGGTGGGGCAGCCACGGAGCTACGCACGCAACGGCGCGGAACGCCGTGAGCACGAGCGACGCCAAGCGACCCTTGCGGCCCCGGTCGCGCTGATCAGCAGCGCGGGCGTCCGCCCCTCGACCCCTCATCCTTCCTTCCCCATGTCGATCAGCTCGTCAGGAGAGCCGGTTTCGATCTGAAACCACCAGAGAATGCGAATTCGGGAGCCGTTGGCCAGCCGGGTAAGGCGGACTGCCCCAAGCACGAAGCTGTACTCGCTCGTATCCTTGCCGCGCTGCAGCGAGAGAAGCGCAGGAATCTGCAGGTTGGTGAGCTTGCGATCCGGTCGGTACAGCGGAACCACCAACCTGCGTTGCTCGCCGCTCCCGCTCCAGATCGTGAGCCGGACCTCGCTCACGCCGGAAAGCTCGGAGAAGAACTGTACGACGTCGTCGGGTGACGGTATCGCCCGCCCGTCGATCTCGGTGATCACGTCGCCCACCCCGACCCCCAGCGGGCGCAGTGGACTACGTGGAGCGAGCTTCAGAACCTCGATGCCAAAGCTCGGACTCTGTCCGAGCTCGCCCAGGCGCGCGGGCGAAGCCGACCGAAACTCGAAACCGAGATGCCGACGCTCGACGCGCAGCGGGCTCTCGGCCTCGCTTGGCGAATCGGACTCGGGCTGGGCGACGACCAAGCGAGGAACCGTGCGAGTCTCCAACTGCTCGACGCGGGCGGCACGTTCGACGCGGAGCCTGAGCACCGCGCCCGCAGGCAGCGCTGCCAGCACGTCGTCGAGGCGCTCGGGGGCGTCGAGCTCGATCTCGTTGGCTTCGAGCAAGATGTCCCCAACCTGGATGCCGAGGGCTTGTGCTGGGGAGTTCTCGACCACACGAGTGACGCTGATCCCGAGATACGCGTTCGCATCCTCGAGCACGTTGTCGTTGCTCGCGGTCTCGACACCGAGGTAACTCCCAGGCTGGGTCGCTAGGTCTGGGCTGGCTGCGGCGGGAACTCGGATTGGAGTGCCCTCGCCAGCCACCCCCTCGTTCGGCTGCGCAGCGGCGAGCGCAGAGATCGCGAGGACTGCGCTCGCCAGCGCCAGCGAGCGAGAGACACGGGACCTAGACCGCGAAGTCACGGCGTCCGAATACGACGGCGGTTACCGCCAGGAAGAGCACGGCGGAGGCGGCCGGAGTCGCCAGGTTGAACAGGATCCATCCCGCTTCGACGCCCGCGTCGGAGTTTCCTTCGGCAAATCCCTGCAGTGCAACGAAATAGGAGGTGTCGAGAAGCGATGGCATGAAACTGTTGAAGAGGTACAAGCGCGCATCGGCCAACGAGCCCTTGAGCGCTTCGAGGAACACATAGGCCCCGATACATGCACTGGTCGCGATGCCGGTAGAGTCCGTGAGCGCTGAGACCATCAAGCCGAATGCCGCGAGTGCGACCATCGGGGGCAATACGAGCAGGACGGCCTGCAGGCTCTCCCGTGTCATGAAGCTGGCTGTGTAGAACACATAGCCTTCCTCGGAGACGTCGACGAAGTCGCCGAACACTGCCGCGGTGGCGATTCCCACGGCCACGACCCCCAGGATCAGGACCAGTCCGAGAATCAGCAGGAGACCGTACTTGGCCGCCACCCACTGCAGACGCGGGTGCGCGCGCAGCAGGATCGTCTTGAAGGTTCGCAGGTTGCCTTCGTTCGCAATCAGCATACTCGCGTAGAATAGGAAGAAGACTCCGCCCAACACCAACCCGTTTCGCACACCCTGACTGAAGGCGAAGTATGCGGACCTCGGCTCGTCCGAGCTCGATCCGCTCGCCAGCGCCTGAGCCGTTCGAATCCACTCGCCGAGCCAGATGGACAGGATCGTGATCAGGATCGGAAGCAGCAGTGTGACCCAGGTGAGCCGGCTCCGGAACGCCTTGGCCAGCTCGAAGCGGAGCACGAGGGCAAAGCTACGCATCCGCGGTCACCCGATGGAAGTAGTCCTCGAGGCTGGGCCGTCGCGTAACCAGTTGAGAGACTTCGAAACCCTCTCCTACGAGAAGAGCATTGAGCTCTGCTCGACGCGCCTCGAGTACGCGAAGGCGCAGCCGGCCATCTCGCAGCTCGGGCTCTTGGCACCAGTCGAGCAGGCGCACCCGCTCGAAGGCCTTGTCGGGCTGCGCGACCTCGATCTCGAGCCAGCGCTGGTCAGCACCGAAGAGGGCGTCGACATCGGCCTCTTCGAGTCTGCGCCCGCGATGCAGGATGGCCACGCGATTGCAGATGTCCTCTACCTCGCTCAGCTGATGGCTCGAGAGGACGACAGTGATTCCTTCTTCGTCCCGCAGGCGCCGGATCAGGTTCCTCACTTCGAGGATCCCCCGCGGATCCAGATTGCTCGTCGGTTCATCCAACACCAGCAGCTTCGGGGCTCCGAGCAGAGCCTGACCGATGTAGAGGCGCTGGAGCATCCCCTGCGAGTAGCTGCGGACTCGGATGCCTGGACGCCGGTCCAAGCCCACGAGCTCCATGGCCTGTTCGGGGCTGCGTCCTGCCGGGGATCCGGCCAATTCGTGCAGCAGCCTCAGATTCGTAGCTCCGTCGAGGTGCGGGTAGAAGGCCGGCGCTTCGATCGTTGCTCCGAGCAGCGGGGCTACACGGATCCAGTCCGACTGTACGTCCCTGCCCATCACGCGCGCGACCCCCGAGTCGGGGCGTAGATAGCGCAGTAGGACACGAAGCGCTGTGGTCTTCCCTGCCCCGTTCAGACCGAGCAGGCCGTAGACGTCGCCCTGCCGAATGCACAGGTCGACCCCGCTCAGCGCTCGAAAGTCGCCAAAGCACCGAGTCACCCCCTCGAGCGAGGCGACCACGTCCGAATCAGGCACTACCGAAGTGGGCACTACCGAAGCCATGAATGGGGGTCTTGGTGCGGGGCAGTTGCGATACGCAGGCGCAATCTCCCAACAGCTTGGCGACCTTATCAGAGTGCGCGCGGCCTAGCCAAGAGCTAGCGAGGAGGCTCGACCGGACCCAGCACCCCGCTAGGGGCCAAAGCGCGGTTGGCCGTCGGCAAGAAGGTTGCCGGGTGCGAGAGGATGGGCGTAACGTGTCCTTGTGCTCGAGCGTAGAACCACACGAGAACAGGATCTCGACGAGATGCGCAGCGAATGGGGCCTCTGGATGTCCCAGGCGCAGGCGGGCGATGCCGTGGCCTACGAGCGACTGCTACGAGCGCTGGTGCCGATGCTCGAGCGATTCGTGCGCGCGCGTCTGCATGATCAGCAAGCGGCGGAGGACGTCGTGCAGAACATTCTCTTGGCCTTGCATCGTGCTCGCCACACGTACCGACCGGAGCGGCCCTTCCAGCCGTGGATCTTCGCGATCGCGCGCAATTCGGTGATCGACTCGCTCCGCAAGCAGAAGGTCCGACGACGCTTCGAGCAATCGCTCGATGGCGTGCCGGATCCGAGTCAGGACACCCCAATCGGGCCGGAACCCGATTCGATCTCTCCGGAGCTGGCGCGGGCCCTTGCACAGCTGCCCGCGGCCCAGCGCGAAGCCGTCGAGCTGGTCAAGCTGCACGGGCTATCGATGCAGGAAGCCGCGGAGCGTGCGGGCACGACCGCCGGCGCTCTCAAGGTGAGAGCACACCGCGGCTACCGCAAGTTGCGTGGACTCTTGGAGGAGATGCGGACAGACCCATGAGTCAGCGATCGACAGACGTACTCGTCGCCGAGCTTGTTTCGGATTTGGAGCCGGTATCCCGCGTACCCCAGCTGCGCATACCCGCGTTCGGCCTGCTGGCCGGTTGGATGTCGCTCGCCGCAACGGTATCGATCTGGCCTGGTGCCCAGTCGGTGGGCACCCCGGACTTTCTGCCGCTCTTTCTCGGGATCGGGGTCTTCGCGAGTGGTGGGCTGTGCAGTGCACTCGCGCTCTGCATCCCCGGCCGTGAACGGACCGCGCGAATCGGCTACGCGCTCTGTGGTGTAGGTGCAGCTTGCGTGGCGGGAGTGGCGCTCACGCGCCACGCGACGTTCCCGTCCGCGAGCTTGAGCTATCTCGCAGCTCAGACCATGCACGATTGGATCTGCGTGGGTTTGGCGACGATCTTCGCGGTCCCGTTCCTGGCACTGGTGCTGCGGTTCGGTCGCAGTGCCTGGGTGCTCCGACACTGGGTGGTATCCGCCTACGCCGGAATCGGAAGCGTCTCTTGTGGCGCGATGCTGGTTCACGCAATCTGCGCGGAGCGATGCGCAGAGCACGCGCTCGGCTCCCACGCGCTGGCGCCCATCTGGGGAGCACCTCTCCTACTGATCCCAGCCTATCTCGCGCTTCGTCGTCGGAGCCTTTTGCCCCGACGAGTCCCTTGAAACCAGCCCCCTCCGCACGCGCGCTCTGCGGGAGTGACATCCCGCAGAGCCCGGGCAGAGTCGTCTTCTAGATCTTGCCCTGAAGGAGCAAGCCGATGATCAGGCCGTAGAGCGCGATCGATTCGATCAGCGCCAGCGCGATGATCATCGGGGTCTGGATCTGACCTGCGGCGCCCGGATTGCGAGCTATTCCGGTCACAGCCGCACTGGCGGCGTTCCCCTGCGCCAGACCGCAGCCCAAGCCGGCCAACCCGATTGCCAATCCCGCTCCGATGGCGATTCCCCAGTTGCTACCGGTGCCGCCTCCATCCTCGGCAAACGCCAGCTCGGGAGCCAGGGCCATCGCCACGAACGCCACGGCCAAAGTCATAACTACACGCATCGTCTTCTTACCTCCTGAGAGTGGGCTCGGCTCAGTGATGAGCATCCTCGAGGGCCTGCCCAATGTAGATGATTGTCAGGAACGAAAATATGAAGGCCTGCAGGAACGCCACGAAGAGTCCCAGACCCATGAAGACCCAGGGCACGAACCACTGGATCACCGGAAACGAGAGGAATACGGCGACGAGCGTATGATCGGCAAACAGGTTCCCGGTGAGACGAACCGTGAGCGATAGCATACGCGACAGATGGCTGATCACCTCGATCACCAACATCAGTGGAGCCAACCACCAGATCGGCCCCATCAGATGGCCGAGGTACGTGGCAGCGCCCTGCTCCTTGAACGCGACATACTCCGCAACACAGAACGACATGAGCGCCCAAGAAAGATTCGTCTCGACGTAGGAGGTGGGACCACCGAGACCCGGCACCAATCCAAGCAGGTTCGAGACGAGGATGAACAGCCCGAGCGTGCCGACCAAGGGAAGGTACTTCGGCCAGCTGGGTCCGATCGTATCCTTCATGAGACTCACGATCCCCTCGAGCAGGATCTCCATGAAGTTGCGCAGGGTCGGCTTGGCAGAAGGGATCAGCGCCTGATCCCCCGCCGCCACGAGCTGACGCTGCATGACGAAGGACACGAGCAATAGCAGCACGACCGCGACCATGAGCGTCTGGAATGCGATCGGGATGGCACCCGCAAACATTTCGAAGATCGAGTAAGGCTGAATGATCATGTCACGCCTCGCGTCCAGCTGTGGTCAGCCCATGCCAGAGAACTGTGGGGACGGCGGTGGACAGGCCGACAGTGAGTCCGATCGGATGAATGGGAACCAGCAGGAATACGGCCCCTACGGAGCCGAGCAGAAACACGAGCCGAAGTGCCGCACCCTGCGAGAGAGCACCCACTTCGCGTTGCCTTGCTCGCGTGGCCCAGCTGCGCACCGTGCGCTCGAGCCACCAGAGATTGATCGCCTGCATTCCGCCTCCGAGGACAACGCTCGCTGCAAAGTCCAGTCCCCATACCAGAGAGATGGCCAGTGTCGCGCCTAGCACGACCAAATGCTGGTTTCGCAGCGAATCTAGCCCCACCTTCATCCGTTTCCCTTGCCGTCGCGCCCAGGAGTGTCTCCGGTCGACGCACGCTCAGCACTCTGGTCCCCCTCGGGGTGCGATTCCCCGGATGGACTCTCCTCGGTGTGCGGTCCAGTGGAGCTCCCGGGACCAATCTTGAGAAGGCGCCGCGTCGCGGCGGCCCCTCCCAAAACGAGGCCAACCAACAGGAAGATGGGCTCCGTCCCGAAATTTTCGTCGGCATAGTAGCCGCCGAACATCGCCAGAACAACGCTGATGACCGCTTCGAATGTAGCTTCGTAGACGCGCCCCCAAGCGGTACGCGGGGCTGGGGGCCGAAGGCCCGGCATCTCACAGAACCTTGCGGAATGCTCGCCGCGCCGCCTCGAGCGTCTCCTCGACCTCAGTGGGTCCGTGCGCCAAGGTCAGGAAGGTCACTTCGTAGGGGGATGGCGCCAGGTAGATACCCTGGTCCAGCATGGCGTGGAAGAAAGCCTTGAAGCGGCGCTCGTCCGACTTGCGCGCGTCTTCGTAGCTTCGCACGGGCCCCGGATGAAAGAAAAATCCGAGCATGCCTCCGATCGCGGCGCTCACGAATGGAACACCCGCCTCCGCCGCCAGGGTCCGGAGGCCGTCGCTGAGCTCGCCTGAAAGCTTGTCCAGCTGCTCGTAGACTCCATCCCGACTGAGAAGATCCAGCACGGCGAGCCCGGCCGCCATCGCGACCGGATTCCCGGAGAGAGTGCCGGCCTGGAAGACCGGGCCTTCTGGCGCCATCTGCTGCATCAGGTCTGCGCGTCCGGCGTAGGCGCCGACCGGCATACCGCCGCCGATGATCTTCCCGAAGCAGGTTAGGTCGGGACGCAGCTGGAAGCGCTCCTGAGCTCCGCCTCGCGCCACCCGGAAGCCGGTGATCACCTCGTCGAAGACCAGCAGCGAGCCATGGGCATCGCATAGTCGTCGCAGCCCTTCCAGAAAGCCGTCATCGGGCATCACCAAGCCCATGTTCGCAGCGCAGGGCTCGACCAGAATGGCCGCAATCTCACTCGGATAGCGCCGAAATGCCTCTTCGACGGCCTCGAGGTCGTTGAACTCGACCTGCAAGGTGTCCTGCACGGCGGCGCGGGTCACTCCCGCGGTACCCGGAATCCCGAGCGTAGCGACACCCGACCCCGCCTTGGCCAGCAGCTCGTTGCTGTGGCCATGGTAGCCCCCCTCGAACTTGAGGATCCGCTCCCGCCGGGTGGCGGCCCGCGCAAGCCGGAGCGCGCTCATGACCGCCTCGGTCCCCGAGTTCACGAATCGCACGCGCTCGGCACTGGGAATCCACTCGATCACGCGCTCGGCGAGCTCCACCTCGAGCTCCGTGGGAGCGCCGAAACTCATCCCTCGCGCGGCGGCAGAACGCACGGCATCGACGACCACCGGATGTGCATGACCCGCGATGATCGCCCCCCAGGATGCGACGTAATCGATGTATCGGTTTCCGTCTACGTCTTCGATACGCGCCCCGCTCGCCTGTGCGATCACCCGAGCGACTCCACCCACCGAGCCGAAGGCACGAACGGGGCTATTCACTCCGCCCGGCATCAGCTGCTGGGCGCGGCGCATCACCTTCTTCGATCGATTGGTCCGCACTCTTACCGCCTTCCGTCCACTCCTCGAGAGGGGCCGCTTATTGCTGTCCTCGGCTGCGTCACGCCGGAGCCGCTGCGGGGTCCGGCTCGGGGGCTACCGAGTTGCTCGCTACATCTTCCATGAGCCGAGCGACCGACACCACGCGCTCGCCTTCGTTCGCCTCCATCAAGCGAACCCCTTGCGTATTGCGACCCATGATCGGGATCGAGTCCGCCCGTAGACGCAGGATCTTCCCGCCCGTCGTGATCAACATGACCTCGTCGTCGTCGTCTACCTGAAGGATTCCAATGACAGCGCCGTTTCGACTGCTCGTCTTAATCGTGATGATGCCCTGTCCACCCCGATTCTGCTCGCGATAGTCGTCGAGAGGCGAGCGCTTGCCGAAGCCGTTCTCGGTGAACGTGAGAATTCCCTGGCCAGGTGAAAGGATCTCCATGCCGACGGCGGCATCCCCCTCACGCGTCGAGATCGCGCGCACCCCCGCAGCCGTTCGCCCCATTGCGCGAGCCTGAGACTCGTGGAAGCGGATTGCCTTCCCACCCTGCGTGGCGATCAGCACCTGATCGTCGCCGGATGTCCGGGCGGCCCCGATCAGCTCGTCCGAGTCCGCGAGATTGATCGCGATGATGCCTCCCCGACGCGGGCTGGCATAGGCCTCGAGCGGCGTCTTCTTGATCGTGCCCTTACGGGTGCACAGCAGGACGAAACCACCCTCATCGTAGGTGCGAACCGGCAGGACGGCCGACACCCGCTCTCCTTCCGACAGAGACAGCAGATTTGCGAGCGCGCGTCCGCGCGCGCCGCGGCCGAGCTCGGGTAGGTCGAAAACCTTGATCCAGTGCACACGTCCCAGATTCGTGAAGCAGAGCAGCCACGCGTGGGTCGAGGCGACGAAGAGCTGGGTGACGAAATCCTCGTCCTTCGTACCGATTCCCGTCTTGCCCTTCCCCCCCCTGCGCTGAGCCCGGTAGAGAGCAGGCTGGTTCCGCTTCACATAGCCCGCGTGCGTGATCGTGACCACCATGTCCTCTTCGGCGATCAGATCCTCGGTCCGAATGTTCTCTACCGCATCGGCAAACTCGGTCCGACGCGAATCTCCGTACTTCTCGCGGATCTCGGCGAGCTCCTCGAGGATGAGGTCGCGCACCTTTTCGTCGCTGGCCAACAGCGCTTTGAGCTCCGCGATGCGCGCGCGAACCTCGGCCAGGTCGTCGAGGATGCGCTGGCGCTCCATGGCCGTCAGCCGCTGCAAGCGCAGCTCGAGGATCGCCTGCGCCTGGCGCTCCGACAGCTCGAACTGATCCATGAGACCGGTGCGCGCCGCCGCCGGACTCTCGCTCGACCGGATCAGAGCAATGACCGCGTCCAGATTCTCGAGCGCGCGGGCGAATCCCTCGAGCACATGCGCTCGATCCTCGGCCTGACGCAGGTCGTAGGCGGCGCGGCGCCGCACCACCTCGCGTCGGAACTCGAGGAAGTGCTGAAGCAGCGCCTTGATGTCCAAGGTGCGCGGCCGGTTCTTCACCAGCGCCAAGAGATTGACGCCGAAGGTACTCTGCATCGGCGACAGCTTGTAGAGGTTGTTGAGGACGACGTCCTCGTTCGCCTCCTTCTTGAGCTCGATCACGACCCGCATGCCGCGTCGATCCGACTCGTCTCGGATGTCGCTTATCCCGTCGATCTTTCCGTCACGAACCAGGTCGGCGATCTTCTCGATCATCGAAGCCTTGTTCACCATGTACGGGATCTCGGTGACGATCACCGCCTTGCGACCGGATCGATTCTCTTCGACGCCGGCCCGGGCACGAATCGTCAGCAACCCGCGCCCCGTGCGGTAAGCGCTGCGAATCCCGTCCTTACCGCAGATGATTGCGCCAGTTGGGAAGTCCGGGCCCGGCAGTTTCTCCATCAGCTCGTCGATGCCCGTATCGGGCTCGCGTAGCATCAGGCTGAGCGCATCGACCACCTCGCCCAGATTGTGCGGCGGGATATTCGTGGCCATGCCCACCGCAATCCCGGTCGACCCGTTGATGACCAGATTCGGCACGCGCGTCGGTAGCACGATCGGCTCCGTACGCGTGTTGTCGTAGTTCGGAACGAAATCTACGGTGTCGCGTCCGAGGTCAGCCATGATCTCGGACGCGATCCGCGAAAGACGCGCTTCCGTATACCGCATGGCAGCGGGCGGATCTCCGTCGATCGACCCGAAATTCCCCTGACCATCGACGAGCGGATAGCGCATGGCGAAGGGCTGAGCGAGCCGGACGATCGAGGGATAGATGACCGCTTCGCCGTGCGGATGATAGTTTCCGGATACGTCACCCGAAATCTTGGCACACTTGCGGTACGGGCGATCTACGGTGAGGTTCAGGTCATTGAACGTCGCTAGAATCCGTCGCTGCGACGGCTTCAAGCCATCGCGCACGTCGGGTAGCGCGCGGCTGATGATGACCGACATCGAGTAGTCGAGAAACGAACGCCGCATCTCGTCTTCGATGTTGACCGGAATCGGTGGATTGCCCTCGGGCGGCTGTTCCGATCCGGGCGAATCGGGGGAGTCGGGCGGCTGAGGTGTATCTGACATCTGTTATACGTCCAGGTTCTCGACGTTCAGTGCGTTCTGCTCGATGAAGAGTTTGCGGGGCTCGACCGCATCTCCCATCAACACACTGAAGGTCTCATCCGCTTCCACTGCATCTTCCACTTGCACCTGCAGAAGCGTCCGCGTAGCGGGTTCCATGGTGGTCTCCCAGAGCTGTTCTGGGTTCATCTCGCCAAGACCTTTGTAGCGCTGGATGTACTGCCCCTTGCCGCCCAGCTCGAGAACTTTGAGCAGCAAGTGCCGCGCCGTCGGAACGCTTTCGGAGCGACCGTTGATCTCCATTCGATAGGGCGTCGCGCCCGCATCGGCGATCTGCTGAGCCAACCGGAGGAAGCGTTGATAATCGGCCGACTCGAGGAGATCCCAGTCGAAGACGACGGATCGCATGACACCCTGATCGTACGAGCGAACGGTGGGGCGCCAGATACTGTGCTCCTCGTCGTGATCCCAGTCGATGTCCGTTGGAAGCAGCTCGGGATAGGCGGCCTCCAGGTACGCGACCAAGCGTCGTTCGAGCTCGTCGCGATTCTGCTCGTCGGTCATGAGGTCGGCAGCCGTGAGCCCGACACCGAGCGCAGCAGCTTCCGCCAGTCGCGGCTCCAGACCGCGGCGCTCCATGGAGCGGAAGATGCGCTCGACGCGCTGCGTACGCAGCATCAGCTCGCGCAAGACCTCCGTACCCATCGGCGAGTCGTGTCCCGACGCGTAGACGGATGCTTCTCGCAGGCCTAGATCGAGCAAGTACTCGGCGAGCTCCGGGTCGTTCTGTATGTACCGCTCCGACTTGCCGCGCTTCACCTTGTAGAGCGGCGGCTGTGCGAGATAGAGGTGGCCTCGCTTGATCAGCTCCTCCATGTGTCGGTAGAAGAAGGTGAGCAGCAACGTCTGAATGTGCGATCCGTCGATATCCGCGTCGGTCATCAGAATGACCTTGTGGTAACGGAGCTTCTCCATGTTGAGCTCGGTGCCGATTCCTATGCCGAGCGCCGAGATCATCATCTGGACCTCGTTGTTTGCCAGCATCCGATCGAGGCGCGCCTTCTCGACATTGATGAGCTTGCCTCGGATAGGCAATATCGCCTGGTTCTTGCGATCGCGACCCTGCTTTGCCGAGCCTCCGGCGGAGTCTCCCTCGACGATGAAGAGCTCTGCCTTGGCCGGATCGCGCTCCTGACAATCGGCGAGCTTACCCGGTAGGTTCGTGTCCGAGAGCGCACCCTTGCGGCGAGTCAGCTCGCGCGCCTTGCGCGCCGCTTCGCGCGCCCGCGCAGCGTCGACGCACTTTCCCGAGATCACCTTCGCAACGGCTGGATTCTCTTCGAAGTATTCAGCGAGCGATTCGTTTACCAGATTCGCGACCAGTCCGGCGACCTCGCTGTTCCCGAGCTTCGACTTGGTCTGCCCCTCGAACTGCGGATGCGACAGCTTGACGCTGATCACCGCAGCTAGCCCCTCGCGCGTATCGTCACCGACGACGGTGGCGGGCTCCTTGGATGTGGTCGACTGGATGTAGCGGTTCAGGGTGCGAGTGAACGCGTTGCGGAATCCGGTCAGGTGCGAGCCGCCCTCGATGGTGTTCACGTTGTTGGCAAAGCTGTACACCATCTCGTTGTAGCCGTCGTTGTACTGGAGAGCGATCTCGATTTCGACCCAGGTTTCGACCTTACCATCGGCCGTCGACTGCTCGAACGTTCGTTGCCCAGAGATGAAGATCGGCGGATGCAGCGGCGTCTTCGACCGGTTGATGTACTCCACGAAGGATCGGATCCCACCCTCGTAGAGAAAGTCACGCTCCTTGCCGGTACGCTCGTCGAGCAGCTGGATCTGCAGCCCCGCGTTCAGGAACGAGAGCTCCCGCAAGCGGTTGGACAAGGTATCGAAGTTGTAGACGGTATCGCTGAACAGGCTCGGGTCCGGATGGAACGACACCTTGGTACCGGTCTTGTCCGTGGTTCCGACTGCGTGCAGATCGCAGGTCGGAACCCCGCAAGAGTAGCTCTGCCGCCAGACCTGCCCATTGATCTTGATCTCGAGGTCGAGCCGGTCCGACAGGGCGTTGACGCACGATACGCCGACTCCGTGGAGTCCGCTGGAAACGCGGTACGCCTTGTTGTCGAACTTGCCTCCCGCGTGCAGAGTCGTCATGACGACCTCGGCGGCCGGACGACCTTCCTTCTCGTGAATGTCCACAGGAATGCCGCGGCCGTTGTCCTCGACCGAGATCGAATTGTCATTGTGGATCACGATCCGGATCAGGCAGCCGTGCCCCGCGACGGCCTCGTCGACCGAGTTGTCCACGACCTCCCACACCAAGTGGTGGAGGCCTGCGGTCCCAGTGGAGCCGATGTACATGGCGGGGCGCAGTCGAACGGGCTCGAGGCCCTCGAGGACCTCTATCGACCTCGCGTCGTATTCACTCATAGGCTTGTGCTACTTCCAATCTAGCGTGCGGGCATAGCCACACACGGCATGGGCTCATGCCGCCGACGGCGTGATCCGCTCACGGCTCCGAAGACTCCGATCGACGGGGGAAGGACTGCCAAGATGCGGCTTGCGTGAATCGGCGGGTTCCGCGTCTTTCTGGCGCTACATGGCGACCCCACTTCAACCTAGACCCCCGGGTAAGGGGAAAAGAGAAAATGGCTTTGAGGGGTACCTGCGGCCCGGAGAACGCGAATTACCTCACAGCGAGCGTACTCTAACGAAAGGTGCAGCGGAGGGCTACAGCCTCATGGGCATAACGATGGCCAGCTGATCGGGGTCCTCGACCGGCCGAATCTGCGCGGGGGAGAGGCCGTCGATCAGCTCGAGCATGATCTCCTTCGACGGAATCGCCTGAAGCGCCTCGAGCACGTAGCGCGCATCGTAGCGGGTTGCGAAGGCAGGGCCGGAATACTCGATGTTGAGCTGCTCCGAGGCCTCGCCCAGATCCGGGTTGCTGGCGGAGAGTTGCATCTGATCCTGGTCGAGCGCAAAGGCGAAGCCACTGCCGCGGTCGGAGGCGACCAGGGAGACTCGGCGCACGGCGTGGAGTAGCCGCTCGCGATCGGTCACCAGCCGGATCGGCTGGTTCTCGGGGAGGACTTGACGAAACGATGGAAATTCTCCGTCGATGAGCCGGCAGGACAGCTGGTGGCCAGGTCGTCTGACCAGCAGGAATCCCTCGTTTACAGCGATCTCGACCTTCGCATCCGTCTCGTCGCAGAGCTTGCGGAGCTCGACGACTCCTTTCCGTGGAACGATCAATCCCTTTTTGAACTCTTCGGGAGCGTTGGCCACGGTTCGGTCGATCTTCGCAAGACGATGACCATCCGTGGCAACGCAGGAGAGAACGTCGTCTGCGGAGAGCTCCATGTAGATCCCGTTCAAGTTGTACCGGGTCTCGTCGCTGGACGTGGCGTAGAAGGTGCGATCGATCATCTCACGGACGATGGCGGCTTCGAGCTGGAAGAAGTCCACACCCTCTGCGCTCGGTAGGCTCGGATACTCCTCGGGTGAGATGGACAGGAGCGAGAAGCGTGTCTGGTTGGCACTCAACTCGACTCGAGAATCTGCACCCGTCTTGATCTCGACCAGGCTCGCATCGAGCTCGCGGACGATCTCGTGCAGCTTTTTGGCGCCGAGCGTGATGCGTCCAGGCTCCTCGACCTCGGCAACCAGGGTGCAGATGACTCCGACCTCGAGATCGGTCCCGATCAAGCGCAACTGGCCGCTCTGAGCTTCGATCAGGGTATTGGCCAATATGGGTAGCGTCCCACGGCGATCAACGATGGCTTGGACGCGCGCTACGCCTCGGAGGAACTCCTCACGGGCAATCTCGAACTTCATGGGCTTCGACCGCTCCTCTTCTGATTGGAAGGATAGTAGTTCAGATCGTAGGAGGAGACCCTGGGGAAAAGGGGAAAACCCACTCAACCCTTCGAAAGCAAAGGAATTTTCTTTCACCAGGAGCGGTGTGATGCGGTGGATTCTCCGTGCATTGGGGTGGAGAACCCTGCATCGAGCGCGGGGAGGAAGGGGTTTCCACCGACTAGTCCACGCTTTGCTCACCGCTTTTCCACAGGGTCTGTGGAAAACTCGGGGGGCTGAAGAGAAGAGCGGTACGGCGGCCGCTTGGGCCTGCTGGTTGACAGTGCGGCCAGCGTATGCTTTCGTGCCGGGCCCATTTGAGGCGCCGCGGTCAGGGGCGCGTCGATCCCCTTTGCCTGAGCTCGGCCAGCCAGCTCGTGGAGATGAAGCATGAAGCGCACTTATCAACCGAGTCGAGTCCGGCGTCTTCGAAAGCACGGGTTCCGGGCGCGAAGTAGCAGCGCGGCGGGTCGAAAGGTCCTGGCGCGCCGACGCGCGAAGGGTCGTCGGCGGCTCGCAGCGAGTGTCTACAAGAAATAGTTGTCTCTCCACAGGATCGCGGAGCGAACGGGCCCGGGCGCCGGCGCGGGTTCGACTCTCCGACCTCGCCTGAGGCGTCCTGATTTTCTGCGGGCAACCCGTAGGGGTGCGCGTTTCATGGCTCGCCACTTCATCGTGTTCGTGTACGAGCGCGAGAGGGTGAGTGAGGCGGCCGTCGAGTGTGCGACTGGGCTGAGCCCGAAGACTGGGCTGAGCCCGGAGGGACCGGGGCCGGAGGGTACGGTAGCCTTGGGGCAGGCTCGCTTGGGAATCACGGTGACGCGCAAGGTCGGAAACGCCGTGCGTCGAAATCGGATCAAGCGCTTGGTGCGAGAGTGGTTTCGAAGGGCGCAGCCCGCGCTCGGGGCCTACGATGTCGTCGTGATCGCGAAGCGAGACTTTCCGGCGGATGTCGCCCAGCCTGCCGTGGGGCGGGATCTCGATCGGGTAGTGGAAGCCTGGCGCCGCGGGGCTACGACGAAGGCGAATCAGAATGGCGGATGACGCAACCGACCAGGGACGGGTGAGCCCAGCAGCGAGGCTGTGGCTTGTCTCGGTCTACCTGTACCGCCTTACGCTCGCGCCGTTCTTTGGAGGTGCCTGCCGCTTCTACCCCAGCTGCTCCGAGTATTCGGAGCTGGCAGTGCGCCGGCATGGCGTATTGCGGGGCCTTCACCTCACGGCCTGGAGAGTCCTGCGCTGTCAACCGTTCTCGGCAGGTGGTCTCGACTTTCCGTAGGAGCACGTGGTGGACCGAGTTCAGATAGGGGCATTGGTGCTCGCAGGAGCTCTCTTCCTGGTCTCGATGCAGCTCGGGTCGGGAACTGGGCCCGTGGAGCCGAGCGGGGCTGAGCCTGGGGCGCAGGCTCCAGGGCTGGAGCGGGCGAACTCTGAGGCGCCGAACTCGGAGGTGCTGGATGGGATCGCCGATCTGCCGGCAGGGGCCTCTACTCCCGAGCCGGCCGCGGGAGGATCGGTGCCTCTGCCGGTGCCGGAGCGGAGCTCGGCCACCTTGGAGAATGACGTGTTGCGCCTGGGTGTGAGCAACGACGTCGCCTTCCTCGAGAGCGCCGAGCTGCTCGAATTTGCGAGCCGGATCGGGGGTGACGCTCCCCCGGTGCAGCTGGTCACGGCCCCCGAGCTAGGGCTCGTGCAGACTGCAGTGGAGCTGGGCACACCGGGGCGATTCATCGAGCGATTCGAGGTCCTTGGCTCTGACGAGAGGACGGTGCGCCAGCGCTTCGAGCGCAACGGGGTAGAGGTTCTGCGCGAGCTGTCGATCGACTCCGAGGGATATGGCGGCGAGCTGCGGATTCGTATCGCGAATCGCGGAACGGCACCGATCCGGCCGAGTCTTGAGGTGATCGTGCTCGGGCGAGAGCGCGATTTGGGCGCGCCGGACCACTTTCAGAACGCGCAGCTGGTGGCCTCGGTCGATGGGTCGCTCGAGCGCGTGCTGCTGGCCAAGCTCGAGGTGCCGGGGATGTTCAGTGGCGCGTCGGTTACGCGCGAACGTTTTGCGAGCGAGGTCGAGTGGGTCGGGGTGGAGAGCCAGTATTTCCTGACCGCGGTGCTCGCGGATTCGGCGCGAAACTTCAGCGCCCTGGAGGAGTCACTGGGACCGAAGCTGGGCCGCGTGGTGCTGCGCTATCCGGCGGGCCGCGAGTCTGCGGAGGTTCCGCCTGGACAGCAGATCGAAAAGGTCTACCGGTTGTACCTCGGACCCAAGCTGGAGGAGACTGCGGACGCGGTCGACGTGCGTCTCGAGCCTGCACTTCGCGTGGGCTGGTCCGTTGTACGTCCCTTGGTCGTGCTGTTTGCGGGTGCGCTCAACTGGATACACGGCTCTCTGATCGCGAACTACGGCGTGGCGATCATTCTGCTCACCATCGTGCTGCGGCTGGCTACGTTTCCGCTGTCGCAGAGCTCGATGCGATCGATGAAGAAGATGAGCAGTGTCAGCCCACAGATGCGTGAGATCCAGGACAAGTACAAGCAGGATCCAGAGAGGATGCAGCAGGAGCTGCTGGCAATGTACAAGCGAACCGGCGTGAACCCGTTCTCCGCTATGCTCGGTGGATGTCTTCCGATGTTGCTCCAGATGCCATTCATGATCGCGCTCTACTTCGCGCTGCAGAGCTCCATTGAGTTGCGCCACGCTGGCTTCGTGGGGTGGATCGACGATCTATCGGCGCCGGAAAACTTTCTGGCGATCCTGGGTGTTCCCATCCGGCCGCTGCCCTTGCTGATGGGCGCTTCGATGATCCTGCAGCAGCTCATGACGCCGGCCACGGGCGGAGAGCAGCAGGCGCAGCAGCGCACGATGATGATGGCGATGAGCGGGGTCTTTACGGTGATGTTTTATCAGTTTCCGTCCGGGCTCGTGCTGTACTGGTTCGTGAGCAATCTGCTGGGTATCGGTCAGCAGTTCCTGGTCAACCGCCAGCCGGCCTAGGACTTTGCGGGAGAGTGACGATGATCGATGAGTGGAGAGAGTTCACGGGAGAGTCGCAAGCAGCAGCAGTCGAAGCGGCGAAGCGACACTTTTCGGTGTCAGAGGAGCGGCTCGACGTCAGGGTGGTTCCCGAGAGTTTGGCCGTCTCGGGCTTGGGCGCTCGTACGCTCGTACTGGCGTCGCTCAGGGAGGAGCCTCCGGCAGATCTGAGCGATGTCGGGGAGTTCGTGCTCGGCGTGCTGCAGCGAATGGGCCTTGCCAATCGCTTGCGTATGGCCGAGAGCGACGAAGACGGAGATCTGACCTTCCGGATCAGCGGTGCGGCGCTGGAGCAGGCCGTCCGCAAGGATCCCGGGATCGTGGGTTCCCTGGCCCATGTCGCGGAGCGCGCTGCCGAAGAGATCCTGAGCGAGGAGATCTCCGTTCGAATCGAGGTTCCGCGGAGTGAGCGCCCTGAGCGCGGAGATCGACGCGAGGGACGTAGAGAAATTCGGGGCGACCGGAAGGGCAGAGGCGGAGATGGACGGCGCCGCGGTGAGGATCGGGGGCGGCGGACGCGTCGTGGCAACGACGATGACGACGAGCGGCTCGAGCGCCTCGCGCGGGAAGTAGCCGAGGAGGTGCGCGCCTCAGGCGGGGAGCGAGTGCTCGATTCGATGACCTCGCGTGAGCGCTGGGTCGTCCACAACGCGGTGAAGGACATCGAAGGCGTCACTTCCGAGAGTGTCGGCGAGCGCGACGAGAAGCGCGTGAAGATCGTCGCACTCTGACTCCTGCGACCTGAGCGAGGTGGTCTGCGAGCCATCGCGATGGGGACGGGTATCGGGCGAGACGGGCTGAGCGTGGGCGTCGAGGCGCAGCTGGAGCGCTATCTGTCCGAGCTCGAGCGGTGGGGACGACGAGTCAACCTCGTGGGGTCTACGGATCGCGGCGCGCTGCAGCTCCACTTGCGCGACTCACTGGCGGCTGTTCCATTGATCGAACCGGGCGACTTGATCGTGGATCTGGGTTCTGGTGCGGGGCTGCCCGGGCTTCCGCTTGCGATCGCGCGAGGGGATGCCCGCTTCGTGCTCGTGGAAGCGCGGGAGCGTCGTGTGCATTTTCTGCGGCATGTCGCGCGGACCCTGGGGCTGAGCTGTGAGGTGAGGAGGCAGCGGATCGAGGAGGGCCCACGTCGAGAAGGTGAGCGCTTCCGAGTGGCGATGGCTCGCGCGGTGGGGCCGGTAGCTGAGGTCGCTCGTCAGGCTCGAGGTTGGGTGGACGAAGCGGGGGAGGTCTGGATCTGGACACGTGAAGATCCAGAGGCATGCGGGGTTCGCGAGGGTATCCGTGTCCCGATCGACCCCGGATCCGCTCGGGGACACGTTCTGCGTATCCCTGCGCACGCAATTCCCCGTGGAACACTTACCGACTAGATCGGTCTGCGGCTTCGGTCGCACGCGCTAGGCGGGGTCTCGCGACTCCTGACTTCGACGGGACCTCCTGGAACGCGAATCTTCGGACTCGCAGGCAGGAAGTCCGCCTAGCGTCCATGCAGCTCGGCCGGATCGAGCGATCTGCACGCTCTGCGTTGCGCAGCTCGTTCCGCCATCCGCACGTGCAGGAGATATGCGCCGGGGACGTCTGAGCCTCCTTTGGAATAGCGTCCATTCTTCCGCCTCGAGCGTACCGTCGCTTGAGAGCTGCACGGGGTTGTCGGTAGAGCGCAGCGGGGGGGGGGGTACGATTTGTCGAGGGAGCACGACGCCGCCAGCGGGGCCAGGTAGGGGCCAGGTCGCGCTTGTTCCGTACGCGCTACGGCTTTGTCCTGAGTCAGAAGTTCGTTCCCATCATCGCGACGGACCCGCTCCCGCTCGCCGCGTTCGGCTCTCTCGCCGAAGCTACCGATACGCCTCGCTCACACGCCTGGTGAGCCCGGCGTCTCCATCGCGAAATCGGGTCGGAGCTTCCAACTCGGGACCCTAGCAGCGCGTTGAAGAACCCTCTCCCTTGGCCAGATGGCCCCTGCCCACCGAGATCAAGGCGGGAAAGTCCAGCTCCATCGGGGGGATAGGGCAAGGATTCGGAACGCGGAGGTCGGGCCCAGTGGCGCGTTGACTGCGTACGGAGCTAGTCAACGCGTTGCCGGAGCCGAGAGGCGCGGGTTTGCTGTGTCGCCTCGGTCGTTCGAGGCCCACCCTGTGAGGGATCACTGACCTAGTTTGGTGCATCCGCAATAAGCGGCGTTTCCAGTCGATGCTGCGCGCCGCTCGCAAGGCGCGGGACTGAGGCGAATCGGTAGATTCGTCGAGGAAGCGCAACGCAGCGAGCGGGGCTGCGGCGCCCGCGCGAAATGCCGCTCATTGCGGATGCACCAAACTAGATGCGCCTCAAAACACACGTGTCTTCGCGCCCGTCGACCTTGGCTCCGAGCCAGCTGGCGCTAGACACTCGGCTCTTGCGGAGTAGAGCGGTCGGCAGTCGTAGCCGTAGCCAAAGTCGGGGACTCCCATGATCCTTCGCACTAGCGGCTCTCGGCTCCGGCGAGTGGGATCCTGAGCGGGATTCTGGAAGGGTGCCACGTGGATCCCAGCTACGCGCCTTGGGAGCTCGCCAATGAGCCAGCTGAGGTATCCTGGCTCCGGGATCACCGCGATCTGGCGCAGCGCCGCATCTCACTGCTTTGAGTCCTGCTCATCGAGGGATCTACGGCTTTAGGCAGGTCGCAGATTCAGGAAGCGGGGCGCTGAGGCAAGGAGACTTGCCGCAAAGTTGGGCGCAACAGGATGGTTTCCGCCGCGGAGAGCGCGGCGCTCCGTGGCCGCAGCCGGCAAGACGGTGATCACCGCGCACAGCGCAGCTCGCTATCTTGGAACGGGGCTGCCAGAAGCCCTGCACTCTCCGACTGATCGGAGTCTCTGAGACTTTTTGGGAGGAAAGTCGGCCCAGCAGGCATCGCGAGGGTCATCTCGCATCCCAAACTCGTCTGGAATGCCAACTCCAATCGGACTCGCAGTCCCCAGTCGCACTCGCACGCGCCAATTCCGCATGCCCAATCTCTAGGTCAGCGTGCTGGCAACGTATCCGAAGCCTACCGCGCCGTGAGGCGGGCCCTGGGATCAGGTTCCGAGCTGCCCCGTTGGCTCTGAGTGCTTCCCAAGGCCGAGCCAAGCTCTCCGACTCACGAAATGGATCGGGGGGGGCGTGGGTTTGCGCCGTCGCGCCTCAACCAGACAGACAGCTGTCTCGAGTCGGCCTTGGAAGCCGTGCACGCTGTGCAGCCGATGTTCGTCTCCACGCGCGTCTTCACGCGATGCTCTGGCTGTGCCGCCCTACGTCGAAGCAAGGCTGTCGCTCGGCCCCTCGGTTGTTGATGGAGTCCGGCCTTGTGCTGGTTCCACGAATCCAGAGGTTGGCCCATGGAGTGGAGCCTGCGCGCGCGTCCCGCTCCGCGCAGCCCGATTTCGACTGGTCTCGGGGAGCGAGCCGGCTGCGCCGCAACCCAGCTGCGGATTGCGCCGTGAAGCCGCCCAGATCGGGCTCATCATCGAGGTACATCAACCGAAGGCAGTTGCCCGTGGAACACTACCAGCACCCACCGGATTTCATTCGAGCGAATCTCGCGGTAGACTCTGTGCGACTTCGGATCGTCCGAGCCTGCACAGCCTCCCTGCTCAGGACGAGCCAGCCGTGGGGGATGTTTTGGCTCGGGTTATCGCGATCTGCAACCAAAAGGGTGGGGTCGGGAAGACGACCACTTCCGTCAATCTGGCGGCCTCACTCGCAGCTGCCAATTGCGAAACTCTGCTGATCGACCTCGACCCGCAGGCGAACGCGACCTCGAGCCTCGGCTTCTTGCCGGCAGAGGTCGAGGGCGAGATCTACGATGCCTTGTGCGGCGAACGTGACCTTCCAGGCCTGTTCCTCGAGACGGCCCTGCCCCAGCTGCGCCTCGTTCCAGCCACTACAGAGCTCGTGGGCGCGGAGCTCGAGCTCGCGAACTCGGCCGACCGAGAACGTGCACTCGAGCGCTGCATCGACAAGGTCCGTCCTGATTTTCAGGTCATCCTGATCGATTCGCCTCCCTCTCTCGGGATCCTAACGATCAATGCTCTGACCGCCGCTGATTCTGTGTTGATTCCCCTTCAGTGTGAGTACATGGCACTCGAGGGACTCGCCTCGCTCCAGCGCACCGTCGAGCTCGTCAGGAGCAGCCTCAATCCGAAGCTGATCTACGAGGGGATCCTGCTGACGATGTATGACGGCCGCAACAACCTCTGCACTCAGGTTGCCGCGGAGGCCCGGGAGCACTTGCCCGAGCTGGTCTTCGAGACGGTGATCCCAAGGAATGTTCGTCTATCCGAGGCGCCGAGCCACGGTCAGCCTGCCCTTCTCTACGACCTGAGCTCGAAGGGAGCGCTCAGCTATCTCGAGCTCGCCAACGAGCTCCTCGCGAGGATCCAGCCCAATGGGAACACGTAAAGCTCTCGGGCGCGGCCTATCCGCGCTCATCCCGGGTGCCCCGACGGCAAGCCGTCCAGGCGCCCCTGCGGGGCCTCCACCGGCGGATGTCGAGGCCGATTCCGCACCGCTCTATATCGCCATCTCCAAGATCGCACCGAACCCAAATCAGCCCCGGCGCGTGTTTCGCGAGGAAGAGCTGGCGAGCCTAGCGGCCTCCATCCGCGAGCAGGGAATTCTGCAGCCACTGGTCGTGCGTCGAAGGCAGGATGGATACGAGCTGATCATCGGCGAGCGCCGCTGGCGAGCCTCTCAGCTCGTGGGTCTCGACGAGGTGCCTGCGGTCATCCTGGACGCAACCGATCGCGCCGTTGTCGAGATGGCGCTGGTCGAGAACGTGCAGCGGGCCGAACTCAACGCCATCGAGCTGGCGTCGGCCTTCCAGGTCCTGATCCACGACGAGGGGATGACACAAGAAGAGGTCGGCCGGCGCGTCGGCCTGGAGCGTTCCAGCATCGCCAATCATCTGCGTCTGCTCGAACTTCCGGCCGAGATCCAGCAGGATGTCGTCGACGGTAGGCTTGCGATGGGGCACGCGAAGGCGATTCTCCAGGCGCCTGAGCCCGACCGCATTCGGGTGCGCGATCAGGTCGTGCGGCAGGCCCTCTCTGTGCGCGCGACCGAGGAGCTGGCACGACGCGTTGCGTCAAGCGACGCGTCAGACAAACCTGCCCGAAGTGGTCCCACGCGCGATGTCTTCCTGGTGGATTTGGAGGATCAGCTCCGGCGTGCGCTCCAAACCAAGGTCCGTATCGTGGGACGACGCGGAAAGGGACGCATCGAACTGCACTACTTTGGCGACGCGGAGCTCGATCGGCTGACCGAGAAGCTCCTTGGAGGATCCCTGTGAGCGAGAGAGCACAGACGTTTCTAGACAAGGGGACGCGCTTCGAGGGACGCATTTTGGTGACTGGTGTGGTGCGTCTAGACGGCTATTTCAAGGGCGATGGCCAGGCCCAAGGCACCCTCGTCGTGGGGGAGTCCGGCGAGGTCGAAGCCGAGCTCGAAGTCGACAAGTTCGTGGTTCACGGTCTCTTCTCTGGAAATGTCTTCGCCAAGGAGCGTGTCGAAGTAGGCCCGACCGGCCGCGTGCGCGGCAGCATCACGACGCCGATTCTCCAGGTGCAGGACGGTGCTCAGATTACTGCCAGCATTCACATGGGGGAGCAGGCGCGCCAGCGCCCTGTGCCCTCTACTTCAGCGAGCCCCACCAGCGGCGAGTCCAGCCCCGTCCTCGTCTCGAAATCTACGAGTCCCGTGCAAGCCGGAAAGGAGCCTGTAGCTCCGCCACAGGCGAAGTCTGGTCCCCCCGACCGTGCAGGTTCCACCCCGGGAACCACGTCTGAGGGCGAAGCGAGTGGCGCTGGCGAACGCTCGCGAACACCGAAACGCCGCTGATCCGAGCGCACGTGTGCACGAGTTCCGGCGAGAGCCGCCGGAATCGTACGCAACTGCGCCATCTGCGATTGACTTGCAACCGGTCTTTGCAATACTGCGGCCGCGCGGGATCGCTGCCACAGCGAGTGCACCTGCTCCATCCTTCGCCGCACTGCTCGCTCCGCGGTGCGCGCCGAGCGAGCTGCGACTCGTGCGAAGTAGTCCCAATGGTGATCTTCTGCGCTAGCTCCGAGCTAGCGCACAGCTGCGGAGACCAGCGTGCCACTACGCCTAGCCAGGGAAACTCAGCCGCTCTCCAGTTTCGCGAGTCTCATCTCGCTGGCGCTGCTGTGCTGCATCGTCTTCAGCTTCGCCTCCGAGGCAAACGCCTCCGAGGGGCTCAATCTGGCACCCAGCCCGATCCCTCTCGCGATCAACTTCATCACGCTGCTGATCTTGATCTACCCGGTAAAGCGCTGGTTGCTGCAGCCGCTCGTGCGGGTCCTGATCGAGCGCGAGCAGCGGACGCTTGGCGCGGAAGTTCGCTCATCCGAGCTTCGGGACAACGCCGGGAGTCTTGCCGAGCAGGTCGAAACGCGGCTGCGTGAGGCGCGCCTGGCAGCGCAGCAAGCTCGAGCAGAGATCGTCGCTACGGGCGAGTCGCACGAACGCCAACTGCTCGAGCAGGCCCGCTCTGAAGCGGCGCAGCGGGTCGCCGCGATTCGCGCGACCTTGGCCGAGGAACTCGACGCCGCACGCACGCAGCTGGAAGCGCAGGGACAAGCACTCGCAAACGTCGCAGCGAGCCAGCTCTTGGGGAGGTCGCTATGAACCCTGCAGGGTGTGCGCGCCGAGCGTACCTTCTTCAGTGGACCGCCTTCGTGGCTATCGGCGTCTGCCTGGCGAGTATGGCTGCGCCCTCGATCGCGATGGCTGCGGGCGGTGGCAGTGCGGAACACGCAGGCGAAGCGCTGAAGGTGCTGGGCTTCGCGCTGCTCAACTTCGTGATTCTGATTTTCGTGCTGCGGCGCTACGCGTGGGACCCCATCAAGTTTTTCCTGATTCAGCGCAGTGAGAACATCCGCCACGCGCTCGAGTCCTCGCAGGCGAAGCTCGCCGAGGCGGAAGCCGAGATCGACCGCCTGAATCAGCGGTTGGCCAAGCTCGGTGAAGAGAGCGATGCCCTCGTCGCGTCCTCCCGCCAGCAGGCAGAGCTCGAGCGGCAGCGCATGGAACAGCGCGCGACGCAGACTGCGGATCGCATTCGCAGTGATACGCAGCGGGTGATCGATGTCGAGATCCAGCGTGCGCGCCAGGCTCTGCGCGAAGAAGCCGTCGAGCTGGCCCAGGCGCTCGCGCGCGACCTGATTCGAGAGCAACTCACGGCTGCGGATGACGCGCGCTTGATCCATGAATTCACCCAGCGCGTCGAAGGAGGTACCCATTGATCGGTCGTACCGTCCTCGCTCGTCGTTACGCGCGAGCTCTTTTCGACTTGGCACAGGAGGCTCAGGCCACGGAGCGATGGCTCGCGGAGCTGACGGAGTTCACGCAGATGGCTCGCGACAATCCCGAGCTGGAACGCGTCCTGTTCACTCCGCTCTACCCGCGTGAAGAGCGACGCAAGGTGCTGCGCGAGCTTGCCCAGCGGCTCTCGCTGGCGCCCGAGTTGCGCTCGTTCCTTCTCATTCTCGTAGACGAGAACCGCACGGTGCTGCTTCCCTCCATTTGTGATGCCGTGCGCACTCTTTGGGATCGATCCATCGGACGTGTCGAAGCGGTCGTGTGCTCTGCCCGCCCTCTGACGCCCGAGCAAGAAGACAGCATCAGAAGCGCTCTCTCCGCGCGCATTTCGGCCGAGGTCAACCTGCGTACCGAGGTCGATCCGGAACTGATCGGGGGGGTGGTCGCCCGTGTCGGCGACCTCCTGTTTGACGGAAGTGTCAAAACGCAGCTCGCCTCGTTGGCGGATAGCCTGCGAAAGGGAGCCGTATGAAGATCAACGCGGCAGAAATCAGCGACATCATTCGCCAGCAGATCAAGAACTACGACCGAGAGGTAGACGTCGCCGAGACTGGAACGGTGCTCTCGGTCGGAGACGGTATCGCGCGTGTCTATGGACTCGATCAGGCGCTCTCCGGCGAGCTCGTGGAGTTCTCGAATGGGATCCAGGGACTGGTCCTGAATCTCGAGGCCGACAACGTCGGCGTCGCGATCATGGGTGAGGATCTGCACATCCGAGAGGGCGACCTCGTGCGACGCACGGGTCAGATCCTCCAGGTTCCAGTGGGAGAAGGTCTCCTCGGACGCTTGGTGAACGCACTCGGCGAGCCGATCGACGGCAAGGGTGCGGTCGAGGCGAGCGAGATGCGCCGGGTCGAGGTAAAGGCTCCGGGCATCGTCAAGCGTCAGCCGGTCACGGAGCCGCTGCAGACCGGCATCAAGTCGATCGACTCGATGACGAACATCGGCCGTGGGCAGCGCGAGCTCATCATCGGGGACCGTCAGACTGGCAAGACGGCGATCGCCATCGATACGATCTTGAATCAGCGCGATACGGGAGTCCGCTGCATCTATGTCGCCGTTGGACAGAAGCAGTCCACCGTCGCACACGTCGTCGAGAAGCTACGCGAGGAGGGAGCGCTCGAGTATACGACCGTGGTTGCGGCGTGCGCCTCCGATCCCGCACCGCTGCAGTTCATCGCCCCTTATACCGGCACCGCGATTGGCGAGTGGTTTCGTGACAACGGTCAGCATGCGCTGATCGTGTACGACGATCTTTCGAAGCAGGCGACCGCCTATCGCCAGCTCGCTCTGCTCCTGCGCCGTCCTCCCGGACGCCAGGCTTATCCCGGCGACGTCTTCTATCTGCATTCACGGTTGCTCGAGCGCGCCGCCAAGATGAGCGATGCCGAAGGCGGGGGCAGCCTGACGGCGCTCCCTATCATCGAGACGCAGGAGGGTGACGTTTCGGACTACATCCCCACCAACGTCATCTCGATCACCGATGGCCAGATCTACCTGCAGAAGGATTTGTTCAACTCCGGACAACGCCCCGCCGTGGATCCTGGCATCTCGGTTTCGCGAGTAGGCGGTGCCGCTCAGGTCAAGGCCATGAAGCAGGTTGCGGGCGGTCTCCGATATTCACTCGCACAGTACCGCGAAGTCGAGGCCTTCTCCCAGTTCGGGAGCGACCTCGACCAGGCGACCCGAGATCAGCTCGCCAACGGCGAGCGCCTCACGATCATTCTGCGCCAGCCACAGTACAAGCCACTCTCGGTCGCCGAGCAGGTGGTGCAGCTCTTCGCGGCGACTCCGCAGGAAGGCGTAAGACCGTCCTGGGTGCGCAACGTTCCCGTCGACAAGGTACCGCGCTACGCCGAGGAGCTGCTCCAGTTTCTGCGCAGCCAGCATCCGTCGATCTTGGCCGGTATCGACGAGCGCAAGGAGCTGACCGCGGACCTGAAGGCGAGTCTGGAGAAGGCGCTCGACGAGTTTGCCAACGTCTTCCAGGCCGAGCCGTCGGCCTGAGTCGCGGAGACCCCCGAGGTGCCTACACTCCGCGAGATTCGGAACCGCATCACCGGTGTCCGCAAGACGCAGAAGATCACCAAGGCCATGAAGATGGTCTCCGCAGCGAAGTTCTCTCGCGCTCAGGGGGCCATCGAATCCGCTAGGCCTTACGCACGGAAGCTGCAGTCCGTACTGAGCGCGGTGGCGAGCGGCATGGACGAGGATGTCCATCCTCTTCTTACTACACGCGAAAGTGTACGAAGGGTGGATCTCGTACTGTTCACCAGTGATCGCGGGCTGTGCGGTGCGTACAACGCCAACATCGTGAAGTTCGCCGAACGCATGGTGGCGGAGCGCCGGCCGTCACTCGAGTCGGTCTCGATCATTGCTGTGGGCAAGAAGGGCTCCGAGCTCGTGCGCTCGCGCAAGATCGCGCCGGTAGAGCATGCATGGATCGGCCTGCCCGCTGCCACTCTCGAGTTTGCGGGCGAGATCGCCAACTTCCTCACCGAGCGCTACGTGAGCGGCGCGGCCGATGAAGTCTGCCTGGTTTTCAGTGAGTTCGTGTCCGCGCTCACGCAGCAGCCGTGCTCGCAGGTGCTCCTACCAATGAGCCCAGAGAAGGTGGAGAATCCAACCATCTACTCTGTGGAGCCGAGTCCGGAGGAGTTGCTGCAAAGCCTGGTTCCGCGCGCGGTCGAATTCGGAATCTTTCGGGCCCTTCTCGAGAATCAGGCAGGGGAACATGGCGCGCGTATGACCGCCATGGAGAATGCAACCAACAACACGCAGGAACTGATTCGCTCGCTCACACTCGACGGTAACAAGGCTCGTCAGGCCGCGATTACCGCCGAGCTCGTCGAGATCGTCAGCGGTGCCGAAGCACTCTGACCAGCGAGCAGTGTGCACCGATTCCGGATCGTACCGAGCAGGAGCCGCGCCCCGCTCATAGGCCCTGCGGCGCGCACGCAAGCTAGCGTTATTCGCGACAGTTCCAGCACTAAAGTTCTAGCGTTACGGCTCGCGCGCTGCGCGCGGCCGTGAGATTCAGCGATACAGCAACGTAGATCGCCGATACGGGGAGAAGCCAGATGGAAGGAAAGGTTTTGCAGGTCATGGGTCCGGTGGTGGATGTGGAGTTCCCACCGGGACAACTGCCAGAGATCTACAACGCGCTCACGCTCACCAATCCTTCGATCGACGACAGCCAGGACAACCTCGTGCTCGAGGTTGCGCAGCATCTCGGTGAGAATACGGTGCGCGCCATCGCAATGGATGCAACCGAGGGACTGAGGCGAGGCCAGGTCGTCAAGAACACCGGTGCTCCGATCACGGTACCCGTTGGCGATGGCACGTTGGGTCGCATCATGAACGTCGTCGGCGAGCCGGTCGATGAAGCGGGGCCGATCCAGGTCAAGGTGCGCAATCCGATCCACAAGCACCCGCCCAAAATGGAAGAGCAGTCCACGACCGTTCAGCTCTTCGAGACTGGTCTCAAGGTGATCGATCTTCTCGCGCCCTTCCCTCTCGGTGGGAAGATCGGACTCTTCGGAGGAGCCGGAGTCGGCAAGACCGTATTGATGCAGGAGCTGATCCGCAACATCGCCAAGGAACACTCCGGGTATGCTGTCTTTGCGGGTGTCGGTGAGCGCACGCGCGAAGGCAACGATCTCTGGGGCGAGATGAAGGAGTCCGGCGTCATCAAGCAGACTTCCCTCGTCTACGGACAGATGAACGAGCCGCCCGGAGCCCGCGCTCGCGTGGGACTGACAGCTCTCTCGGTCGCGGAGTACTTCCGTGACGAAGAAGGGCGCGACGTGCTGCTGTTCATCGACAACATCTTCCGCTTCACGCAGGCGGGCTCCGAGGTATCCGCACTTCTCGGACGCATTCCGAGCGCCGTCGGCTACCAGCCCACGTTGGCCACCGACATGGGTGAGCTCCAGGAGCGCATCACGTCGACGAACAAGGGATCGATCACGTCCGTGCAGGCCATCTATGTGCCCGCAGACGACTATACCGATCCTGCTCCCGCAACGACGTTTGCCCACCTGGATGCAAACATCAATCTCTCGCGCCAGATCTCCTCGCTCGGCATCTACCCGGCGGTGGACCCACTGGACTCGACCAGCCGTATCCTAGATCCGCAGGTCGTCGGCGACGAACATTATCAGGTGGCTCGTGGCGTGCAGCAGGTGCTGCAGAAGTACAAGGACCTGCAGGACATCATCGCGATTCTCGGAATGGACGAGCTCTCCGATGAAGACAAGCAGCTGGTTGCTCGGGCTCGCAAGATCCAGAAGTTCCTGTCGCAGCCGAACTTCGTCGCCGAGCAGTTCACGCAGGTCCCGGGCGAGTATGTCCGGATCGCCGACACCGTGCGTAGCTTCAAAGAGGTCCTCGACGGAAAGTGCGACGATCTTCCCGAGCAGGCATTCCTGATGGTGGGCACCATCGATCAGGTACGCGAGAAGGCGGCGCGACTCTCCCGAGAGGCCGCGTAGATGCCGCTCAGCTTGTCGATCGTGACCCCCGAGCGTCCGTTGCTGGAGATCGAGGTCGATTCTGTCGTCCTTCCAGGTGCCGAGGGTGAGTTCGGTGTGCTGCCGGAGCACGAAGCCTTTCTCGCACCCCTGCAAGAGGGCGTCCTCGTCCTCCAGGCCGGCGGCACCTCGAGACGGGTCGAGCTCACGGGCGGATTTGCCGAGGTAACGCAGACGCGTGTCACGGTGCTCGCGGACGGAGCGCGGATCACCTAAACCGTCAGGGTTGACTGTTTAGCCGCCGCACCGTACGCTGCCCAGGTCCGCGTCGTACGCGGGCTACGCTGCGCAGCTCACAAGTAGCCCCGCGCAGGTGACCTCGAACAGCCGTGCGCGCGGCTGTGTGCGGCTGCGCGCGTCCCGGAGGGAAGCAGTGGCACGCAGAGTCTTCGTCGTCGGTGTGGGCATGACCAAGTTCGAGAAGCCGCAGGCTCGAGATTGGGACTACCCCGACATGGCCCGGGAAGCGGGTACGCGTGCCCTCGAGGACGCCGGCATCGCCTACGACTTGGTAGAGCAAGCAGCAGTCGGGTACTGCTACGGAGACTCTACCTGCGGGGAGCGAGCCGTATACCAGCTCGGGCTGACCGGAATCCCGATCTACAACGTAAACAACAACTGCTCTACAGGCTCTACGGCTCTCTTCCTTGCGAAGCAGCTGGTCGCCGGCGACATCGCCGACTGCGTCCTGGCGCTGGGCTTCGAGAAGATGGAGAAGGGATCGCTCGGTGCGAAGTACACGGATCGAACGAACCCAATGGATCGCCACTTCGGCTGTATGTCGGAGTGGCGCGGTGTCGCCAAGGCACCCGGTGCGCCGCAGATCTTCGGAAACGCAGGCCGCGAGTACATGGAGCGTTATGGAGCCAAGGCGGAGCACTTCGCCCGGATCGGCTACAAGAACCACAAGCACTCGGTGAACAATCCGTATTCGCAGTTCCAGACCGAGTATTCGCTGCAAGAGATTCTCGATGCGCCGATGGTCTTCGAGCCGCTGACCAAGCTTCAGTGCTGTCCTACCTCCGACGGATCGGGCGCAGCGATTCTCGCGAGCGAGCGATTTGTTCGCGAGCATGGGCTCGAGGCTCGGGCGGTCGAGATTCTCGGAATGTCGATGAAGACCGACTTTCCAAGCAGCTTCGACGAGCGGAGTAGTATCAAACTGGTCGGCTACGACATGAGCCGGGCTGCGTCACAGGACGTGTACCAGCAATCGGGGAAGGGACCGGAAGACGTCGATGTCGTGGAGCTCCACGACTGCTTCAGCGCGAACGAGATGGTGACCTATGAGGCCCTGGGGCTCGCGGAGCCAGGCCAGGCTTACAAGCTGGTCGCCGATGATGCCTTCACATATGGAGGCAAGGTTGTGGTGAATCCGTCAGGTGGACTGATCTCGAAGGGGCACCCCCTCGGGGCTACCGGACTGGCGCAGTGCGCAGAGCTCAACTGGCAGCTACGAGGAGAGGCCAACGCGCGTCAAGTCGAGGGTGCCGCACTGGCGTTGCAGCACAATCTGGGACTGGGTGGAGCGGCGGTCGTCACGCTCTACCAGAAGGCGCAGCTCTAGGCGAGACCTCCGCGCTGCTAGACGTCGGGTGGCTCGTGGGGGATAGTCTCGCCCGTGCGCAGAACCCAGGAACAGCGACGCAACGAGACCCGGGCGGCGATCCTCGACGCCACCATCGCGTGTCTGCTCGAGCAGGGCTACTCGCGCATGAGCACCAATGAGGTCTGCGAGCGTGCGGGCTACTCGCGAGGCGCGCTGCTCCACTATTTTCCGACCAAGCACGCGCTGGTCATCGATGCGATCGAGTATCTCGTGCTGCGCATGGGCGAACAGAATCTGTCACATGCGAAGGCGATGGGATCGTCGTCGAGTCCCCTGGAGAGCATGTTCGATGTGATCTGGGCGAACTTCGAGCAACCACTCTTCCATGCGGCCCTGGAGCTCTGGATTGCCGCGCGTACGGATCCGGAGCTCTACGAAAGCCTCGCGCGAGCAGAGCGCAGCCGCGGGAGCGGAATCCGCGAGCTGTACGCCTCGCTTGCCGGGGCAGACTCCCGGCATCCTGGCTTCGTCGACGTGCTGCAGCTGACTCTCCACCTGATGCGCGGAATGGCGCTTCAGCGAATTCTCCGCCCGGATGATGCACACCGTCGTAAGCTTTATGCCGTCTGGCGGCAGATCGTCGCGCATCACCTATCCCAACCGGTCGCATCAGGCGGTGCGCAATCGCAGCCGACTACGGGCGGGCACTCCCAGGCGAGTCCGATCTCGGAAGATCCGGAGGGCTCGGCACCCTAGTAGTGTAGCTGAGGACTCCTAGCCATTACGGTGCGCTTCCGGGGCACTCGTTCGGAGCCAAGCTCGCGCCTTTCGAAGCGCTCGCTGCAATCCGGGATCGAGGTCCAGCGCTGCCAGCTCGGACCAGCCGAACCAGCGCACTGCGTGCGCTTCTGCCTCGGCGGTTCGAGGCTCTGCGTCGATCGGAGTCAGGACTAGGTAGCGCAGATCGAGATGCAGGTGCGCCGGCTCGGTGCCGCGAGCGGGAATCTCGTGTACGTCGATGTCCAAGGGGCGAGGTGCCGTGGGGTGCAGGGTCAGTCCCACGATGCCTGTTTCCTCGCAAGCTTCCCGCAGGGCGATCCCCGTACCCTCCATCTCCCCAGGTTCACCGTGCCCGCCAGGCTGCAGCCAGAGACCGAGCTTGCGATGGTGCAGGAGCACTACACGCTCCCCGCTCGGGTGCAGCACGAGCGCACTGCCAGTCAAGTGCCCCTCTACGAGGCGCCGATCAAAGGGGTTGGGGTAGCGCGAGATGAAATCGCGAATCACCACCAGATCGCGAGCCTCGCTCTCATCAGCCGTTGTATGGTCGTTCAGATTCAGCTTCTGCATTCCAGGCGAATACTACTCTCGCCAGAGCTGAGACTGGGTTTCCTTGCCAGTTCGCGGCTTCGATCGGTCCGAGGTGATCTTGGTCTGATCACCGCGTGATCTCGATCTGGGCAGCCGTGCCGCCACGCTGTTGCCCATCCGGTCAATCCTCGCGCCAAACACCCGATTCGGCGCCGATCCCCTCTCGAAAGGCCGCCTCCGCTTGGCACGGATCATGAATCAGCTGCGTGAATCGAAAGATCCGAGGCATCGCCGCGACCCGCTGGTCGGCTTCGCGGCGTTGCCCTCGTGCAATGAGGAACGCGCTGTATGAAGCCAGCATCGCTCTACCTATCCGCACTACTCCTTTCCGCAGGAGCTCCGGTCGTCGCTGTCGCGGACGGCCCGCCAGATGCCGTCCCCACGGCAAATTCCAACTCCGATGCCGCGACCCCGTCGGTGGATGCGGGCGACGGCCTCTGGAGCCGGATCAAACCGACCGCGGACATCCGTGCGCGCGCGTCCTTCGCCGATCAAGACGGGAAGGACGAGTCGCTGGCGTGGACCCTCCGAGGCAGACTGGGACTTCTGGCCACAGTTACTGAGTCAGTAACAGCCTTCGGCGAGTTGGAATATACGCGGACCATGAACCGCCAGGGATACCAGGCGGCCAGTGTGCACGGTCTGGGCCAGAACAAGGTCGTGATCGCCGACCCCGAGAGCTTCGAGCTCAATCAGCTCTGGCTGGCCTACGGAGCCAATGACCTTCAGCTGAAGGCCGGAATCCAGCGGATCATCTTCGAGAACTCGCGCTTCGTCGGGAACGTGGGCTGGCGCCAGAACGAACAGACCTTCGATGGAGTCACCCTCGAATACACTGGAATCGAGAATCTCGCGTTCAAGTACGGCTATGTCTATAACGTGAACAGAATCTTCGGCTCCGAGACGCAGACCTTGAACGGCCAGAAAGACTTCGACTCGAGCTCGCACTTCGCCACCTTGGCGTACAGTTTCGCACCCGCCGCGAAGCTGACCGGCTACGGGTACTTCCTCGATCTCGAGAACGCCGCAGGCTCCAACGACAGCAACAACACCATCGGAGCGAGCCTGACTGGGGCGTTCCCAGTCGGGTCGTCCAAGTTCTCCTATCGTTTGGAGTATGCAAGTCAGACCGATGCGGCAGATAGCTCGCTCGACTATCGCGCGAGCTACCTGCATGCGAGCGCGGGAGCCTCCTTTGCCCCGATCGATATCACCATTGGCTACGAAGTGCTCGGTGCAGGAGACGGTGTCGGCTTCAACACCCCACTCGCGACGCTCCACAAGTTCAACGGGTTCGCAGACACTTTCCTCAATACGCCCAACATCGGCCTGCGCGACTTCTATGTCGAGATCGGTGGAAAGCTTCCGCTCGGCTTCAAGGGGACGCTGACCTACCATGACTTTACTGCGGAGGACGACTCGACCGACCTCGGCTACGAGTTCGACATCGTGCTGGTTCGACCCGTCTACGAGAACACTACCGCCCTCGCAAAGGCTGCGTTCTACAACGCAGAAGAAGGGAATTTCGTCGATACGCAGCGGCTGACCTTCCAGATAGAGTACAAGTACTGAGTGAGCCTTCCGCCCCTCGGCTCCCCGGGGCTTTGCAGCCGAGGGGTGGACTCTCCCGGACTCCGAGCTCAGCTAGGTAGAACGAGCGGCAGGCTGCGCAGTCGCTTTCCCGTTGCAACAAACACTGCATTCGCGACCGCGGGCGCGATCGGCGGTGTGGCGATCTCGCCAACTCCCGACGGAGGTGAGTCGCTCGCAATCAGCTCAGTGACGACATCGGGCATGTCAGCCATGCGCAAGATCGGATATGCATCGAAGTTCGACGGTGTGACGGCGCCGTCCTCCACCTCGACCACCCCACCGTTGATGGTACTCGATAGCCCAAAGGCCAAGGCGCTCTCGACTTGGGCCTGGACACTGTCGGGATTGATCACCAGTCCACAGTCGACGGCGACGAAAACCCGCTCGACCCGAATGCTCGGCTCTTCCGTCACTCGAACCTCGGCAACCATGGCGACTACACTGCCAAAGGAAGCGTGCACCGCGATCCCACGGTGGACTCCATCGGCAGCGGGCGACTGCCAGTTCGCGAGCTCAGCGACGCGGTCGAGTACACGCAGGTGCCTGGGGGCGTCAGCTAGATATTGACGCCGAAACATGTATGGATCACGGCCCGCCGCGTGGGCCAGCTCGTCGACGAAGCTCTCGACCACGAAAGCGTTGTGCGAGTGACCCACGGAACGCCAGAAGCCCACCGGGACGAAGGACTCTTCGTCACGCGCATACTCGATCCGAACGTTGTCGATCTGGTACGGGATCTCCTCGGCACCCTCGACGATGGGCGACTCGGTACTCCTGCGCGCGACGAATCCCGACGCGCCACTGGCAGCACGCTTGATCCAGCGCGGAACGCGATTCGGCAGCAGGGCGCTCACCAGCATCGGCATCACCCTCTCCATGACCGACGGACCTGCGATACGGTGGAGCCAGGCTCGTGGTACGCCTGACTCGTCGAGTCCCGCGCGCAGGAAGTGACGCGTCGCCGGGCGATAGAAGCCGTGCTGGAGGTCATCCTCTCGTGACCAGATCACCTGCACCGGAGCCTCGACTGCTCGCGACACTTCGACCGCCTCGATGACGAAGTCGATCTCGCTCCGGCGCCCGAATCCTCCCCCCATATAGGTTGGATATACGCTGACCTGCTCGTAGTCGAGGCCGGTGATGGCTACGGCTACGTCTCGGGCAGCGCCTGGAGACTGCGTCGGCGCCCACACGCGACAGCGTTCTGGTGTAACGTGCGCGCTCGCATTCATGGGTTCCATCGGGGCGTGAGCCAGGTAGGGGAGAGAGTACGTCGCCTCGAGCACGCCGGATGACTGGTCCAGTGCGGTGTAGGTGTCGCCTTCGCTGCGCACCTCGTCTGCGGGCGTCGCGATCAGGTCGGCGTAGCGAGCCTGGATCTCTGCACTCCCCTTCCCGGCGTTCGGGCCGCTCTCCCACTCGATGTCGAGCTCCGCCCGCGCGCGCAGAGCCGTCCAGTAGCTGTCGGCCACGACTGCCACCCCATTCGAGATCGCAACCACACGCTTGACGCCAGGCACGCGCTCGGCGCGGCTGGCATCGAAGCTTCGGACCTCTGCGCCGAAGCGCGGCGGGCGCGCGATGCATGCGACCGCGGCATCCTCGGGTGCCGAGTCGATGCCGAACCTCGCGCTGCCGTCGACCTTGGCGGGAATGTCTATGCGGCGAACGGACTTGCCGAGCAGGCGAAATTCCCCCGCAGGCCTGAGCTCTAGCTCTGCTGGGTCGGGCAGTGGGAGCCTGGATGCCTCCTCGGCCAGCTCGAGGTAGGATGCGCGGCGTTTGCCTGCATCCCAGCAGACATACCCGCGCTCTACACGGCATTCGCTTGGGTCGACTCCGAAGCGCTCGGCGCCGGCCCGGCGCAGGAGCTCGCGCGCGCCTGCGCCCGCGTAGCGCAGCGGAAGAAATCTCGAGCGCATCGACGAGCTCCCGCCCGTCAGCTGTACGCCCCATTCGGGATGGTCGAAAGCGCGTTCTGCGGGTGCGAGCTCGACCTCGATCTGCTCCAGGTCTACGTCGAGCTCCTCCGCGACCAACATCGTGAGCCCGGTCGCGATGCCCTGGCCCATCTCGGCGTGGGGAATCCTGACCTTGATGCCCTGACTGGAGATGCGCAGGCACGCATCCGCCTCCCACTCGCCGCTTTCGGGAGGGTCGGACCCCAAGCCGGCGCATCCGCCGAGCTGCGTGCTGATCATCAGCGCCCCGCCGGCGCCGGCCGTGCCCAGCAGGAATCGACGTCGGCTCGGATCTCGCGGACCGGGTGCGGCCTTCACGATCCGGTTCCCGCCATCTCCGCGGCAGCGCGAGAGATCGCACGGCGAATCCGCAGGTAGGTTCCGCAGCGGCAGAGGTTTCCCTGCATGAACTCGATGACCTGACGATCGCTCGGAGTCGGATTCTCGGCCAGCAGGGCGGCGGCGGACATCAGCTGTCCCGACTGGCAGTACCCGCACTGTGGCACCTGCTCCTCGACGAACGCGCGCTGGAGTGGGTGCAAAGTCCCGTCCTCGTTCCGCAGGCCCTCGATCGTCTTGACGTCGCGTCCCTCGATCGACGCAATCGGAAGTACGCACGAGCGCACGGCCCTACCGTCCACGTGTACCGTGCAGGCACCGCAGAGACTTCGCCCGCAGCCGAACTTGGTTCCCTGCATGCGCAGGTTCTCGCGCAGAACCCAGAGCAGCGGCTTGTCTCCGGGCGCATCGACGGACACCTCGCGTCCGTTCAGTCGAAACTGGACCATCGTGCGACTCCTCGTGCGGGATTTCCCACGAGGGTACCCGGCCGCCCCTCTGGGCTCCACCGGTGCAGGAGGGAAGGGGGCAGACGCAGGCGGATCGCGCGCCCGGTCAGCGCTCCTGTAGGAGCACCAGCAGCTCTCGCAGGCGCTGCTGCACACGCGCGACGTTTCGTGGGCCCATTCGAAGTAGCTGACGCTGCGAGGGCAGCAGCTCCTCGAGCGCCGGATCCTCGAACGCGTACGTCGTCGCGCGAGGAATCAGTGCCGGTGCCGTCTCGAGCACCGGCACCCGAAGGAGCACATCGATGGCGAGTTCGATCTGCTCGTCGAAGTCCTCATCGGGATATCCGAGCTCCGCATAGGCTGCGTCGAACAGTGACTCGAAGCGCGCATAGCTGCCCAGCAGCTGGTCCATGTCGAGCGCGAGAAAGGCGTCGACCAGAAGGTCGTAGCGAGCGTAGCTCTTCGGATCGATACGTGCGTCGAGCATGGTGCCCTCGATCTCGAAGGCACGCGACGGGGCTAGATAGTCGAAGCGCTTCGCCGGAGTGATTCCCTCGGCGATCTGTAAGGTCGCGACCACGAGGGTGCGAATCAGATCCTTGCGCGCCATGAAGCGTCCTACGAGAGGATGGATCGCGTCGGAGCCGACGGCAGCGCGCCAAGCGAGGTCGCTCGCATCCAGGCTCGGCAGCTCGGGCTCGGGCGCTACCTCGGAAAGCTGAGGCTGCTCGAAGGACACATCGGTCGAGGATGGATTCGAAGTAGCGAACGTCTTCGTGATCGACCCCGGAGTCGAGCCGGTGCCCACAGCTGGGGGAAATTCCTCAGACTCCGCGTTCAAAGCATCCTGGCGCCAGGCGAGCGACTGGGATCCCCTCAGGTACCAATAGCTCACGCCGGCAAAGCCTAGGGCTAGAGCCGCGAGAGTCAGGAAGACCGAGAGAACTTGGGACCCGTTGCGCCGGCGGCGTAGAGATGTCTCGCTCACGAAAGAGAGCCTACCATCTCTCCCACGAACCGCTCTACGCTTCCCCTCGAGTGCGCGCGTTTTTGATGGGCTATTCCTGGGAGATGCGCCTCGTCTGCCGCCAAGCTTCCGCTGAGCCACTTTCGCGCCCTTGGGCGATGCGTCTCCGCACGAGGCGCGCGAGGTGGCCGATAGGCGGCGCTCGCAGGTCACGAGCGCCGCGGACGGTCAGAGAATCTTGTATCCCGCTGCCTGCGCGTCCTTGTAGAACATCTGGACCGTTTCGAGCGAGTACTCCGCCAGGTCCTTCCCGACCAGCTCGAGCTTCTTCAGCATATCGGGCGTAGCGGTCAGGATGTCACAGCCACAGAGGTCGGCCTGGAATACGTTGAGTAGCTCGCGGGGGCTTGCCCACAACAGCTCGGAACCCGGCTTCTGGTGAACGATCTCAGCGGCCTCGCTCATGATCGGGACCGGATCGATTCCAGTGTCCGCGATGCGTCCGGCGAACACCGACACGATGCTGGGCACGTTGGGCGTGAGCACGGCCGCCGTCGCGCGGATCTGCTCAGGAGTCAGGATCGCAGTGACATTGATCGGGAGTCCCTCCGCGGAGAGACGTTGGATCAGCGGCAAGGTGGACTCACCGCGCGTGTTCGTCACCGGGATCTTTACGTACGTCTGCCCGCCCCAGCTCGCGATGGCACGCGCCTCCTGCTCCATCTCGTGGAGCTCATCGGAGAAGACCTCGAACGAGATCCAGCAGTCTGGGATCTCGGCGATGGCGGCTCGCGCGAAGGCTTCGTAGTCAGTGATTCCACTCTTTCGCATCAAGGTTGGATTCGTGGTGAATCCTTGAACGAGTCTCTCGTGGTATGCGGCTCGCATCTTGTCGAGATCCGCGCCATCCATGAAGAGCTTGATGCGAAGCTCGCCGGTCGATTCGGTCATCCGTACGGTTTCCCCGAGGGATCGATGAACGCGCCTCGTCGTGTAGGCCACGGGTTGCCGGGCGGGGGAGTTTGGAGGGCCTTCGTGGAAAGGCGTCGAACGGATCGTGGCCCCGATGCGCGCTAGGCGGAACTCCCCTCTGCGTCTGCCCAGAGCCCGACTATACGAAATCCAAATCTCCGCGCTATGCGCGTGACTCTCCACACCTTCGAGCGCCCCGGCCGAGGGGCGCGGCCGGCAATGGAAGACGCGGTTTGGTGTAGATGTTCGCTCGCGTGCTTGCAGCCGGTCGAACCAACTGAGTGCGACTTAGTCTACGCGTATGGCTCTCAGCCGATTGATGAATCGCGTTGAAGGTAGACTACCGCCAGTGACGCTCAGGGACGGATGACGACAGGCGTGCCTACGTGGACACGGTCGCCAATGAAGCGGGCATTGCGATCGTCGAGAGCGATACATCCGAGCGTCCAATCGCTGCCTCGGCTGCGACCCTGCCTGCCCTCGCCTTCTCCATGGATTCCGATCGCACCACCGAGCGGAGTGTCTTGTGGCGGGAGCCTCCCTTGCAGAACGGCGCGGACGATCTCGAGATAGGTCTGCGCATCGATGTCCCCGCGATCGAGTCCTTGGTCCGCATCGACCACGGAGGGATAGTCGAGTGCAATGAATACGTGATACTCACTGGCGCGCGCTGGCTCTGCCACTCGGTAGTATCCCTCTGGCGTGCGCAGATCGCCCTTGCGCTGCTTGTCGCCGAAGGGACGTCGCCCCAGCGCGATTCGAAACTCCAATACCTGGCCTGCGGAGCAGATCGCGCGCAGCCGTCGATCGTACTTGAAGACTTCGATCTGCGTAATCGAGTCGCAGCTCGCATCGCCGGGTCCCGCCTCGGAAAAGTTCGGTAGGGCCGGTAGATTCTTTCGCAGCTCGTTCGGGTCGAAGCGCGGGGCACCGACGGGCGCCAAATCGGACTCTGGTTCAGGAGAGAGTTCGTCGGCGACGCTGATGGCCGGCGCGATCACGCAAGCTGCAAGCCCTGCGATCACGCGTCGGTAGAACGCCCTACTTCCGGGACCCTTTGTCATTTGCGCACCCTAGTGCAAGCGGTCACATCCGGCTAGTCCTGTGCGTCCGCTCGCACGAAGGCGAGGCGCGGACTGGCCGCTAGCCCCTGCTCGGATCGAGCTCCCTCAACGTCCTCTGGATGTGCACGTGTACTTCGCTTGCCAGAGCCAGGTGGCCGCCCTGATACCAGCACACGTTCGGAATCTCCCAGTGGGCTGACAGGTCCCGCGCATGATCGGGGGTGACGACGCGATCCCCGGCCCCCGCATAGATCAGCCTGCCTTCGCGCGGAACCTGAGCGGGAAACTCGAGCGGGGAGATGGGTCTCAGCAACTCGCGAATTCGCGGCTCGTCCACGCCGACCTCGGCGAGCCGATAGAGTAGATCGGAAGGGCCGTGAGCAACGTAGATGCGAGCGAGATCGCTGGGTGGGGTTCCGAGTACGGCCAGCCGCAGCGCGTCGTCGGTTTCGGCGAGTAGCGCTGCGGAGTACGCCCCGAGCGATACTCCCATGGTTCCGATCCACCCTGCCCCTTGCCCACGCAACCATCCGAGCAGCCGCCTCAGATCCCAGTTCGCCTGAGCCTTCGCGTAGAGCGTATGCACCGGATCACCGTCGAGGAAGCCATCGCCGCTCAGGTATCCGACCTTGCGAGGACCGTGGAGCGGAAGCACGTAGAGCGCGACGTTCAAGCCCAGCGCCTCGTGGTAGAAGCTCGGCGGGAAGAGCACGAAGTCTCGAATCGGCACGCCCAAGCGAAACCCGTGTATGCCCACCAGCCACGGCCGCTGCTCGCCGGGGTGCCGCAGGATCCACGCGTGCACGGTCCGGTTCTGCTCCATGGCCTGCCAGAGCTCGGCTTCCGGCTCCCCGGCGTAGGGCTCGAAGCCGCTCTCGAAGCGCAGATGCCCGTACTCCCGGCCCGCCAGTCGCCGCATCCGCAGGTCGAATCGATCCGGCGCGGACGGGGCTCGGAGATACTTCTCGGGATGTGCCGCGAAGCCACGTTCCCGCGCAAATCGCAGTGCGCGCTCGAGCTTCTGCCCGATGTGCGCAATCGCTGGCGCGTCTGCAGGGTAGCGCGCGCGAATCTTGAGCCAGCCGAGCAGCGCTTCGTCGCTCGCCAGCCGCGCGGCCGTTGCCAGGGAGCGCTCCAGCGAGGGAACCCCCAAGGTCGGCTGCACGCGCGCGAGACTGCGAGCTCCGAGCAGCAGAAAGAGGCCCAGCGAGCCCGTGAACAGGACCAGCCCGGCGCTGATGCCGAGCGTCCAGAGAGCAAACGGAAGACTCAGCCCACCCGCGAAGGCCGCTGCGGCCGCGTACTGCAGGCTGCGGGGATCCCGCGTCCAGAAGAGCTGCGACAGGCCCCCTGCCAGCAGGAAGCTCCCGGGCAGCAGCGCACAAGCGAATCCCGCCACACCGGCGTCACCGCCGAGTCCGAGCCACGCCCAGCCGAGAGCGATGCAACAGCAGCTGACGACACGGCTGTTCGTGACCCACTTGAGCAGAGGCGTCCCCTCGACCATCCAGAAGTCCACACCAGAAGCACATGCGGGGTGGTGCGCGGGCGAAGTGTAGCTCGTGTGCAGGATCGTCGCGTTGGGGTGGCGCGAGACGCAGCCGCTCACGCGTTCGGCGAGAGTCTTCCAGAGCTCCGGACTGACCGAGGCTTCAGCTTCTGACCGGTCTCAGACGATAGGGTGGAAATGCCCCCTCCTCCGCCTCTCGAACCGAGCCCGCCTCGTTCACCGCAGAAGCGCGGCCGCCACGCCTTGGTCATCGGTGGCGGTATGGCGGGGCTCCTCGCCGCACGAATTCTCGCGCGCTTCTTCGATCGGGTGACGATCGTGGAGCGCGATCTGGTCGAAGCATCGACGCGCACGCGGGCCGGACTCCCGCAGGCGGCGCACGCGCACGTTCTGCTCCAAGCAGGACACGAGCTGCTACAGCGATGGTTCCCGGACATGGCGCAGGAGCTCTCCCGACGTGGGGCGGTCTCGGTCGATTTCGGCTGTGAGTTCGTCTACGCGATGGGCGCTGGAAGCCTGACCGGTGTGGCGAGTGAGTCGCGGGCCCACGGGGTCTCGCGACCTCTGCTCGACCAAGCGGTTCGCAGCTTGCTCACGCGCGAGTCCCGAATCCAGTTTCGAAACGAGGCGCAGGTGGTCAGTCCGCTGTGGCATCGCGGCCGCATCGCAGGAGCGCGTCTGCGGCTGAGCCGCGGAACCGTGACGGAGCTCGACGCCGACCTGGTTATCGACGCGTCGGGCATGGGTTGCCTCTCCAACTCGTGGCTTGCCCCGGCAGGCTTCGCCGAGCCCGAACTGGAGACGGTGCGAACCTGTGCGGTGGCCGTCACGCGCGAGTTCAGTCTGCCGGAGAGTGCTACGCCCGATTGGAAGGTCGCGCTGATTCCTCCTTCCCCTCCAGACGTACCCAGAGCCGCGATCGCCTCGATGATCGAGAGGCGACGCTGGCAGGTGACCCTGTTCGAGTACGGTGGCTCGTCGGCCAGCGGCAAGCCATCAGAGTTCGTCTCCTTTGCCGAATCGCTGGCGCGACCGGAGCTGCTCCGGTTCCTGCGAGAAGCGCGGCCACTAGGAAGTCCGAGGATCCAGCTCTGTCCCGTCAGCATTCGGCGTCGCTTCGAGCATTTGGCTCGCTACCCGGGCGGACTGCTCCCAGTCGGGGACGCACTCTGCGCGCCGAATCCGGTGCATGCCCAGGGATTGACTCTGGCTGCCCTCGAGGCGAGGGCGCTCGAAGAGACGCTCGAGGGATCGGAGCTCACGGGGAGGAATCTCTCGGAAGCATACTTTCGACGCTGTGCGGACGTGATCGATGCCGCGTGGCGGTTCGGGAATCTGTGCGACCTCGGCTTCTCCCGCGTGGAAGCAGAGCGTCCCAAGGATGCGAGAGCACTGGTGGGCTCCTTGCGCGCTCTGCGCGAGCGCGCCGTCGCGGATGCCGACGTCGCGCGCCGGCTGCTCGATGCAGTTCAGCTGTGTGCACCGCTCGGCGCAGATCGCGACGCGTGAGGATGCGCGTCGCGACTGCGTGAGCAGTCTCGTCAACGCAGCGACTGGCGTAGCAGATTGACCTTCGCGTCCGCTCCCCACTCGGCGTAGAGTGAGGCCGCGGTCCGCAGATCGCGTTCGGCGTGCACACTTCTCTGTAGCGCGCGGAGGATCTCGGAGCGACGCTCGCGGAACAGCGCCGCATGATGGATGTAACCTTGACGTTCCGCCCGCTCGATCGCGCGCTCATACATGGATGCAGCCCGCTGTCGTCGACCGCCGATTCTCAGGCGCTCGGCATCGACGCCGAGCACCATGTGAACGAAGTCGGGGTTGAACCTCGCCCAGTGATCCAGCCAGCGGCGGCTTCGCGCCAGCTGTCTGTAGTGCGGATCGAAGCAGCGTGTGCTGCCGGTTCGAGACAGCGCGGCAGCCGACATGGCACGATAGAACTCGAAGTCCACTGTGTGCGTGCACATGGCGATCACGTCGAGGACGTAGGGCTCGATCGACCTTGCGAGTTGGAGCGCGCGGCGCCACAGCCCCAGAAAGCAGAGCGTGCCGACCCAGCGCACGCCTTCTGCCACGAAGATGCTCGGAAGCTGCTGTAGGCACTCCTCGAGCGTGCGCAGTGCTCCCGGGATGTCGAGCTGGTGGCCCGTGCGCAACGCCTCGAGCGAGCCGAGTTGACCCGCGTAAGCGTTCGCAAAGTTCCGATTGGCGATGCTCGACAGCTTCTCGAATTCGCGCCGCACGAGCGGCAGCGGCTCACCCAGGAGCGCGAGATAGCATGCGCGGATGTTCAGGCAGTTCGACGCGCGAACCAGCTCTCCTGCTTCGAAGAGCTCCTCTGCAACCATTGCCAGCGGCTCGATCACCGTGCGCCGCGGGCCCAGCCAGGGATCGATCCACGCGCGGACCATGTGCCGGGTTCGTACGTCCTGGAGCGGATCCGGCGCTCGCTCCAGCCACTCGAGCGCCGCGCGCCGGTACCGCTCGATTCCGCTCGGCGAGCGGCGCGTCGCTGCGCGCGCGAGTGAATAGCCCGCGAGCAGGTTGTGCGGAGGCGAGACCCACCCCTTGCGCGAGCTGGATCGGAGCATGAATGCGAGCGCGACGAAGGTCAGTCGGCTCGACTTGTAGGCCAAGGGCGAAGCGCCGGCATTCAAGAGCAATGCCAGGGCAACCAAGCCTTCGTTGCGGTCGCGCGCGGGTGCGAATCGCTCAGTCATTCGGGAGCCTCGGATGTACCAGTCCGTCTTCAAGCGGTCGATCCAGACCCGAAGTCGCGTCGGATGCTTCGGAAGCCGCATGCCTGCGCGCTGCAAGCACTCGAGGGCGAGCGTGACCGTCTCATCGTTCGGGCGCGAGAGGGAGTAGATGTCGATCCGCTTTGCATCGACGCGCGCGGTGTCGAGAACCCCGCGGCAGTGCGGCTCGATCCGCTCGAGCAACTGAAGCGCGAACTCGAAGCTCCCGGTCTGATAGGTTGCCTCGGCGCTGGCGTGGAGCAGCTCGATCAACAGAGCTCGATCCGTGCTCCAGGCAGACTCCGGGGCCAGCTCGCGCGCGATCGCCAGATACTGCATTGCCGTCGCCGACGCACCCGAGCGCAGGGCGAGCTTGCCCGCTCTCAGATTCAGGCGGACACTGCGCATCGCTTGCTCCGAAGGCAACACGTTGACGGCGCGATTGAGATGTTCGACTACCTCGAACAAGCGTCGGTCGAGCTCTGCCTCACTGCTCTGCTCCAGAATGACGCAAGCTGCCCGATAGTGGAGCTGTTCCTGCTCTGCCCGCGGAATTCCCTTGGACGCCGCCTCGCGCACGCGTTCATGAACGAATCGAAAGCCTTCGCTACACGGAGCTACCAAGCCCGCGTCCGTGAGTACCATGAGCATCTGCAGTAGATAGACTCGATGGATGCCGAGCAGGCCGACCAGGAGCTCGGTGTCGAAGACCCGGCCCAGGACTCCCGCGATGCGTAGAATGCGAGCCGGACCGCCCTCGAGTGAGTCGATCTTCATCGCGAGAAGCTCGGCTGCGTCTTCGGTGATTTCGATCTCTGCCAGCTCGCGGCGGTCCCACGTCCAACCTGTTCGATGCACCCAGCGAATCAACCCACGTTCCCAGAGATGCTCGAGCAAACGCCGGATCAGTAGCGGGTTGTGCTGTGTCTTGAGTCCGATGCAGTCGGCGAGCCACTCGGTCTCTGCGGGTTCGCGCTGCAAGATGTCCGCGAGCATGTGCGTCGTATCTTCGATCGAGAGAGGTTCCAAGGAGAGTGTCCGCGTCGATCGACTCACGCTCTTCCAGCGCTCGATCCAGCTTCCGGCGGCGCCCGCATCGTCGTCGATCGGTGTCCTCTGTGTGCCGACGATCAACAGCCCGGGCGTCTCGTGCGGCGCCACGAGACCCTCCAGGAGAAAACGGCTTCCGGGGTCGGCCCACTGCAAGTCGTCGAAGAACATCACGAGCGGACGGCCGGGCTCGACGAACACGCCAATGAATCGGCGCACGGCGAGCGCAAGACGATCCTGCGCCTCCTTCGGCGCGAGGCGCGGAATCTCTGGAAAGTCTTCGACCAAGTAGTCGATGCTCGGGGCGAGATCGATCAGTGCGCGTCCGATGCGTCCGACGCCCCGACGCAGCTTGTCGCGCCAGATTTCTAGGCGTTCTCCGCTTTCGGCAAGTAGCTGGTCTACGAGCGAGGCGAAGGCCGCGGCGAATCCGACGTAGGGCTGTTGGCCTCGGTCCAGATCGAACTGAGCCTGTGCGACGTAGCCTCCGAAGTCGACGATCTCACGCCGTAGCGCGTCTGCAAGGCTCGACTTGCCAATCCCCGCCGGGCCCGAGATCACGATTACCTCGGAGCTTCCGTTCGCGACTGCCCCGAGCGCGGTGCGGAGGACTTCGATCTCCCGTTCCCGTCCGTAGAGAGTGTGACCGAAGCGCGGTCGATCGCAGCCGTCCTGGCTGCCGAGCTCGAAGTCCTTCGGTAGTTCCCGTTCCTGCTCGTAGAGCTCGCGCAGTGCCCGCAGATCAGCGTGCAGTCCCCATGCGGTCTGATAGCGGCCCTCCGGGTCCTTCTCGAGAAGCTTCATCACGATCCGGCTCAGCACCGGCGGAACCTCCGGCGCACGCTCACACGGGGGGGTCGGGATCGCTGCGATGTGGGAGTGGATCAGTTCCAGTGCGTCGTTCGTATCGAAGAGGCGTTCGCGCGTGAGCATGCAGTAGAAGGTCGCGCCGAGTGAGTACAAGTCCGTGCGGAAGTCGATGCCGAGCCCAATCCTCCCAGTCTGTTCGGGCGCGATGTACTGGAGCGTGCCTTCTGCCGGGCGTCCTGGCTCGGCGTGCCTCGCGTCCCCGATCTCGGCTGCGATTCCCAGGTCGATGATGCAGGTCTCCAAGGTTTCCGGGTTGATCAGGATGTTGGAGAGTTTGATGTCCTTGTGGATGACGCGTGCGCTATGCAGTTGGGCCAAGCTGGCCGTGATCCGCTCGGCTACGATCAGGAAGGTGGCGGAGTCGAACACCGCGGATTCGATGAAGCGGGAGATCGGGATACCGGGAAACCGCTCTACGACCAGAACCAATCGTTCGCCGTAGGGTTCCAGGGCGAGGCCGCGGACCACGCCGTCCGCATCGATCCGCTGCAGCAACGCATATTCACTGCGCGCCCGCCGAGCGGCGCGCTCCGAGCGATCCAGGCTCTGGTAGTGCTTGAGCACGACGGCGAGTCCGTCGCGGTTTCGTGTGGCTGCGAATACCTCGCTGTGCGGCGTGGAGCACATTCGCTCCACGATCGTATATCCGTCGAGTGTGAAGGCCATCGCGTCCCTCTGGACATCGACCGCGCTCGTTCGGCGGTTTATGCCGAGACAGCCAAGTGTGTGCGCGTGCGACCGACCGGTAGAGCGTGAGAGGTTGCGCGAGCTGCGCTTGCCTGCTGCCCCTGGGCGTCACGTGGGCTATGTTGGCGCCCGCTTCACCCGGGTCTGCTCAGGGGGCGCCATGTCGGTCCAGAAGAGCCTGTCACGCGTTCGGCCGCTTCTCGTGCGTCCCGGGGCGCGCTTCGTCTGCGTCGGCGATGGCCTGTGTTGCACCGACCTGCACGCGGTAGGTCCGCTGCGGCGCGAAGAGCGGCGGATGTTTCGCGCGATGCATCCCGATCTGGTGATACGCTTCGCCGGCCATGACCTGCTTCAAGCGGGAGACGGGGGCTCTTGCCCGTTCCTCGAAGCGGAGGGATGCGCACTCCATCTGCGTCTGGGTGCGGCTGCGAAGCCACGCGTCTGCACGCGATTTCCATTCGGTTTGACGGCTACTCCGCTCGGCGGGCGCGTGACGACGAGCCTGCGCTGTAGCTGCCGTACGCTCGGTGAGCGCCCGGAAATCTCGCCCGAGCTCGCGGAGCAGGCCCTGACATTCCCCTCGGGCCGTATGTCGGCCGATCAGCGCGTGGCGGACTCGATCGAGCTCGAGCCGGGCAAGTGGGTCGAGTTCTCAGTCTATGCGGCGCAGGAGGCCGATCTTCTGCGTGACCTGGGGTCGGCTCCAACTGTGCTAGAGGTGGTCAGAAAGCGGCTCGGACGCCGCCGAACGGGTGCAGCGAGGACTCCCGCGGAGTTGCGCGAACGAGGTGAGGCACTCGCCAGCGCCTCGCTGGATACGCGCTTTGGAGCCGCCGTCGCCTGGCTCGGCCACGCCCTCCAGATTCGCGGGGGTGCGCGGCCTTCGGCCTGGCCCGAGCGGCCATGGAGCGCCCAGTTCGATCGCGCCGAAGCGCGCACACCGGCCCCGAGCGGAGCGCGAGCGTCTGCGCATGCGGCTCAGGAAGTTCTAGGGGACTACGCTGCGGAGTCGCTTTGGACCTTGGATTGGGTGGGCCGCCGGACGCTCCGCGAAGAACTCTGGTATATCCATGATCAGCTGGAGCTCCTGGAGATCCTGCTCGAAGGTCTGGTCGGTCTGGGAGCTCGCCCGGATCGGGCCGCGGCCGAGGCGGTCATGGTGATAGATCTGGCGCAGCCGGAAGACGACTGAGGGCAGCGCGGGCGCTACTCGAAACTGGAGCCGATCTGCCGCTCTAGCAGTCGGATCATGATGCGCTCGATGGGCAGCGCGCTCTGAGTGAAGTGGATCTCGTCTCCGGACTCCAGCAGAGTGTCGGCTCCGCCCGGATCGATGGCGATGTACTTCTGTCCGAGGACGTTCTTGGTGAAGATTGCCGCCGAGGTATCGGTATCGAGCTCGAGCGGGACGGAGAAGTCGAGACTCGCACACGGCCGCTGGTCGCGGTCCAGGACCAGCCCGCTCACTCTTCCGACACGCACGCCGTTCAAGGTGACCTCGTCGCCCGCTTCGAGGCCACCGACGTGAGAAAAGCAGGCGTTGAGCCGAAGCGCAGGGCGAGCGTTGGCGACGACGACGGATGAGATCGCCGCGCCGACCGCCAGGAATCCGGCCAGGCCGATCAGCCCCCGCATGAAGCCGGCCACGCGACTTCGTTTGCGGGGCAAGAATGTGTGATGCACGTCCGAGTACCCTCCCTTGCGGCTCCCCTCGCGCTGGCTCGAGCGCTGCGAGCGACCCGGGACCGTGATGGCCGCTTCGAGCCCTGGACTGGAGCCTTGGCGCTCTACTGTTCGCCGCTGGGCGGAGCCGTGGCCTCATCTATCGGCGTGTCGTCCGGAGTCTTGATCTGCCCTCACAGGGACAGACATCGACTGGAAGCCGAACGGCAAGGGAGACGCTGGGCGGCCACGCTCGAGCAGCATCTCTGCCGAAGCTGCCGTGCAAGCGCGAGGGTCAAGGCCCTGCGGATCGTGGGGCATTCCGAATGGCCGGGCGCTGGGGTGCGTCGTAAACTGTTCGACGGCGCGCGCCAGGCGCGCTGTCGGAATCCGCGTCCGCGGCGAGAGTTCGCGCGCGGCTCGCCCTATGGACTCGCCCAGGGATCCTCCCATGGACTCGGGTGCGCCCCGAGCGCGCGGGTCCGCCCGGAAGGCGAACTCTGTCCGATGGTCTGCTCTCAGGAGAATCTCGATGCCCCAACGTTCGCTCCCTAGATCTCGTGCCAAGGGTTCATCTGCTCTCGCGTGCACCTGGCGCCAGTGGCTGCGCGTCTCGCGTCTCCTCCCCATACTCTGCTTGGTGTCGGTCCTGGCGGCGGGCGTCGGCCGCGCCGAGCCGCTCGAGCTGCGGGCCGAGGTCGAGGGGATCCGCGAGTACCGGCTCGAGAATGGACTCAAGCTGCTGCTCTTCCCAGATCCTTCGGTGGCGAGTGTCACCGTGAACATCACCTACCTGGTGGGTTCGCGGCACGAGGGGCGCGGTGAGGCCGGCATGGCGCATCTGCTCGAGCACATGGTGTTCAAGGGAACGCCGACCACGCCAGACGTGTGGGACGCTCTCGAGGATCGCGGTGCCCGCTTCAATGGAACGACCTGGGTCGATCGCACGAACTACTACGAGACCTTGCCCGCGTCGAACGAGAACCTGGAGTTCGCCCTCGAGCTCGAGGCAGATCGCATGATCAACAGCTCGATACGGGCCGAGGATCTCGAGACGGAGATGACCGTCGTGCGGAACGAGTTCGAGTCCGGAGAGAACAACCCCCTCGGAGTGTTGCGTCAGCGCATGCTGTCGGCCGCGTATCTCTGGCACCCCTACGGCCGCTCGACCATCGGCAATCGCAGTGATATCGAGCGTGTTCCGGTCGAGAGTCTGCGCGGCTTCTATCGCAAGTACTATCAGCCGGACAACGCGATGCTCGTGATCGCGGGACGCTTCGACGAGAAGTTTGCGCTCGAGACGGTGCGGCGTACCTTCGGCGCCATTCCGCGTCCGAAGCGCGTCCTCGAGGATCCCTACACCGTCGAGCCGCCTCAAGACGGCCCTCGCTCGGTGATCCTGAGTCGGGTGGGCAGCGTTGCCTCCGCGGGGCTGCTCTATCACGTACCGGCGGGATCCCACCCTGACGCGGCAGCACTCGACGTGCTCGGCGAGCTACTCGACGGAGAACCCAGCGGCCGTCTCTATCGATCACTCGTCGCCAAGAAGCTCGCGAGCGGACTCTATGCTTCGGTCTACAGCTGGCATGATCCGGGTGTGTTCATCATTCAGAGCGAGGTCGCCACCGGGCAGGATCCCACGTTGATCCAGAAGCGTATGATTTCGCAGGTAGAGCAGCTGGCGGAGGAGATCTCGGACGAGGAGGTCGAGCGCGCGCGCAACAAGCTGCTCAAGGATTACCGCCTCGGTCTATCCGACAGCCGTCGAATCGCCATCTCCCTGAGCGATGCTGAGGCCCAGGGTGACTGGCGGCTGCTTTTTCTGCAGCGCGATGCGCTCGCCAAGGTGGAAAAGGCTGACGTCGCCCGTGTTGCTGCAGCCTATCTGACCGCAGCCAATCGTACGGCCGGGCTCTTTCTGCCGACCGAGAGTCCGACGCGCGCGGCGATTCCAGAAGCGCCCGATATAGAGCCGCTGCTCGCGGGCTACGAGGGTTCTGAGGGACTCGCAGTGGGCGAGGCCTTCGAGGCCACCGCCGCGAACATCGAGAAGCAGACCTTGCGAGAGAAGCTCGACGGAATCGAGCTCGCGATGCTCCCCAAGTCTACCCGCGGCCGCGTGGTTCGCGCGGAGCTGCGCTTCAACTATGGATCCGAATCACAGCTGGAGAAGCACACCACCGCGGCAGATCTGCTGCCCGATCTGATGGAGCGCGGTACCAAGAAGCGAGACTATTCCGAGATCCGAGCGGAGCTCGACCGCCTGCAGGCGGAGCTCGACCTCTCCGGAGAAGCGGGAGCACTCCAGGTCAGCTTGCAGGTCCCGCGAGACAAGCTCGATGCGACGCTCGACTTGTTGGTGGAGATTCTTCGCGAGCCGAGCCTTCCCGAGGACCAGCTCGACATCCTGCGCAACCAGCGGATTGCCCGCATCGAGCGCGTGAGGAGTGATCCTCAGGGGGTGCTGTTCGACGAGCTCTACCGCGCACTCGAGCCCTATCCGAAGGAAAGTATTCACTACCGCCCCACCTTCGACGAGCAGGTCGAGCGCCTCGAGAAGGTCTCGCGAAGTGAGATCGCCGATCTCTATGCTCGTTTGCTGAGTGCAGGTCACGTCGAGGCTGCGCTTGTCGGTGACTTCGATCCCGCGGCGGTTCGGCGCTCGCTGCGCGCGAAGCTCGCTTCATGGAAATCCGAGGCCTCGTACGAGCGCATCGAGCGCGAGCACCTGCAGGTGACTGCCGCCGATCGCACCTTCGATACGCCCGACAAGGAGATGACCGTGGTCGCGCGTGGAACGAGTTTCTCCATGCAGGACACCGATCCAGACTATCCGGCGATTCGCTTTGCGAACTATGTCTTCGGCCAGAGTCCTAGCTCGCGTCTGCTGACCGAGCTGCGCCAGAATCGTGGACTCTCGTACGGTGCTGGATCCTTCGTACGCGCCTCATCCGAGGACCCGGTCGCCCAGCTCGCGGCCTATGCCATCTGTGCACCGCAGAATGCGCGCGAGGCTCAAGACGTGATTCGGGCGGAGTTCGCGCGCTGGGTCGAGAAACCGATCTCGGAGGAAGAGCTGGCCGGATTCCGCGATGGTTACCTGGAGCGGTTCCGCAACCAGCTCGCGGATGACTCGACCGTTGCTCGCCAGCTTGTCGAGAATCTGCGCCTCGATCGGCCCTTCACCTACTATCGCGAGCTCGTCGATCGCGCTGTCGCGCTCTCGGGCGAGGAGATCCAGGCCGCTCTCGAGCGCCAGCTCGGCACGGCAGCCTACGTGGACTTCAAGGCTGGAGACGTGGCCAAATTCGGTGCGAAGCCGGAGCCCGTCGAGGGTGGAGATTGATCTTCGTCGACTCCGACAATGCTCTCGGCTCTCCACGCGGTGATGTAGACGATGGTCTGGCGCTTGCCGTGCTCCTCTGTAGCAGCGCGCCGGTCGAAGCGTTGGCGAGCACTTTCGGCAATACCTCTTCGGAGCGAGCCCATCGAAACAATCAACGCTTGGCAGAGCTCTGCGGGTTCGCTCGTCCGTGTTTGCCGGGAGCACCGCAACCGGGTGAGCTGCGCAATCTCGCGGCAGAATTCTTGGCGCACGAGTCAAGGGCCGACACCTTGCTTGCTTTGGGCCCACTGACCAACGTGGCTCGGGCTCTCGACTTGTCTACGGGGCTCTCGGCGTCCGTGTCGAGGCTGATTTGCCTCGGGAGCAATCCATCGAGCTTCGGGCGCTGGCCTCCGGTGTGGCCCTTCGAGTTCAACTTCACCAAGGATGCGGGGGCACTCGTTCGCGTGTTCGAGTCGAGCCTTCCGATCACAGTCGTGCCGCTCGATCGCGCCTGTCGCATGCGAGTATCCTTCGCGGATCTGGGCGTGATTCGCGGATCACTCGGCAACTACGTGCGCCGTCACGCCGAGCGCTGGTTCGTGCGTGCCCGACGACTCAAGCTACAGGGGACGGTGCCGGTCTGGGATCTGGTAGCCGTAGGTGTCGTCCTCTGGCCGGAGCTCTTCCGCTTCGAGGAACTCTCGGCACGCGCCCACCCGAGTGGGTGGATCCGGTATGGTGACGGAGATAGGCGCGTTCAGGTAGTGCGCGAGTTCTCGCCGAAGCTCTTGTGGGAGCGTTCGATCAGACTCCTGAACGCAGCGCAGGTATCCAGCGCGGGACCCGCGAACGATAGCTGCGATAGGCTGAACCGTACTGGCTGAGTAGCTTGCGCTCTTCATGGTAGGAGCCGCCGATCGCGTACAGGGTCAGGCCGCTCGCAAGCAGGAGCCGGGCCGCGTCCATGCTCGGTGTCGCCCAGCAAGCGATGATGAAGCCCGCGTACATCGGGTGTCGGATCAAGCCGTAGGGGCCGTGTTGCACCAGTTTGGCCTCGGGCACTGGTTTCCCCCTCAGCTCTTGCAGGGCGCCGAGGAGCCCGAAGAGCTCGAACTGATTGAGCACCAAGGCCGCACTTGCCGCGCAGATCCAGCCGAGCCCGTACGCGAGCCAGATCGGATGAGCCCACACGGAGCCTCGGAGCTCCCATACGGACTCACCGAGAAAGGGAAGCGAGACCGGCTCGAAGCGCGTGCACAGCAGGTACAGCAGGCTGCCCGAGATGCCTACGTACAAGCTCCGCTCGAGCGAGCCGGGCCAGTGCCGCTCGATCCATGCCTTGACCGGCGTGCACGCGAACAGGTGGTGGTGCGACACGAACAGCCCGATCAGGGCGGTGTTGGCTGCGAGCGCTGTGCCCGCCTGAGCGTTGCTCGCAGAGGGCGAGACTGATCCGAAGGTGAGGTAGCGCATGAGGATCAGGACTCCCTGGACGCCGATCAGGTAGCCCACGATCCCCGTGAAGCCGACGAGGTACCGCCGTGGAATCACTCAGAGCACCAGCTGCCAGTAACCGACGTCGATCCAGCGGTCGAACTTGAAGCCGACGCACTCGAAGTGGGCGACCTTCCGAAATCCGAGACTCTCGTGAAGCGCGACGCTCGCCGCGTTGGGCAGTGCGATGCCTCCGATCAGCGTCTTGAACCCGGCCTCGCGCGAGCGTTGAATCAGCGCGCGATAGAGGGCGCTACCGTGGCCGCGACGGACACAGCCCGGATGCAGGTAGATGGTCGTCTCCAGCGCATAGCGATAGGCTGCCCGCGGGCGCCACGCGTTCGCATAGGCGTAGCCCACCAGACGATCGGCTTCCTCGTAGACGAGCCATGGATGGCTCGAGCCGATGCGGCTCACGCGTGCGCGCATCTCGTCGACCGATATGGGAGTCTCCTCGAACGTGATGATCGAGTCGCAGACATAGGGGTTGTAGACCTCGCACAGGCCGGGAGCGTCGCGCGGCTCTGCCGTGCGGATCCCGCGCTCTGCGTGTAGGCTGTGGTCGGGTCTGACCTCGGACATCGGAACCTCGGGCGCCAGAGTCTTGGATATCGGACGAGGGTAACGCGTCTCCGGACTCCGCGTTCCTCTGCAGGGGACGGGTGCAAGGTTTGACAGCCCGGCCGACCCTGTAGTATCTAGAGAGCGATGTCCAGAATCGTTGCGCATAGCTCGCTTTCGCTCCTCCTGAGCCTGCTCCTTCTTGGGGCGGGAGGGGTCGACTAGCGCCGCGCACACGAGTCACTGAACCCCCTCCCGCCCGAGCTGGCCGGAGGGGGTTTGGCGTTTAAGGCACTGTGCTCCCATCGGCAGCTCATTCCAGGAGAGTCCGATGAGAAGCATGCCCGCAAGCAAGTACAGGCCCTATCCAAGGATCGCGTTGCCCGATCGTCGTTGGCCGGAGCGCGTACTGACGACCGCTCCGCGCTGGTGCAGCGTGGATCTTCGTGATGGCAACCAGGCTTTGGTCCAGCCGATGAGCCCGGAGCAGAAGCTGCGCTTCTTCGCGGCCCTCGTCGACCTCGGCTTCGAGGAGATCGAGGTTGCCTATCCTGCGTCGTCGGAGCCCGAGCGCGCAATCCTACGTCGCCTGATCGAGGAGGGTCGCATTCCCGACGACGTGACCGTCCAGGTCCTCACGCCAGCTCGTCGCGAGCTGATTCACGAGACCTTCGAGTCCGTTCGCGGGGCGCGCCGCGTGATCGTACACCTGCACAATCCCACCTCGGAGCTTCAGCGCCGCGTCGTCTTCAAGATGGACCGAGCGGAGATCATCGCCCTCGCCGTGGATGCCGCGGAGTACATGCAGGAGTGCCGCGCGCTCCAGCCCGAGACCGAGTTCGTGTTCGAGTATTCTCCGGAGAGCTTCACCGGTACAGAGCCCGACTTTGCGCTGGAGATTTGCCTCGCGGTGCTCGAAGTGTGGCGGCCGACGCCGACGGATCGAACGATCCTGAATCTGGCTGCCACGGTAGAGATGTCGACGCCCAACGTCTACGCGGACCGCATCGAGTGGTTCTGTCGGGAGCTCACTCGACGGGGCCTGCGCGAGTGCGTCGTCGTGAGTGTCCACCCTCACAACGATCGAGGGTGCGCCGTAGCTGCTGCCGAGCTGTCCCTGCTCGCGGGCGCTGACCGCGTCGAAGGCACACTGTTCGGCAATGGCGAGCGAACGGGCAATGTCGATCTGGTTACGCTCGCCCTCAATCTGTACAGCCAGGGCGTCGATCCGCAGCTCGCCTTCTGGGACATCGACGCCGTAGTGCGACTCTCGGAGGAAGCGACGCAGATCCAACTCCACCCGCGGCACCCGTACGCAGGACGCCTGGTCTACACCGCCTTCTCGGGCTCGCACCAGGACGCAATCCGGAAGGGCTTCGCCGCTCTCGAGCAGGCGCAGAGCGATGTCTGGGAGGTGCCGTATCTTCCCATCGACCCCAAGGACCTCGGACGCAGCTACGAAGGCATCATCCGGATCAACAGCCAGTCGGGCAAGGGAGGGATCGCCTACGTCGTCGAGCGCGGGCTCGGTATCCAGGTTCCCCGCGGGCTTGCAGTCGAGTTCAGTCGGCTCGTCCAGGAGCGCGCTGAAGCGTCGGGGAGCGAGCTCGCACCGGAGGCGATCATCGGAGAGTTCGAGCGAGCCTACCTTCAGAAGCCGACCCGTGTCCGGCTCGGAGACGTATCGCAAACCGGACCGGGACGATTCCGATTCGAGCTCATCTTCGGCTCGCGCAAGCGACGCATCGAGGCAGAGGGCCCAGGGCCGATCGCCGCGTTCGTGCGCGGAGTCACCGCGCAATTCGGCCTGAGCCTCGATGTGCTCGACTACGCCGAACACACGCTGAGCACGGGCGCTGACGCGGAAGCGATCGCCTTCGTGCAGATCGGTGAAGCTTCCGGAAGATCACGCTACGGGGTGGGGCGGGATGCCGACATCGTGCGTGCATCGCTTCAGGCGCTGCTCTCCGCCCTGGACTTCTGCAAGCTGCTGCCGGACGGGTGAGCGTATGACGTAGGCACCGGTGCGCCTATACTCGCGCTATGAATCTGCTCTACGCCGCCCACGTTCCCGCAGGCGACCAACCGCTTTGCACGATCGTCGCGATCCACGGGCTCGGCTCGAATGCGCACGACCTATTGAGCCTCGCCCCCCTGCTGCACGGGGGCGAGGCCTTGGTGCTCTGTCCCGAGGGGCCCGAGATCGTTCCCATCGGTCCCGGGATGCAGGGGCATGCCTGGTTTCCCATGACCGGCGGGGGGCCGCCGGACGAGGACGCCTTCGAGCGCGCGGTTGCCGCGCTCGAGCAGTTCGTCGAGGCGGCCTTGGATCGATATCCCATTCGCCGCGATCGCGTCCTGCTGCTGGGATTCAGCCAAGGTGGTGTAGTGGCCTATCGTTTGTTCCTGGAGCACCCCGAGCGCTACGCTGGTTTGGTCGCGCTCTCCTCGTGGCTGCCGGAGAAGGTGGCCCGATCGATCCCGAAGCCCGACGTAGCGAGCGACCGGCCCGTCCTGGTCATGCACGGTACGCGCGACCCGTTGATCGAGGTGGCTCGTGCGCGGGAGTCGCGCCGCCGCTTGCTTGCGCTCGAGCTCCCATTGACCTATCGCGAGTATGACATGGCCCACGAGATCTCCCAGCAGGCACTGCGAGATCTTCAGGAGTGGATCGAGGACAAGGTATTCACGCCGGTTCACCTGTTGTGACCGGATCGACCAAGGAGGGGGACGACATGCGCGGAGATGCGGAGTTGATCGAGATTCTGAACGAGGTGCTCACGGCCGAGCTGACTGCGATCAACCAGTACTTCATTCATCACAAGATGTGCGAGAACTGGGGATATGCGCGCCTGTCGCACAAGAAGCGGAGCGAGTCGATCGAGGAGATGAAGCATGCGGACGAGGTGATCGAGCGCATCTTGTTCCTCGACGGTACTCCCAACATGCAGCGGCTGTCGCCCGTCAGGGTCGGCGAGGATCCCGTCGAACAGCATCGACTCGATTTGGAGCTCGAGCTCCAAGCCGTCCAGCGTCTGAACCAGGCGATCGCCACTGCGCGCGAGAAGGCTGACAACGGCACGCGGGAGCTTCTCGAACGGATCTTGAAGCAGGAAGAAGAAGGGATCGACTGGCTCGAGGCTCAGCTGCATCAGATCGAAGAGATCGGTAAGGCCGCCTACCTGGCAGAGCAGATTCACGAGTGAGCGCAGTGCGCAGATCGCGTAGCCAACGAGCGATCCCGGCGTCGGGAGCGCGGGTGCTGTCATGGAACGTGAATGGCATCCGCGCCTGCGCGAAGAAGGGCTTTGGCAGCTGGCTCGAGAACAGCGGCGCGGAGATCATCGGGATCCAGGAGGTTCGCGCGCTGCCGGACGAGGTTCCCGAGGAGTTGCGAAGCGCGCCCGGCTGGTGCTCCGCGTTCGCTCCGGCGGAACGGCGCGGGTACAGCGGCGTGGGGCTCTTCGCGCGGCGCAAGCCGGACTCGATCGAGACCTGTCTGAGCGATCCTCGCTTCGATGTCGAGGGACGCCTTCAGATTGCCCGCTTCGGTCGTCTAGTGATCGCCAATGCATACTTTCCCAAGGGGAGCGGCAAGGAGCGCGACAACAGCCGCGTCGGCTACAAGCTCGACTTCTATCGTGCTGTCTTCGAGCGTGTAGAGAGGTTGCGGCGTGGGGGCCTGCGGGTGCTGGTGATGGGAGACTTCAATACCGCTCACACGAAGCTCGATCTCGCGCGCCCGAAGAGCAACGAGAAGAACAGTGGGTTCCTACCCGAGGAACGCGCCGAGATCGATCGTTGGGTCGCTGCCGGCTGGATCGATACGTTTCGGTCCTTCGTGCCCGAGGGCGGGCACTACACCTGGTGGCGCCAGTGGGGCGGAGCGCGCGAGAAGAACGTGGGCTGGCGCATCGACTACGTCTTCGCATCGCCTGCGGCCATGAAGTTCGTGACCGACGCCTTCATCCTCGCAGACGATCAGGGCTCCGATCATTGCCCCGTAGGCGTGTCGCTCGATCCAGAGATTTTCGGAGGCTAGCGATCGGGCGATCCCGAGCGAGCTGGCGAGCGAGGCTGCGAAGGCTCTGGACTCGCGTCTGCCGGTCCTCCTCGCGGACTCAAACGGCCCGTCAGACGCGAGTCCAGAGCCCCCGATGGTTCGGGGTGGGCCCCCGGGGAGCGGATCCGGGGTTTCCTCGGGTGGACGCCTGCGCCCGGACGCACGTGTCCTTTGCGGGACTTGGGGCCGGGAACTTGGCTCAGGTGAGAAGCGCAGCGGGCCCCCTCTCCGTGCCCACCCCGGGACGACCGGGGCTCTGGAATCGCGGCCGCCGGGCCGTTGGGAGTCCGCGACCAGGCCCGGCGGCCGCGATTCCAGAGCCTCTCCACCGGAATGGCGAAATATCCGGGCTAGGCGAATTGGTTAAGTTGTCTTGACAAATTGGCTCGCTCTGGCATGGTAGACGCGTGCTCAACCCCGAATCTCCGCTGCCGCTCTACCGACAGCTCGCCGACACCCTGCGTGCTGGCATCCGCAGCGGGGACTATCCGCAGGGATCCAGAATTCCATCCGAACACGAGCTGGCCGCGCGCTTCGGCATAGGGCGCCCTACGGTGCGCCAGGCCACTGATCTGCTCGTCCGGCAGCGGCTGCTGGAGCGCCGTCGTGGTGCCGGAACCTTCGTGTGCGAGCTGCCCGAAGAGGTCGACCTCTTCTCGCTCGGAGGGACCAGCGCTGCCTTTCTCGAGAAGGGAATCGACGTGCACACCGAGTACCTCGAGCCGCTCGCCATGCGAACGGTGCACTCCGCCGCGGGAACGAGCTTCACCAGCGAGCATGCCTACTCCGTGTCGCGGTTGCATCGGGCCGAGACGGGCCCAGTGCTGCTGGAAGAGATCTATCTGGATCCGGAGCCCTTTCGTGGCATCGAGCGCTTCGATCTGCGCGGCGATTCGCTGTCGCGGATCGTGGCAGATCATTTCCATTTGAGGCCCGAATCTGCGCAACAGACGTTCTCGGTGATTCCGCTCGATTCCGCTCGAGCCCACGCGTTGGAGCTCGAGACCGCGTCGCCTGCTCTGCGGGTCATCCGACGCTTGCGCTTTCGGGGTGTCGGAGATGCTGTGCTCGCGCATCTCTTCTGTCGTACGGATCGCTACGCCTTCTCACAACGAATGTGGCCGCAGTGGACGTAGTGCGGATCCGCGCTTCTGGTGCGATGCATCCGATTTTCGAAGTTGGATACTAGTTGGAGGTTGGTCAGGTGGACAGCCAAGGTTACTTCGGACGCTTCGGGGGACGCTTCATCCCGGAGGTTCTGGTCGCGACATTCGAGGAGCTCGACAGAGCCTTCGACGAGCTGAAGCGGGACCCCGCGTTCTGGCAGGAATACGTAGACCTCATGAGCACGTACTCCTGCCGTCCAACGCCGATCACCTACGCGGAGAATCTGACGCGGCACCTGGGTGGTGCCCGCATCTACATCAAGCGCGAAGACCTGAATCATACGGGCGCGCACAAGGCGAACAATGTCATGGGCCAGGGCCTGCTGGTGCGGCGCATGGGGAAGTCTCGGGTGATTGCCGAGACCGGAGCTGGGCAACACGGTGTTGCAACCGCCACGATGGCCGCAAAGTTCGGGCTCGAGTGCACCATCTATATGGGAGAGGTCGATGTCGAACGTCAGCGGCCGAACGTCTTCTGGATGGAGCGCCTCGGCGCCACGGTCGTGCCCGTGGATACCGGCACCCGCATCCTGAAGGATGCGATCAACGAGGCCTTTCGCGACTGGGTCGCGAACATGGATACGACTCACTACGTGTTCGGCACGGCCTGCGGACCCCACCCGTTTCCAGCCCTGGTGTCGTACTTCCAATCGATCATCGGTGTCGAGGCCCGCGAGCAGATGCTGAAGTCGACAGGGCGCCTGCCCGACCGGGTCTACGCATGCGTCGGCGGCGGCTCGAATGCGATGGGCATCTTCCAGGGTTTCATGCAGGACGACGTCGAGCTCGTGGGTGTCGAAGCCGGAGGGCACGGTGTCGAGACGGGCGAACACGCCGTGCGTCTTGCAGCATCCGACGCCAGCCTCGGAGTTGCGCAGGGCTACAAGACCTTCTTTCTGCAGGACGAGGACGGACAGATGCGCGAGACGCACAGCGTCGCCGCCGGGCTCGACTACGTCGGCGTCTCGCCCATCTTGTCCTCGTTCAAGGAGAGTGGCCGTGTGCGCTTCGAATCGGCGACGGATGCCGAGGTCGTCGAGGCACTCGCGCTGACCGTGCGGAAAGAGGGTGTGATCCCGGCGCTCGAATCTGCGCATGCATTCGCGGGTGCGTTTCGTGAGGCGAGCCAGATGAGCAACGACGAGATCATCCTGATCAACCAGTCGGGGCGCGGCGACAAGGACATCTTCACGATCGCCGATGCTTTCGATGATCCGAAGTGGCGAGATTTCATTCGGCGAAAGGCGGCGCAATATGATGCTTGAAAAGCACCTTCGAACCAAGCTTGTGGACAAGGACCTGCTCTTGATGACGCACCTCGTGCTCGGGTATCCCGACTTCGAGACGTGCCGGAAGACCGTGGGTGAAATGGTTGCGGCCGGTGTGGATCTGATCGAGCTTCAGATCCCGTTCTCGGAACCGATGGCAGACGGCCCGGTGATCCTGCGCGCGAACCAGGATGCGCTCGCGGCCGGTGCTCGCGTCGAAGCCTGTCTCGATGTGGCGGCCGAGCTGGCGGCGGGGTTCGACGTTCCCTTCCTGATCATGACCTACTTCAACATCGTGTATCGCTACGGTGTCGAGCGGATGGCCGATCGGCTCCAGGCCGCTGGCATCGCCGGCGCGATCGTCCCCGATCTACCCCCCGAGGAAGCGGATGGATATCCGGAGATCCTGCGCCAGCGAGGACTCGCGCCCATCTACCTGTTTTCGCCGACCTCGACGGACGCGCGCATGGCCCGCATTGCCGAGATCGGGGAGGGGTTTGTATATTGCGTCGCCCGCAAGGGGGTCACCGGGGCAGCCACGACATTCAGTGACGATCTGGCTGCGTATCTCGCGCGCTGCCGACGCGCGACGCGGCTTCCGCTCGCGGTTGGCTTCGGGGTGCGAGAGCGCGCGGATGTCGAGTTTCTGCGCGGGAAGGCGGATATCGCCGTCGTTGGCTCCGAGACGTTGCGCGTGCTCGACACGCATGGGGTGAGTGGGGTCGGTGCCTTCCTGCGAGGCCTGATCGCCGCCTAGGCCTCTGCGCACAGGAGGTTCCGCAAATGCCGGTCGATCCACTCGTCGCCCGTGAAGCAGCCCGCCGGCGTACGTTCGCGATCATTTCGCATCCGGATGCGGGCAAGACCACCCTGACCGAGCAGCTACTGCTGCTGGGGTCGGCGGTTCGAGAAGCGGGAGCCGTGCGCGCGCGCAAGGCGGAGCGCCACGCGACCAGCGACTGGCTCGAGATCGAGCGCCAGCGTGGAATCTCCGTGAGCAGCTCGGTCATGTACTTCGAGCTCGACGGCATTCGGGTCGGCATCCTGGACACCCCAGGTCACCGCGACTTCAGTGAGGATACCTATCGAACGCTCATGGCGGCCGACAGCGCCGTGATGCTGATCGATGCCGCGAAGGGAATCGAGGCTCAGACGCGCAAGCTGTTCGAGGTGTGCCGCATGCGCGGTATTCCGATCTTCACCTTCATCAACAAGCTCGACCGCGAGGGGCGCGATCCGATCTCGTTGCTCGACGAGATCGAGGAGGTGCTCGGAATCACGGCGGTCCCAGCAACGTGGCCGGCCGGCATGGGGGCCGATCTGAGGGGCGTCTTCGATCGGATCGGACAGCGCTTCGTCGAGTTCACCCCGGACGGGCCTCGCCAGATCCCGGGTGCGCTCGACGTACCGGCTGTCGCGGCGGCCATGGGCGAACATGCCGAGCGAGTGGCAGAGGAGCTCGAGCTGTTGGACGGCGTGAGCGGGAGCCTGGACCGCGATCTCATCCTGGGAGGGGAGCAGACCCCGGTTTTCTTCGGTAGCGCCCTCCGGTCGAAGGGTGTGGACGTATTCCTCGAGCACTTCCTCGAGCTGGCCCCAGCGCCGACTCCTCGCGACTCCGATCAGGGGCTGATCGAGCCCGCAGAGCATCCGTTCTCGGGCTTCGTCTTCAAGATTCAGGCGAATCTGGACCCGGGCCATCGCGATCGAGTCGCCTTCCTGCGCGTCTGCTCCGGGCGCTTCGTCCGGGGAGAGTCTGCGGTTCATGTCCAGACTGGCTCGCGGGTGCGCTTGGCGCGCTCGACCCTGTTCCAGGCGCGCGAGCGCGAAGAGGTGGACGAGGCGTGGCCCGGCGACGTGGTCGGGCTGTTCGATCCCGGGATCTTTCGGATCGGGGACACCTTGAGTGCGGACGGTGGCTTTGCGTACGAGCCGCTGCCGGCGTTCTCACCGGAGCGCTTCGCGCGCATCGAATTCGGCGCCGTGTCGAGCCGCAAGGCGCTGGCCAAGGGCTTGGATCAGCTCACTCAAGAGGGGCTGGTCCAGCGCTTTCAGGAGCCGAACAGTGGGCTCGGAGCCGTTCTCGGGGCGGTCGGCGAGCTCCAGTTCGATGTGCTCCGACATCGAATGCGCTCGGAGTACAAGGTCGAGCTGAACCTGACGCCGCTGCCGTACGAGTTCGCCCGCTGGCCCCTCGGGAGCTTCGATCCGGCCCTCTTCCGGCATAGCCACGGGGTCAGTGTCGTCGAGGACCGAGACGGACGGCCGACCCTGTTGTTTCGCTCCAGCTGGGAGCTGTCCAATGCCGAGCAGAAGTATCCAGAGCTCGAGCTCTCCTCGACGCCGCCGCAGCGCAAGGCGGGCTGACCTCCGCTCGCTGTCGTGCGGGCCGCGCCCCGGCCCAACTGCTCGCTAGCTCTGCCGCCGCGGGGCCAGCCGCGCGAGCAGATCCTGGTCGGGACCCGGACCGCCGTCGTTGCGGAAGGGTTGGATACATACATGGTTCGCACCCGCGTCCCAGTGCTGCTGGATGCGCGCCAGTAGTGCGTCCTCGTCGCCCCAGGCCACCAGCGCGTCCACGAGGCGATCGCTTCCGCCGTTCGCGAAGTCTTCCTCACCGAAGCCGAGCTCGAGCAGATTGTTCTGATAGTTCGGAAGGCGGATGTAGACCGCGAGGTGGGTGCGCGCAATCTCGCGCGCTTTTCCCGGGTCGGTTTGTAGCAGCAGCATCTGCTCCGGCGCGAGCCACACGTCCGGACCGATCCGTTCGCGCGCCTGTGCTGTGTGCTCGGGAGTTACCAGATAGGGATGGACACCCTGAGCTTCGCTGGCTGCCAGTGCGAGCATCTTCTCACGTAGTGCGGCCAGCACGATCGGGACGGGTGCACGCAGCGGCAGCGCTCGATAGAGTGCCCCGCGCAGGGTCTCGAGGTACTTGCGCATCGTGGCAACCGGCTTTCCGTACTCGTGCCCCCGAAGCTTCGACACCAGGTGAGCGTGCGAGACGCCGAGGCCGAGCGCGAAGCGTCCCCCGCACACCTCGCCGAGCGTTTCGAGCGCGGCGCGCATGGTCATCGGATCGCGAGCGTAGATATTCGCGATGCCGGTAGCGAAATGCAGCTGACTCGTGTGTGCGGCGAGGAACCCGATCAGAATCAAAGGATCGCGCCCGACTGCCTCGGGCAGCCAGAGTGCTCCGTAGCCCCAGGTCTCGAGCTGCCGCGCGAACTCGGCTGCGCGCTGTGCGCGCATGCCGTCGAGTGTGGTCCATACCCCCAGCGGGCCGAAGCCCTCGAGGCACTCCGCATGGGCGGTTCGCTCGCGATCGATGGTTACCTGCACACCTCTACCCTGCTCGGATCCGCGCATCATAGCAGCGCAGACCCGCACTCAGAGCACGATGTCGCACGTATCCGCGAGATCCCGCATCAAGCGTTCGAGCTCTCTCTCGACGGCATCCAGCGCAGAGGCGATTCGATCGAGGTCTGCCGCTTCGGCGGCGAAGCGCAGCATCTCGGCAGCCTCCGCGGCATCGAAGGCCAGCAGACTGGAGCAGAGCATGGCCAAGCGGCGTGCAAAGCAGGCCAACGACTCGAGCCGCTCGTCTGTCGCTGCCTCGCGCAGGTGTGTAGTGAAGCGCGGAAAGTGATGCAGGGCATCGAAAGCCACGCTTCGCAGTGGGCTCAGGTCCCCCATTTCGATCAGTAGACGGTCGCGATCGAACGAAACGACGTCGGGTGCGGCCGAATCGCATTCGGCAGCTGAGGTTGGCGCGCCCATCAGCCCATGTCATCGGCTGTCACCCGCTGTCGCTTTAGCCGCCCATCGAATGGGTCCGAACCGAGCCAGCGGCGCTCCGGAGACGGGAGTCATCTGCTCAATGCGCGGTCGGCCCGCTGCTAGCCCTTTGCGCGTTCACGGGCGCGGAGGTCGCTCGCAAGCCTGCGCTCCTCTACCTCGTGCGCCTCGAGCGTTCGTACGAAAGGCACGAGACGGGCGGCCAGCTGCTCGATCTCACCTTGGTGCTCGATCGCATCCGCGAAGTCGACCAGCGACTGCACCTCCTGGCTGAGAGCTGCGTGATGCCCACGCAGCCGCGCAGCTCGATACGCTAGATCAGGAGCGATCGAGACGAGCCAGCGAAGCGAACTCGCGGCCTCTTCGAGCTCGAAATGCTGCGGAAGCCAGCGAGCGAGCTCGCGAAGCTGCATGCGTAGTCGCGCCAGGGCGCACGGGTCCTTGAGTGTGATATGGCGGCGCACCTCCCGCAGGAGTCCGCGGATTCGCTTGTGTTGTCGGCGAACTTCGTGTTGGACCGCGGCTTCTACGCGGTCGCGATTCTCGTGCTTCCGTTCGCCTGCGGGCCATCGTAACTGAGCTGCTGGATGCGCCATGCCTGTCTCCCACTCTCGCGAGTGCCTCGGTTCCCGGCGTTCGCTTCCAGTGAGGCTGCATTAGGCATGCCAAGCCTCGATCCATCTCTAGAGGCATCCACGGGCGTCATTTCGAGCGTGCCCGGCGAGTGAGGCTCAATGCCGCAGACCACAGGGATGCGGGTGTGGCGTCGTGGCTGGGGAGAACCGGCAAGCGAAGGGCAGTGGGATCGCATGCCTGAGCGAGGGTTTGCAGAACTTTGACACGGGAGGCCGCGTGCTTTGCCGACAGACAGCGTATTGTCTGGCTCACCCCAATCGTGAAGGAGCGCCATGGCGTCGCCTGCCGAGCCATTATTTCCAGTTGTATCGCCCGCGGACAAATCGTGGGTCGAGCGTCTGCAAGTTCCGCACATCCTCTACTGGGGCATTCATGTGGCCTGTTTGCTGGGGCTGTTCGTCGAGGCAACGACCACGTCGCTGTGTCTGTTCGTGGGCACCCTGGCGCTGCGGATGTTCGGGATCACGGGCGGCTACCACCGGTACTTCTCACATCGAACGTACAAGACGAGTCGGGTCTTCCAGTTCCTGCTCGGATTCCTCGGGACGACCGCGGTCCAGAAGGGTCCGCTCTGGTGGGCCGCTGGACATCGCCGCCACCACAAGTACTCGGATCAGCCTGGAGACATGCACTCTCCGAGAGATGGGTTCCTGTACTCACACTTCGGTTGGATCTTCGATGATCGTTGGTATCCGACGCAGCTGAACCTGATTCGCGATCTCGCTCGCTATCCGGAGCTCGCCTGGCTCGATCGATACCACGCGGTTCCGCCGGTCCTGCTGGCCCTCTTTTGTCTGGCGGTCGGCGGCTTGAGCGGGTTGGTCTGGGGTTTCGTGATTTCTACGGTCGCTCTCTGGCACATCACGTACTCGATCAACTCGCTGTCGCACGTCTGGGGATCGCGCCGCTACGAGACCACCGACGACAGCCGCAACAATTGGCTGCTCGCTCTTCTGACGATGGGTGAGGGCTGGCACAACAATCACCACCACTACATGAGCTGTGCCAGGCAGGGATTTTTCTGGTGGGAGATCGACGTGACCTACTACGTGCTGCGTTGTCTGGCTGCGCTCGGAATCATCTGGGACATTCGCGAGCCGCCAGGCCACGTGCTCACGCGCGGGCATGCCTCGTCCGGGGGCGACTGAACGGCGCTGGCGACCGAACGCGGACACCGGAGGGCGCCAGGCCCCGCCGGTGCGTGCGCGGTCCGCGGGGATCGAGTCGCGCTCAGGCGGATCCGGAAGGTTGGTCTTCGATGGCTCTCGGTCGGTACAGCCCGAGGACGTCATTGGCGAGAAAGCCGATCTTCTTGACCACGGCGTCGTCCGGGTCGCCGTCGAGGCTCGCGGCAAGGATCTGGAGCAGGGCGTGGTTCGAGCGCCGGACTTCCGATACGAGCCAGCGTAGATCTCGGCTCTGCTCCGTCCGGTCCGCGTAGCGCTGCTCCAGCTCCCTGAGCCGGCGCTCCCGCAGCACCGAGGCAGAAGGCAGCTCACCGAGTCCGTAACAGTCCGGGCAGGGTTCGGGCCCCATGTCTCGGAACTGGGTTCCCTTGCCGAAACAGCTTGCACACGCTTCCACGTTGGTTGGTTCCACAGGAATTCTCCTCTCGATCTTCGGCCAGCCGCCAGCAGGCTCGCTCCGCTGACGGCAGCATACACCCGGTGGTCCCCGCGCGTGTTTGGACTTCGCGGCCTTTCGGGGGCGGGGCGGGAGGACGGGACCGCGGCCTCAGGGCCGTGTGGCGAAGAACAGGCCGGCGTCCTGGCCTGGAGCGCGTGGCTCGATTTCCACTTCGAAGCCGTGCCTGGCGAGAAAGCGTGCCAGCGCCTGCATGCGCGCACCTGGGATGTTCCCGAGCTGTTCGTGGAACTCGCCGTGAATGCGGTCGATCCGATTGAGGATCTGCTTGGGAGTCGAGTAGAGGATGTCGTACTCCTCGCCGGCCACCGATAGCTTGAGCAGGCTGCAGCGGTCGATCTGATGCTGATCGAATAGGTTGTCCAGAGTGATGGCTGGAACCTCGTCGTACCGATCGGACAGCTCCAGACACGAGTCTGGCTTGCACGAGTACCGATGTGAGTCATCAGCGAATTTGGGGTGGTAGAGGCGCACCGTCCCGGGGATACCGGCGATGGCCGCGCATATGGCGTCTACGTTGAGGCAGGCGGCGACGTTGCGCGCCAGACACGCGAAGTTCGGAGGAGAGGGCTCATACGTGATCACGCGCGATGCGAGGCGCGAAGCCCGCGCCGCGAACAGGCCCACGTGCCCACCGAGGTCGACCACGACTCCGAATCCACCGCTCGGCAGTTTGCTCAGCCTGTAGCGGTCATTGAGGAAGATCTCCTCGAATGCGGCGAAGTCGCGCCCATTGGGGCGTAGATAGAGGTACGGACCCCCAGCTAGCTGCACGACATGGACGTGACCGTCCACTCCATTCCGTTCGAAGCGCAGTGTGTCCCAGGGATTTCGGGCGATGCGCCGAAGCTGCAGGTAGGTGCGCAAGTCTCTGAGCTGCATGATCCTTCAGGGGCCTTTCAGGGGAGCATCACGATACCACGCGGGAACGGCCTCGCGCCGGCAGCGCGACGGAGACCTGACCGCAGCATAGACGCAGAAGTGAGTCGAGCCATTCGAGGCTGGACGGGACCGATGGTGCTTCGCCCGACCGAGTGTCCCGGTCGCCCTACGCATGATTACGTAGCATCAACTCCTTCGGATGTGGCTCGAGATAGACCTGATTCTGGAGGTACTGCACTTCGAGGCTGCGAATGTGGTGCTTGAGCATGGTCAGGGGCACGATCAGAGGTACAAGTCCCGCACGATAGTCGCCGACCAGATCGCGGAGCTCCTGCCGTGCCTGGATCGTCAGGCCTCGCCGCAGGTAACCTACCATGTGTTCCATCACATTCACGTGCCTGGGGCGAGTCGCGACCCTTTGTAGTGCGGTCATGAATCCATCTCGATACGCTCGGCGAATCTCGGGTCGTGTGAGATCGCGCGCGCTCGCAACCAATCGGCCCAGCTTGCGATAGTGATCGGGCGAGTGGGCCATCACCTGCAGCTTGTGCGCGGTGTGGAACTCGACGAGCTGGCCAATCGTCCAGCGCCCAGCGAAGAGCTGCTCGAGCCGGTGGTAGGCGAACACACGCTCGATGAAGTTTTCGCGCAGGACGAGATCCGAGAGCCTGCCCTCTTCTTCGACCGGGAGTAGGGGAAATCGCTCGATCAGCGCGCTCGCAAAGAGTCCGCGCCCGTCCCGCCTCGGTGCGCCGCGTGCTCCGTACACCTTGACGCGCTCCAGGCCACAGCTCGGGGAGTCCTTCTTCAGCACGTACCCCGAGAGGTTGCAGCCCTCGAGATCCATGGCTCGCTTGCGCGCGAACCGTCTCATCGGAGCCGTCAGGTCGAGACGATCTTGCGGCTGGACCAGTCGCACGGTGTTCGTACCGGAGTTCGGCTCTCGCTCGCCCGGCTGGTCAGCATGTTCCAGGCGCAGAGTTGGGCGCGGCACGCCCAGTCCGAACTCGATCTCGGGGCACACGGGTACCCACTCGACCCAGGCACCGAGCAGATCGACGAGAAGCGCGTTGCGCTTGTGCCCGCCGTCGTACCGAACCGGATTGCCGAGCAGGCAGGCGGAGACCCCGATCCGAATGGGCGCATCACCACGTCGCCAAGCGGCTGTGTCCTGCGTCGCTGAGCTCCCTGCCGACCTCTTCCCCATGCCAGGGGAACATCGCGCCGAATCCGGACTTCGGCCAGTCCGTGCGCGCAGGGCTGCCGCAGGCTCTCTGCGGGACGACCCGGCTGGATGTCGAGAGCCTATCCTCTGCGTGCATGGCATCCTCGATGACGAAACCCATACGAAAGTACCTCGCAAGCTACGCAGAACAGGAGGCTGCATTCGCCTCCGAGCTTCGCTCCCGCTACTACGCCGCGGTCGTGGTTCCCCTGCACGACGAGTCCAGCGAGTTCCTTGCGGGCTACCGCGAGGCCGCTCGTCGCGCGCCCGGGCCGATCCTCGTGATCGCGGTGGTGAACGGGCGCGATTCCGACTCGCAGGAGACGCATGCGCGCAATCGCACGCTTCTCGATGAGCTTTGCTCCGCGGGGCGCGAGCAGAGGAGCCTATGCGACGGCGGAGGTGTTCTCGTCGGTCACGGTTCGCTCGACGTGCTCTGCGTGGATCGGGCTTCGGCCGGGCGTCGGCTGCCCGAACAGCAGGGTGTGGGGTTGGCGCGCAAGCTCGGCTGCGATCTCTGGCTGGGCGCCTGGAGCCTCGAAGCGATCGAGCAGTCCCGGATCTACTGCTGCGACGCAGACGTCGTGCTGCCCGAGGACTACTTCGTCCGAGATTCGGAGCCGTCGGCGGCGCTCTGCTTCCCGTTCTGGCACCGCGCGTCGGGACACCCCGAACTCGACCGGGCCGTCGCGCTGTACGAGACGTCGCTTCGCTACTACGTGCTGGGCCTCGCCTTCGCGCGCTCTCCCTACGCATTTCACTCTGTCGGGAGCAGCCTGGTGCTGGACCCAGAGGCGTATGCCCGAGTTCGCGGATTTCCCCGCAAGCAGGCTGGAGAAGACTTCTACCTATTGAACAAGCTGGCAAAGCAGGGGACGGTCGTGAGACCCTTCGGGGCGCCGCTCGAGATTCGTAGCCGTACTTCGGGACGAGTTCCTTTCGGAACCGGGGCGGCGACCGCGCGCATCCAGGCGCAGCTTCGCGACGGAGGTGTCTATGAGGTCTACTCACCCGAGGTCTTCGAGCTGCTCGGCGCATGGATCGAGGCGGTCGATGCGTGCGTGCAACCCGGGCAGAGTCCCCCCTCCGCGACGCGGCTACGCGAGACCGCGTGTTCGCGCGCGGCGGAGCGGCTGGGCGAGAGCGGATCCGCCGTCCTGCGCGACACGCTCGATGCCCTGAAGCTCGCAGAGGGATTGGCCTCGGCGCTCGCATCTGCAGGCCCCGCGCAAGCTTGGCGGAGGGCACACGAGTGGTTCGACGGATTCCGCACCTTGAAGTCGATTCATGCCCTGCGCGACCGCGGCTGTACGAACCTGACGTGGATGCACGCCTATCGCTCGGCCCGATTCATGCCGAAGGGGATCGTACCAGAGTGCTTCGATGCGACATCCGTCGAGCCGCCGCACCTAGCACCGCTGTGCGGCGGCGAGCCGCAGGCGCTCGAGCCTGGAGCGGTGTGTGCGGAATCGGCGGAGCGGTCCCGAGAGAAGGAGCCGCTCGCGCGCTTGCGCGCCGCCATGTACGAGGCCGAGCCGCGGCGAGCAGGTATCGGTCGCGGAAGCAGCACACTGGGCGGACCCGCCCGCAGAGGGCGCAAATTGGAAGGCTAGGCTCCGGCGTCCTTCTCGACGTACGTCGCCAGGAAGCGCTCGAGGCGTGCCACGGCTCGGTCCAGAACCTCATCTGGGATCGCGAAGACGGCGCGAATCCTGTCTTCGTCCCCACACCAGCGAGCGTCGTTGAGTACGACGTGTGTTGCGTCGTAGACCAGCTGAGCGAAGTTGTCGCGGTCCAGAATGCGTCCGTCCACGTCCGCTCCGAGCCAGCCCGAGACGTCAGGTGCAACGAACAGGCCTCCGTTAGCGCCCTGCGAAGTGTCTTCGATGTCCGGAAAGACGCGCGCTAGAGCAGCGCGCTTGCGGGCGAGATTTCGGCGTAGGTCTCCCAGGTAGGCGCGAATCTCGCGGTAGCGGTCGGGATGGGCCAGCCTTCCTTGTGGACTGCGCACGAAGGCCGAGTACAGGTGTGTTGCCGCGCATGCGCTCGCCTCGTGGACGCGGCCGAGGGAAGCAGCGCGGATGTGTGCGGCCCACTCGTGCTCGCGCGTCGCCAACCAGCCAATGCGGAGCCCCCCAGCGGCGAACTCCTTGGACAAACCGCCGAGGATCAGGCTGCGCTCGATCAGGCCCGGCGCAGCCGGTTCGAGGCCGATCGGGCTCGGAACTGTCTCGGCCTGGGTGTCCGTCAGATTCAGTAGGCCGAAGATCTCGTCCGAGATCAGCCAACAGCCCTGATCGACCACGTAGCTCGCGAGCTCGAGCATGGCTTCGCGTGAGTGGTAGGTGCCGCGGGGGTTCTGAGGTTGGCACAGCACGATCGCGTCGGGGCGCAGGGATGCGGCGATCTCGGGCCAGCTCTCGAGCGCAGCCAGCTGCACCTGTGCCCCCGCGGAGATCAGCGCCGGGGGCAGGACTCCGTAGCACGGCGCGAGCAGTAGAAAGCGACCCGCTCGCTCGAGCCGCTGCGACAGTGTATACGCAATATCGTGTAGAATTGGCCATACACCGCTGCCGAGGACGATCTCTTCCGGGGAATAGCGCACGCCGCGCGTTTCCAGTAGAAAGGCGGCCACCGCTCGCTCGAGGGATTGGTCCGGAGCCTGTCGCGGACCCTGGATGCAGCCCGCTACGAGTCCTTCGACGAGCAGTGCGGGTACATCGCTCTCATTCTCTCCGTAGTCGAGGCGCACGAGATCCGGATCATCGGGATCGAAGCAGGCCGGCCGTAGTGCCGCTGCCGTCTCCAGTTCGCGCATGCGGTGTGAGCAGGGCAATGCGACCGCGGGTGCCGCCAAGGCATGCGGCTCGCCCAGCTGCGAAAAGGAGACGCGGAACGAGAGCAGCGACTCGAAGAGTTGCTGGTAGAAGAGCTGGGGTAAGGTGGCAATGCGCGAGTAGGTGAGCTCCGCTGCGTGTCCCAGGGCGCGTGCGAGCGCGGGAGGAATCGGGAGCATCACCGTCAGCTCGAAATCTGGGAAAACCGCGTTCTTGATCAGCCCGTAGAGGACGATCAGGTTCGAGTAGCTGCGTTCCCGCGACAGGAACTCGAACAGGGTCTGGGCTTCGACACCGCTGGTGATGTTGAGGGCTTGACTCTCGTCGATGATGATCCAGATGCCGCGCCGCCGCGCCAGATCCAGGATCGCACGTAGCTCGGCGAGGTTGGAGCGCTCCTCCGGTTCGAGCGCGAGCAGCGCAGCCCGCACGTCGAAGGTCTCGAGTAGCTGGCCCAGCTCGTGAAGGGTGGTGTTGCCAACGACCACCGCCACCCCAGACTTCTCGAGCGCTGCGGCGTAGGTCTCCTTGAGGTTCCTCGACACCAGGACCCGTTCGCCGCGATCGCACAGCGCCAGGGCGAGCGAATAGATTGCCTGCTCGCGCTCCGGGGCGACGAAGATCTCGTCGAGGCCGAGTCGTAGACCGAAGAAGCGGTCCAGGTAGCGAATGATCTCATCTCGGAAGCTACGATCACCCGCGAGTTCTGCATATGGTAGCCGGGGCGAGCGCTCGAGTCGCTCGCACAGCGCGATGACGAACTCCAGCTGCTCCGCAGAGACGGCGCCGAGATCGATGTCCTTCAGCACACGCTGGGCTCCGAGTGCTCGCAGACCGCTACGCAGTCGTAGCGTTTCACGCCGCAGAGCGGGGCGTGCATCCCACACGGACACCTCGTGCCAGATCGCATTGCCTGCGGCCAGCCAGCCGGCGGCCGTGGCCGCCGAGATCGGCTGGGCGCTGTGCGCATCCAGGTAGAACTCGAACTCACGTCCAGTTCGGGCTTCGAGCTCGACGAGCGGTGCGATGTCCGTATCGCTTGCTTGCTTTACCCTGCGCGTGAACGAGACGTGAGTCTGGAAGCCGCGGCGCGAATACATCCGCTCGATGATCGTGCGTCCGGGACGCCCAGCTAGATTCAGGAGTACGCGCCCTGTGCTGGAGAGACGTTCGGGCACGTCGTCCAGCAAGCGACCGATCAGACCCAGGCCGAAGTGGTCCTCGTACACGTGCTGGATCGCGCAGTAGTTGGACAGGTCGTACAGACTGCGTTCATCCTCGACAGAGGGCGGGGACGCGTCGGTCCGCAGAACCTGTGGGATGCAGCCGATCACGAAGTCGAATCGCTGAGAGGGGTGCAGCGCTTCGAGGAGGTCGCTCTCACTGAAGCGCACCCGCTGGCCCACCGAGGTGACATCATTCAGGTATGCGTTGCAGACGGCGAGCGGGATGGCGTGGGGATTCAGATCGACGCCGTGAATACTCGCGAGTTCAGTGAACTTTGCGAGAGCGATACAAATCCAGCCTGAGCCAGTTCCGAGCTCGACCAAACTTCGTCCGGCGTACTCTTCGATGGGGATCTTGAACAGGCCCTCGAGGAACGTGAACGCCCAGTCTTCGGGCGCGAAGATCGAGGGAAGCAGCAGGAGCTCGAGCCGCTCTTGTCGAGTGCCTATGCACACATCGATCGTGGTTGCACGCAGCGGACACTCTGTCGGGGAGCTCGCCGTGCGAAGCGCGTGCGCGAGTTCGCGTAGCTCCTCGAGCGCGGACTGCTGCGTGCCAGACTGCGCAACTGGCTGCGCGCCCCGCTGTGCACCCGGCGCCTGCTCTGCACCCGGCGCCTGCTCTGCACCCAGAACCTGCTCTGCACCCAGAAGTCTGGAGGCGAGGGTGTGTACGAGCTCTACCGCATCGGAACGGGCCGTGGGCAGTGCACCCATTGAGGCGAAATTCGCGGCTCGAACGGCGCTTGTCAACGCCCGACTCGTTCGAGGCTAACGGGCATGTCCTCAAAGTGTGTAGGTGCCGTCCGCTGGGTGCGCGTTTCTACGATCGTGTTGCACACGGACACCTGGCTGGCTCGCGTGATCCATTGACGTGCGCCTTGCCAAGGTGTTGAATGCTCTGCCGCTGTTTTCCACGAAAGCCGAAGCCCAGCAAAGCCCAAGCGGTAGGAGGACCGGAGGATGGCCATCCCCTTAGCCCACTTCAGACCCTTCTCGTCGGCGCTGGTCGCGAGTGTGGTCGCGCTTGCAGCGTTCTCGAGTCCGGTAGGTGCGGGCACCTTGGTCGTGGTCAACAAGGCGGATGACTCCGTCTCCCTGTTGGAGTCGGAATCCGGCGAGCTTCTGGCGACCGTGTCGACCGGCGATGAGCCGCACGAGGTCGCGCTCAGTCCTGACGGGCGTTGGGCGCTGGTCAGTAACTACGGTAGCGATCGCAAGCCGGGGTGGACGTTGACGGTGGTCGATGTCGCGAACGGTCGTGCAGCGCGTACGATCGATCTCGCGCCTCATACGCGTCCTCATGGACTCGTCTGGCACCCTGATGGGAAGCGCGCCTTGGTGACGACGGAAGGCAGCGATTCGCTGTTGATCGTGGATGTTGCCAGCGGCGAGATCGAGATGGAGATGGCGACGCAGGGGAGCCGTTCGCACATGGTCGCGATCACGCCTGACGGTCGTCGCGCCTTCGTGGCGAACATGGAGAGCGGCAGTGTCACCGGATTCGACCTCAGTCGGCAGGAACGAGTTGGCGTTACGGTTACCGCGCGCGGAGCGGAAGGCCTCGCAGTGAGCCCGGACGGAACACAAGTGTGGGTAGCTAACCGCGGTGCCGGTACCGTAACCGTCCTCTCCGCTGTAGACCTGTCCGTACTCACCACGATGCGGGCGGAGCGCGGCCCGATTCGCATCGCCTTCACACCCGATGGAGAGAAGGCGCTCGTCACGAACGCCATCTCGGGATCCGTGAGCGTCTTCGATGCTCGTCGCATGCAGCATGAGTTCGATTTCTCCACGCGAGTAGGCTTCGCCTTCCGAAAGGGCCGCTTCATCGGTGGCGGGTTCGGGCTGATGCCGATCCCCGTCGATTTGCTGATCGCCGAGGATGGGCAGTCCGTCTATGTCGCCAACTCGTTCGCAGGCCGAATCGGGCGATTCCGGATCTCGGACGGCGAGCGGTTGGGGGTAATGACGGCGGGGGATCGGCCCGATGGCATGGCTCTCTCCGCGCGGTCCGTCTCTCCGGACGTCGCCCAGCCCTGACTCGGTCCGTGCGCCGGCGCAGCAGCGGCGCCTGTGCACTCGCATGAGCGTACGGGGTTTCTTCGCGGTCGTGGCCAGCGTAGGCCAGATGTCGGGGGTCTCCTATACTCGCGCGTATGCCGACCGACGACGCGAGAGTGAGCGCCAAGGGTGTCTTCATCGTTCTGGAAGGGATCGACGGCGCTGGTAAGAGCGAGCAGCTGCGGCGGGCGGCGGAGCGATTGCGTCGCGATGGCCAGGATGTAGTAGCCACTCGCGAGCCGACCGATGGTGTCTGGGGGCGCCGCTACCGCGCCTGGGCGAGCGGTGAGCTGGAGGCTTCGGCCGGTGAGGTGCTGGGCTTCTTCCTCGAGGATCGGGATGAGCACGTGCGCACGGTGCTCGAACCCGCTCTGGCACGGGGATCGATCGTGCTCTGTGACCGCTACGTAATGTCGACCCGTGCCTACCAAGTGGCGGCGGGAATCGAGCGAGGCGAGCTGATCGCTCTCCTAGGCCGCCGTACAGTGCCCAGGCCTGACCTGACCCTGTGGTTGTGCCTGTCGGTCGAGACTGCCCTGGGCCGCTTGGGGCGTCAGCTGGAGCGGTTCGAAAGGCTGGAGTTCCTCGAGCGAGTAGACGCCGAATACTCACGCATGTACGAAGAGTCGCAACGTCGCGAAGCTCCGGCCCAACAAGGCGTGCTCGCGGTCGTCGATGCGAGTCTACCGCCCGATCGCGTGGAAGAGCTGCTGTGGGACCACATAGGGGCCGCTATTCGGGTACGAGAACGTAGCCTGCGTCTTCGCAGTGGATCTCCTGTAACGACACCCGTGGATTGAATGCCCAGGAGGCAGCGGATACCGCATGATCGACTCCAGACTCCCCTCCGACATCATCCTGGCGTACCGCGGCCACGTCCCGCGAGTAGCCGACACAGCCTTCGTCGCGCCCGGTGCCGTGCTCGTGGGAGACGTCGAAGTCGCGCCGGACGCCAGCATCTGGTTCGGCTGTATTCTGCGCGCAGACGTACAGCGGGTGCGCATCGGTGCTCGCTCGAATCTCCAGGATGGAACGATCGTGCACGTCTCGCGCGCAGGACATCCGACGTTGGTCGGGAGCGACGTAACCGTTGGGCACGCCTGCGTGCTGCATGCGTGCACGCTCCACGATCGCGCGTTTGTCGGAATGAGGGCCACCGTGCTCGACGGTGCCTGTGTAGAGCCCGATGCGATGCTCGCCGCAGGCGCGCTCCTGGCGCCAGGCAAGACCGTCCCCTCGGGTGAGCTTTGGGGCGGCCAACCGGCGCGCTTGATGCGGGCCTTGCGGCCGCAGGAGCTGGATGCATTCAAGCAGCGCACTGCGCACTACGTCGAGCTGGCTCGCGAGTATCGCGAGGCGCTCTCGCGCCCTAGTCGATGACTTCGGGAGACAGGGGGATTCCCTCATTCGAGCTGCGATCATGCTGGATCCACAGCTCGGCTCCCCGTTCGAGTATGAATGCCTCGATCTTCTCCATCGATCGCACGGATTGCTCGCGATCGGTGTTGAAGCTGGGCGCGACGCGCAGCTCGCGGTTGCGCTGCGTGTGATAGAGATCGCCGGAGAGAACGACGGGTCCCCGCTTGGCCAGGTCGAGGAACAGGCACTGATGGCCCGGCGTGTGGCCCGGTGCGGATAGGATGACCACCTTGCCGTCTCCGAACACGTCGAAGTCTCCGTCGAGTATCTTGCGCGAGCTGTTCTCGAGCTCGCTGTAGTAGGAAGCATCGAAGACTTCGAATGACTCGTCGAAGGCGACCTCGAACTCGGGGCGCTGGACGAGCCAGGTCGATGCCGCGTAGTTGTTCGCTGTTCCTACGTGGTCCGTGTGCAGGTGCGAGAGTGCAAGGAAGTCGATATCGCCCGGTGCGACTCCGATCTCCTCCAGCTGTTCGCCCAAGGTGCGGTCCAATCGTACGTTGATTTCACCGAGGCTCAACAGCCAGTAGAGATTGCGTTGGAACCAGGATGCGGCCGCGTCGGGTAAGCCGGTATCCCAGAGCAGTGTGCCCTTCGGATGCCGGATCAGGTAGCAACGATTCACGAGCGAGAGCTCTTCCCCCTCGACCCCTTGTTCCGGCAGAAAGCGCTCCGCGGCGAGTGAGTCCATCACGCCGCAATCGAGCACGTAGAGTCGTAGACTCTCGGGCGCGCCGTCCTGCGCTGGGTCGGCTGCTGCTCGCGAGAGCCCCGCTAGTGGAAGTGCGCAGAGCCCACCCGCGAGCAGCAAGGCGCACCATCCGCGCTGCCGCTCCGGCCGCGACCGTGTGGGAGGCCGGGCCACGTCTGCGGCGGTTCTGCAGGACCGGATCCGTTGGGCATGGAGCGTGTGGGTCGAGTTCATGGCTGATTTCCTTCTGCGATCGTCGCCGCCAGTGCCGGCTCGAGGGCCCGAGTCTAGTCGAATGCTCCGCCGACCGGGGCATTGCTCAAGCCCGCGCGGGCGGGGATACTGACTTGGTGCCTGTCGCGGATTCCCCAGCTGACTCGGTCGTATTCTCGATGCGAGAGGTGACGCGCGTCTACCTGATGGGAGAGGTGCAGGTGCACGCGCTCCGCGGCGTAGACTTCGAGCTGCTCGAATCCGAGCTCGTGGTCTTGCTGGGTCCTTCGGGCAGTGGCAAGTCTACCCTGCTCAACATCCTCGGGGGGCTTGATCGGCCCACGTCGGGGCACGTCTTCTATCGTGGGGACGAGCTGACCTTGGCGCCGGATGACGAATTGACCGAGTACCGCAGGCGCCATGTTGGCTTCGTGTTTCAGTTCTACAATCTCATCCCCAGCCTCACCGCAGCGGAGAATGTCGCCTTGGTGACGGACATCGCTGCGTCGCCGATGAGTCCCGACGAGGCGCTGGAGCTCGTCGACCTATCGGAGCGTCGCCATCACTTCCCGGCCCAACTCTCTGGCGGCGAGCAGCAGCGGGTCGCGATCGCACGGGCTGTCGCCAAGCGTCCCCAAGTGCTCCTTTGTGATGAGCCCACCGGGGCGCTGGACGTGCGCACCGGCCGCGTCGTGCTGAGCGTGCTCTCGCGTATCCACGAGGAGCTGGGAACTGCGACGGCGGTCATCACCCACAACGCCGAGATCGCCAAGATGGCGCATCGTGTGGTCTCGCTCGCGGATGGTCGCGTCTCCCGTGTGCGACGCAACGAGCGACGCCTTCCGCCCGACGAGATCGTCTGGTGACGCGCAGGCGCCTTACGAAGGCTCTCGATGTGAAGGTGCTACGCGACGCGCGCAGTTTGCGCGCACAGCTGATCGCCATTGCGCTGGTCATCGCCTGTGGGGTCGGGCTGTTCCTGGGAATGCGCGCCACGATGCGCTCCCTGGCCGCGGCGCGCTCGCAGTACTACGCCGAAGAACGATTCGCGAACGTATTTGCGCAACTCGAGCGAGCTCCCGAAGCCGTCGCGAGTCGCCTACGTGAGATTCCGGGTGTCGCGCGCATTCAGACACGCATCGTGGCCAATGTCACGCTCGATGTGCCAGACATGGCCGAGACAGCTTCCGCGCGCTTGGTGTCCGTACCGGATGAGGGTGGCATCCTGGTGAACGACGTGCGTCTACGCAGCGGGCGCATGCCTGCCAGTGGCCGCTCCGACGAGGCCGTGGTCAGCGAGCCCTTCGCCCAGGCCCACGCGCTCGAGCTCGGAGATCACGTGGCCGCCGTCATCAATGGCCGCCGCGAGCGCCTGCGCATCGTCGGCACGGCGCTCTCTCCCGAGTTTACCTACACCGTTGGCCCTGGCCTGGTATTCCCCGACGACCGACGCTTTGGAATCCTCTGGTTGCGTCGTTCTGCGCTAGGGCCCGCCTTCGACATGCAGGGTGCCTTCAACGACGTCGTGATCGAAGTCTCTCGCGGTGCTCTGATCGCGCAGGTGATCGACCGTGTGGATCGCGTGCTGGAGCGTTACGGGGGTATCGGTGCGATCGAGCGCAAGGACCAGGAGTCGGCTTTCTTCATCGAGAACGAGCTCGCGCAGCTCCAGAGCTTCGGCCTCATGGTCCCGATCACGTTTCTCTTCGTGGGCTCGCTGCTCCTCAACGTCGTGATCGGCCGCATCGTGGCGAGCCAACGCGTGCAGATCGCGGCGCTCAAGGCGCTCGGCTACCACGATCGTGAGATCGGGGCGCACTATGCCAAGCTCGTCGGAATCGTGACCGTCACTGGGGTCGTGCTGGGCGTGCTACTCGCCGGTTGGCTCGGTGGGAGCATGGTCCGTCAATACTCGCAGTACTTCCGCTTTCCAGAGCTTCCGTTCGTCATGAGTCTTCGGGACGTCATTCAGGCGGTCGGGATCACTCTGGCTGCGGCGGTCGCGGGCGGATGGGCAGCCATCCGTCAGAGTGTGAGGCTCCCCCCCGCCGAGGGGATGCGGCCCGCGAGTCCTGCCAACTACCGCCCGACCTTGGTCGAACGGTTCGGCTGGACGCGCCGCATCGGTCCGAACGTCCAGATGATCCTGCGTGAGCTCGAGCGGCGTCCCTGGCGCGCGAGCCTGTCGGTTCTGGGCATCGCACTCGCGGCTGCGCTCATGGTGTTGACGACGTTCTCGTTCGACGCGTTCACTCACATGATCAACGTGCAGTTCGGGATCGCGCAGCGAGAAGACGTCCAGCTCGTGCTGTTCTCTCCGCGCGAGGTCAGCGACGTACGCGAGATCGAGCATCTGCCGGGCGTGATCCATGCGGAGCCTTTTCGGAGTGCGCCGATCCGCTTGCGGTCTGGACCGCTCAGCAGAAGCGTCGCGGTGCGCGGTCTACCCGCAGGAACCACGCTGCACAAGGTGTTGGATGCCGACCTGCGCCAGGTCTCGATCCCGCGAGCCGGGCTGGTGGTCTCGGCCAAGCTGGCGTCGCTACTCGGGGTGAGGACGGGCGACGACGTGCGCGTCGAGGTGCTCGAGGGGCGCCGCAGACGCGTCAACGTTCCGGTGGCGCGGATCGCGGAGGCGTTCATTGGTCTGCAAGCTTATATGGATCTCGAGGCGCTGGCAGGGCTGCTGGGTGAAACGCCGACGATGAACGGAGCCTGGTTGCTCGTGGACGAGCGGGAGCTGGCCGCGTTGCACGCGTCGGTGAAGTCGATGCCGAACGTGGCGGGTATCACCGTGCGCGCAGACGCGATCCAGGCATTCCGAAAGATCCTCGACGAGAGTCTCGGTACCAGCCTTGCGATCAGTCTGGGATTCGCTCTGGTGATGTCGCTCGGTGTGCTCTACAACGCTGCACGCATCACACTGTCGGAGCGCACGCGCGACCTCGCGAGCTTGCGTGTCCTCGGGTTTCGCCGCGGCGAAGTGAGCTTCCTGCTGCTTGGAGAGATCGCGATTCTGAGCGCATGTGGAATTCCGCTCGGCCTCTGGCTCGGGCGCGTGTTGGCTGGACTGCTGGTCCGAAGCCCGGGCTTCGACTCCGAACAGTTCCGGATTCCCTTGGTCATCGAGCCTGCAACCTATGCATTGGCTGCCCTGACCATCGTGCTGGCTACCGGTATTGCTGGCTTCGCCGCCTGGCGAAGACTCGAGCGGATCGACATCGTAGACGTACTCAAGACGCGCGACTGATACGGAGACGGGGATGAGACCAAGGAGGCAGCTGTGGATTTTCGGAGGTGTCGGCATCGGATTGCTGGCGCTGCTGGTCGTCGCCTTTCGCCCGAGTCCCGTGCTGGTCGACGTTGCGCTCATCGAGCGCGGCACCTTGCAGGTGAGCGTGGACGACGATGGTCAGACGCGAGTACGCGAGCGCTACACCATCAGTGCTCCCATTCAGGGAAGCCTCCTGCGCGTGGCGCTCAATCCGGGAGACGACGTCAGGGCGGGGCTTACGGTGGTCGCGGAGTTCTCTCCCCGTGACCCGGATCTACTCGACAAGCGCACCTTGGCGGAGACCGAGGCGCGCGTCGCGCGGGCGGAGGCAGCCTTGGGCGAAGCGGCGGCACGCAAGAAGCAAGCCAGGGCGGAGCTTCAATTTGCGAACGAGGAGCTCGAGCGCACGCGCGTGCTCTTCGAGAAGAGCTACCAGTCGAAGGATGTACTCGAGCAGCGACAGCGCGACGCGCAGCGTGCGCGCGAAGGCTTGCGCGCGGCAGATTTCTCGATTCAGGTTGCACGCTTCGAGGTGGAGATGGCGCGTGCCAGCTTGGACGAGCAACGCAACGGCAACTCCGGAGGCACCGAGGCTGGGGAGGCATCCGAGGCCCCGGGGCGAAGTGAACCGCCGCCTGTGCGTCCGTTCTCTGCCGAAGCCGAGCAGGACATGCGAGGCAACAGCCGGCGCGTCCGTCTGCGGTCGCCGATCGATGGAACCGTGTTGCGCGTTTTCGAGCAGAGTGCCCGCGCGCTTCCCGCCGGAACACCGATCCTCGAGGTCGGGAACACGCGAGCGCTCGAGATCGTAGCCGACTACCTGTCGCAGGATGCGGTTGCGGTTCGGCCCGGCATGGCGGTCGAGGTACGCGGCTTCGGTGCGACCTCGCGTGATGCCCAGCTGGCGCCGCTCGAGGGAGAGGTACGTCGGGTCGAGCCTGCCGGGTTTACGAAGGTGTCTGCACTGGGTGTAGAAGAGCAACGCGTGAACATCGTGATCGATCCCGTGGGTGACCCAGAGAGGTGGGCGATGCTCGGCGACGGCTATCGGGCCGAGCTGCGCATTCTGCTCTGGAAGGGTGCTGACGTGCTGAAGGTGCCGATCGGTGCCCTGTTTCGCACTGGGGACGCGTGGTCCGTGTTCGTGGTCGAGGACGGGGTCGCTCGCTTGCGCTCGCTCGAGATCGACCATCGCAGCGGCCTCGAAGCAGAGGTCGTGTCAGGGCTCTCGGAAGGAGATCGAGTGATCTTGTATCCGAACGAGCTGATTCGCGATGGTGCGCGTGTACAGCAGCACGCGTGATCTGGCGATCATCCGCTCAGACGACGGATTCCCATTTCATCTCGGATTGGCGCAGGGTGGGGTGCGACACGATCAAGTGCCATACGACCGCCTGGAACGCCTCCGTATGTGGGGTGATCGTAGAAGGATTGACCGTCGGGATGATCACCTTGGCGTCTGCCACCTGTGCGGTATAGCCCCCGTCGCGACCGACGATACCGAGTACGCGAGCCCCAACGCCACGTGCGAACTCGAGCGCCTCGACGATGTTCATGCTGATCTGCTTGTCCGGGTTTCCACCACCGACCGAGAAGACCAGAAGAACGTCTTCGGCTCGCAGTCGGCTCACTCGTAGCCAGCGGGCGAACGACGAGTTCCAGCCGTCGTCGTTGATGCGTGCGGTCAGCTCGGAGACGTTGTCGGTGGGTGCGTAGGCTTCGATCCCGACGATCTTGCGAAAGTCGTTCACGGCATGAGTCGCATTGCCTGCACCACCCCCGACGCCGAGAATGAACAGTCGCCCCCCGCTCTCGCGCAAGGTCGATAGGATTCCCACCATCTTGTCGATCTCGTTGCGGTCCAGCGCCTCTGCGATCTGACCGACCTCTTTGACGTACATCTCGACGTAGGGATTGACGCTCGCCACCTTTCGACACTCCTCTCGCTCTCTTGAATTCAGTGCGATCACGACGGTGAGCGAGCGCGATTCAGTCAAGGCGCGCACCTGCGGCTTTGCGGGTACAGCGCTTCGGAACCGCCTCACATCGAGCCGGGCTCCTTGTCGGAAGTCCCCCGCTGGATCCGAGCACGCAAGCCGAAGGCTGCGACCGGATCGAGCGGCGACGCGGACAAGGGGGAGGAGAGTCGGCCAGACTTCACCTGGACGGGAAGAAATATAACGCTCACGGAACCCCTCTGCATCGGCCCGAAGATCGCGCTCGGGCCGAGTTTGCCGGTGGGCGCCCAGCGTGGCGCCCGTGTTGCCGCGAGTGCGGCGCTGGCCAGGCTC
>QJZC01000003.1 GCA_003247575.1 Pseudomonadota bacterium
GGAGAATCTCTGTGAGCTGCTGCGGGAAGAGGATGTGGTACTCCCAGCTCAAACCTACGAGTCCTTGATCCAGATCGTTCAAGACGCCGCGTTGGACGCATCCTACCGCGATATGCTTCCGGCACCGCTTCCGCCTGAGCAGGAATAGGGAACGCATAGGGCCGTCTCTTGCGTTGCGACGTCCGGCGCGCGGGGTGCATGCGCGCATCTGCGCCTTCCGCATCCGAGACATGGTCCGATCGCTACCTGCGCACATGACGCCTTCGCGCACCTCACCCATAGGAGCGTCGCAACTCCAGAATTGGCTACCTGACATCCGTCGAGCGCGAGCGGTGATCCTACATGAAAGAGGATCGCGAAAGCTAAGAGAACGGCCTTATAGAAGGAGTACGGGAAACCAAGGGGATCCCAGTGCCGAGGTGAACATCGACATTGGACGCACTCAGAACGGTCCGGGCGTTCCCCATGTTGGATGGCAGACGCCGGGAAGGCGAACCACCGGAGGAGGGGCCAGGGGGCACATACTGCTCGATGATGTTCCCTACAACCGCTAGGATTTCGCGAGATGGGGATGGTAGTAGATGAAATCTTCGATGCAGCCACGAGGAGGGCGATAGAAATCAAGCGCTCGCCACTGTGGGCCTGTGAGAGCCTTCATGTCGAGTTGAGGCGTCGGTTTTCCTGTGGCGTCGCTACAGGTGCTGTGCTCTGGGAGAGTTTGGAAGACGCAGTATCTGTCCAGGACCCTGCGGGCTGGACTGTGGCCGGGGAGTTCGCAGGTGAAAATCCCTGTCTGCTGAGCTTTGAACCGTATCTAGAAGACTCTGTTCTGGAGTTCAAGACGGGTGGAGATCTCACTATAGTGCTGGGTGAGTGTTCGGCGTTTACGTTCTATGTGTGCGATCCGGCCCTGACCGCACTAGTCTGCTTCAACGATCACGATTTCGTTGTCGGTGCAGGGGGCGCCAGGGCTTGGATCGCGGAGGCGATTCGCAGTCGCTGTCTCGCTCCGCCTGAGTGATCGGATGGGTGGCGGCCTTGGGTATGTACCCAGTTTCGCTCCCAGCCCATTGGCTTGCCGTTGGCACGTCCAACGGATGACCAAGACCGTTCCCGATAGATGCGTTCGTTCGGTTCTGTCGGCCCATTGTACTCGTCTTGGGCTTGTAGAATGAATCCTGTCGAGGAACTGACGGCACTGTTGCGTCCGGGTTCGTGTAGGGCAGCTGATTATCCTGACTCGACCTGGACTACGATCGCGAGGCTGATGGTCGAAACCTTCGCACAGGAGACTGGGCTGAAGTTGAGCCACGAGTCTCTGGACGAGGCATCATTGGGTGCAGGCCTCTCGGTGGAGGTCTGGTCTCGCTCTGTTCCGGCCGGGGCTCTCGGGATTGCGATTGAGTTCCGGGGAATTGCTGGCTGTGATCTGATTGAGGGCGGAGCGGCCGCGGTGGCGACGATTGCCCTGTTCCCCTACATACTTCGAAGACGGGTTCAGACTAGGGACGGAGACGAGTTCTTGGAGTTTACCTTCGAATGCTCCTCTCCCGATGCAGGGTGCTGGCGGGGGGGCGTGTGGCGGTCGGGTGAGCCTGGCGAGTTCGAGTACTTCGGTGATGAATGGCCCTGACCTACGGATGGTGTGTCAGACCCCGGGCCCCGGTCGACAGCGTGCTCGGAACTACGGGCAACGGAATCCGGGCTGCTTGTGGAAGCCGAGACGGCCTGTCTACACGCTATGGAGCTCTGGGTTCGCGAGCATCGGCTTCCAGTCGAAGCGGAGGCTCTCGCGAGCTCCACGGATCTGCCAGGGGAAGCAGTCATGCAGGGGCCGCAGTTTGCGGTAGACGAGCGTGAAGCCGTTGCCCACCTTGTCGTCTCGTTCTTGAGCCTCGAGGAGCTGTAGGCGTTCACCGAAGATCTGGCTGATGAACGCCTGCATCGTTTCGATCGAGAACACATGGTAGTGGCAGAGCAGGAAGGTGCCTCCGCCAGCGTGGGTCTCGGGAGTGACTTGGTCTCGGAAGTCGTCGAATAGGTGATCCCAGGTCGTCAGTGAGCGTCCGCGATCGGAAGCAGAGGCATCGCGGAGCGGAGTGATCATGAAGAGAAGCCCCCCGGGCTTCAGCACGCGGTACCACTCGATCAACGTACGGATGACATCCGGGCAGTGCTCGATCACGTGCGACGAGAGCACGTAGTCCTCGGACTCGCTCTCGAGCGGGATGTCGTGGGCGTCTGCTTCGATGTCGAGCAGGGTCGTCTCTCCACAGATTCTCCGCTCTTCGTCCTGGTACTGCTTCAGCGAGCGACCGATGAATCTGGCATTCAACCCGAATGGATTGTGGGCGGACGGACCGATCTCGATCCCCTTCAGATGGGCGAGCCAACGCTTGGCCGTCGCGCTTTCCGGAAACTTCTGGACCATGGTCCGACCTTGCAGGGGGCTTGCCTCTCAGTCCTTTGGTCGGCTGCCAGCCCGCCGTGACCTTAGCCAGTCCAGCCTCGAGCCCAAACCTGGCGACTCCGTTGGACTCGAGTGTCCAGAAGGGGATGTCGCCGACGGCCGTCAGCGCTGGTGCGGAAGGATGAGATCTCGGCCGAGGTAGCTGCCTCGCCGCAATGGTGAACTAGCCGCGTCGCTTGACGAAGTCGATCAGGAGTGATGCGAAGAGGTCGGGACGCGACTGCGCAGACCCGTGTCCCGTCATCTCCATGACATGAAACTCGGCGTCGGGCACGATCCCGGCGATGCGCTGCGCTTCGCCCAGATTCACATCCTGGCGCCCGCAGACGACCAGGGTAGGGATCGCAATGCGTGCCAGCTCGGGGGTCGGGTCGGATTGGTCGACATGGGCCGTGAGGGAACGCATCGCCTCACGCTGGTCGCGATGCTCGAACCAGGTTCGGCTGCGAGTGGGCTCGACCAGCCCGGCCTCCTTGCGCAGTTGCTTTGCCGTCTCGTTCCCTTGGCGTTGCAGTTCCTGGTCCACGGGTTGGTCGAGTGAGACGTCGTAGAGCGCGAGCAAGTCCGTGCGCGCAGGGTGGCGAAGGGCGAACCGCGCGGCCACTCGCGCTCCGTACGCCATCCCGCAGACGATCGCGTGCTCGATATCGAGGCGATCGAGGATCAGCGCGAGGTCGTCCGCATAACGTTCGAAGCGATAGGCGGCTCTCGGGCCACCGTCGCTCTGGCCGGTACCTCGCCAATCGTGCCGCACGACGCGGAAGCGCGCGGCGAGGGGCGCGAGCACGGGGGTAAAGCTCTCGAGATTGCTGTAGGCACCATTGATCAGCACCAGAGGTGGCGCCGCCTCGGAGCCATCGACCGCCACGCGCAACCGAAGTCCATCGATGTCGAAGAAGTCCTGCATGGAGTCCCATTCTATCCTGAATCTGTTTGGATCCGAAGCTCGGTGGAGTCTTGTCCGGCCTCCGTTCGACGCCGTGCTGGGGGGCTCCGGCTGAGGCGCACCGCGATCTCAGCGTTCCGCAGGCTCGTGCCGTTGAGGCCCAGTGACGTCGCTGGATCGTTGGCCAGACGTAGTGGCGACTCTTCCCCTCGACTGCCATCGCCAGCTTCAGCTTCTGTAGTGGAAGCTGGTTCCTTCCGCTGCCGATCACGGGAAATGCGGAGAGGACGTCGTAACAGGGAGTGCGTCGGTAGCGCCCTTGTGCTTCGATGAATACGCTGAAGTTCTTCGCATGACCGTCTATCGCGCAGAGCATCCAGAACAGGATCTGCGTCCGAAAGAACTCGAGACGGTCCCCTGTTTAATGCCCGCCTTCGCCGCGAGCCCTGCTGGGTGGCACCGCGAGCCTTGCGGCAGCTCCGGAGGATCTTGCCGAGCTGGTCCGGCGTGCGAGCGATGTGATCCACGTCGTCTCCTTCGCTGGGGCGCGCCGCGCAGCGGAGCCACTCCGGATGGAGGTGTCAATTCCATCCCCTCTCGGGGTTGTTTTCCATCGATCCCCTACAGGGGATATCTAGGGTGTGCCATGCGCGTGGCCTTGCGGCCTGAAGCTCAGCCGCCGCCGCGCAGCTCGTCGGTGAGTTCGTTGCGATCGTCGGGCCGAGGAGGGAAGCGCTCGGCAAGGATCTCGCCGCAGAGGCCGATCGCCTCGACGAGTCCCACCTCCGCACGTCGCGCGCGGATCGACTGTAGGATGTGGTCCACCACACCGTCCCACGTTCCCGGAGGCACCTGCGTGTCGATGCCGCGATCGGCCAGGACGAGGACCTGGCGTTCGAGGAGCGATACGTAGATCAGGATGCCCGTACGATCGCGGGTATCGACGAGGCCCTCGGATAGAAAGGCCAAGCGCGCGGCCCGTGCGACGCGCTCCTCGCGGACGGGTGCTGGAATCAGGAGTCGCAGCAGGATGCGCTGTCCGAAGGCGAGGTAGCCGATCACGAATACTGCGACCTGCATCGGCGGAAGCCAGATCCACGGATCGAGCGGGGCGGCGAGAACCAGGATCGCCGACGCGAATGCCAGCAGCGCGGCGGCGGCGGCGCGCACGCCCGGGTAGGCATCGCTCCGCTCGACGACCATGGGCACGATCTCGCCGGAGGTCGATGCCTCCGCACTCGCGACCGCTCGCGAGATCGCTTCGCGCGCATCCGCTTGGAAGAGCTCTTCGACTCGCATCTCACCAACTCCCCGAGGCGCCGCCGCCTCCGAAGCCGCCCCCACCTCCGCCGAAGCCACCGCCCCCGAATCCACCTCCGCCTCCGTAGTGTCTTCCCGAGCGTCGCGAAGAGCCACCCAGGAAGGGAGCGAAGAACAGGCCGCGCCAGCCGAACACGAGCAGCAGAAACAGCCAGAGCAGCACGCGGCTACCGGAGCTCGATCCACCCGAATCTCGCGCGCCCCGACCGCGCTCTCGGGCCGCGCGTGGGATCGGCAGGGACTCGCCGCGCGCGACGCGCAGGATCGCGGCCGTTCCCGCGAGCACGCCCGCTTGCAGATCACCCCGGCGGAACTCCGGCAGGATCTGCTCGTCGATGATGCGGAACGCGATCGCGTCGGGAAGCACCCCCTCGAGTCCGTAGCCGACCTCGATCCGAACCTTCCGTTCCTGGGGAGCGACGGTCAGGATGACGCCGTTGTCGAGTCCCGCATGGCCGACCTTCCACTGCTCGGCCACCGCGATCGAGTACTCCTCGATCGTCATCCCTTCGAGCGAGGGTGTGGTGTGGACCACGACCTGGTGGCCCGTCGTGCGCTCGTACTCGAGCAACTCCAGGGCGAGCGTGCGCTCAGTCGACGCATCCAGCACGTTGGCGCGATCGACGACCGGCGAGTCGAGCGGCGGGATCTCGACGGCGTGGCTCGTGCCGACCGCGCAGATCCACACCAAGGCCAGCGCTGCGGCGACCGCGCCGAGGCGGCTCAGAACTCTACCTTGGGGGCGACCTCCGCACCTTCGCTCGCGCTGAAGGTGGGCCGCACCTCGGCGCCGAGCAGAAAGCGCGCCGTCAGGTTCGTGGGGAACTGACGGACCAGCTTGTTGTAGCTGGCCACCCGGTCGACGAAGCGCTTGCGCGAGACGGCGATCCGATTCTCGGTGCCTTCGAGCTGGGCCTGTAGATCGCGATAGTTCTTCGTCGCGGTCAGCTGCGGATAGCTCTCTACGGTCACCAGCAGCCGGGACAGGGCGGAGCCGAGCTCACCCTGCGCCTGCTGCATGCGCGCGAAGGCGTCGGGATCGTCGAGAATCGCCGCGTCGAGCTTGATCTGCGAGGCCTTCGCGCGGGCTTCTACCACTGCTTCGAGCGTGCCCCGCTCGAAGTCCGCGGCTCCTTTGACGGTGCTGACCAGATTGGGGATCAGATCGAGGCGCCGCTGATACTGATTCTGCACCTCGGCCCAGGACGCCTTCACGTCTTCGTCCGCGGACTGGATCGAGTTGTATCCGCAGCCCGTGAGCGAGGCGATCAGCAGCGAGGCCGCCAGCACCCGGCTCGCGATCCGCGATCGGACATGGACTCGTGAACCCATTGGAGTCGGCTTCATGCAGCTCAGGGTAGCTCACATCGCCTCCGTGGCCATTCCCGTGCGGAGCCATGGGCCGTGTGGAGTCCTGGGCTCGAGATCGACGTGATTCTGTGTCGATGTCGCGAGGCTCGATCGGCGGGCACTCCCGCCTGCACGGCTCGAGCGATCGTGCGAGGATCGCCTCCAATGGACGAGTCGCGGGCTGTGGAGGCGATCGTGCACCGGGCCTTTCCGGGTGCCCGCATCGAGTGGGGCGAGCCCCTGGACGGAGGGATCTCCGCGCGCGCCATCGCGTTGGACCTGCGGCTTTCGACGGGAGAGATGCGACGCGTGGTGGTCCGCCGGCCGAGCCACCCGACGCGGGCCCTCGCGCTCGCGAGCGCGCAGGCAGAGTATCGCGCACTGCACATCGCACGAGCCGTCGGTGTCCGCGTGCCCGCTGTCCACTACCTGGACGAGTCGGTCCCCGCACTGGTTCTCGGGTACGTCGAGGGGGCCCCAGAGCTCTCACCGAGCGACGTGGGCGCCTTCCTCGAGCAGATGGCCGCGGAGCTCGTTCGGATCCACACGATCGCGGTGCCCGAGCGCGATCGTGTGGTCCTGCCGCTGCAGCGCGAGATCGTCGGCGGGAGGATTCGCGAGTGGCCCGACACGCTGGACGCGAGTCTCGACGAGGCGCGGTTGCGCCGCGCCCTCGACGACTTCTGGCCGTGGCCAGCGGCCCGTGTGGACTCGCTCCTGCACGGGGACTACTGGCCGGGCAATCTGCTGTGGCAGCGCGGCCGCCTGGCGGCCGTGATCGATTGGGAGGAAGCCGCCATCGGCGATCCGCTCGCGGATCTCGCGATCGCGCGCCTCGACGTCCTGTGGGTCCTGGGCCGGGACGCGATGCATCAGCTCACGCGCATCTACCTCGCGCAATCGAATCTCGACCCCCGTGCGCTCCCGTACTGGGATCTCTACGCAGCGTTGCGTCCCATGTCGCGCCTGGCGGCGTGGGCTCCTGCGTACGCCCAGCCGGCGCTGGGTCGCCAGGACGTGACCGAGGCCCACATGCGCGCCGGTCACCAGGCCTTCGTCGAGCAGGCGATGTTCCAGCTCGACCGCCTCGATCGCCGCAGCTGATCGAACGCGCGGCTCTTCCCTGCGCTGCAACTCTGCCCGGCCACGGATCGAAATGGAACGTCAGCTGTACGTCGCCTTCTGTGGCTCGGCGCAATCGCTTCGAGACGAGGGGCGATGATGTGGTTTGGGCACACATTGGAGCGCTTGCGAACTCCAGCGAGTCAACCGAAGCAGTCGGTCGTTCGTAACTTTTCGTTTCCGCTTGTTTGGATGACACACGAAAGAGGCTCGAGATTGGGGAATCTCCCTCGCTCCGTGTCTCGTGTCCGGATTCCGTCTCGTGCATCGGATAGGTGGTCCAATGTAGGAAACGCGCGTTATCGAGCTTGGTTCGATGTCATCGGATCGCATTAACTTCTAGTCAACGGATTTGTGCGTTGATAGGCTGCGCGCGTCGAGCTTTCGATTCCCATCTTTCGTTTCAAGACTCCGATCGAACGTGTAGCTGCCGCTGCTCCTGAGCTCTATTCCTGAAGGGAGCGCATTTCGATCTCTCCGAGTGTCGTTGGAACGAGCCATTCGAGACAAAAGGAAGACTCATGCGGATGCGACATGCGACGAGCTTGCTCTCCGTGGCCGGTCTGATGCTCCCTGGATCCGTGTTTGCAGATGCGGACGGTGCCTCGGAGCGGAGAGGCGTTCTCGAAGAGATCGTGGTGACTGCACGCAAGAAGGAAGAACGCCTTCAGGACACGCCCATCGCAGTGACGGCCTTTACGGCTGAACGACTCGAGGCCTACCAGGTCGACGACGTCTCCGTGCTCGCGGACTCGACTCCGAATCTGACGTTCGACACTTCGGCCGCACTCGCCGGAAGCGGATCGACCGCGTCCATCTACATCCGGGGGATCGGGTCGTCCGAGCTCGGGATCTCTGCAGACCCTGGAGTGGGCATCTACGTAGACGGCGTCTATCTGGCTCGCAGTGTCGGGGCCGTTCTCGACCTGATCGACACCGAGCGCATCGAGGTGCTGCGCGGGCCGCAGGGTACCTTGTTCGGGCGAAACACGATCGGCGGAGCGCTGAACATCACGTCGCGCTCACCCGAACCCGAATTCGGAGGTAGTGCGGCCGTCTCGTTCGGAAGTGATCGGCTGCGCCGCTTCGATGGCGTCTTGAACATTCCCTTCAGCGAGACACTCGCCTCTCGCATCTCGATCCTGCGCACGCGGCGCGACGGGTTCGTGAGTGATCGTTCGGGCGGGTCCGACTTCGGAGACGACAACACGTTCGCCGGGCGCATGAGCCTGCGCTGGCAGCCGAGCGATCGCCTCGTGATCACGCTGCGCGGCGATGCAACTCGCGAGCGCGAGAACCCTGCGCCCTTCGTCCTGGTCTCCCTCAGCGAGACGGACGACACGGCACCGCCGAATCCCGACGGAACGCCGGCGCTGTCCTTTGCCGGGCTCGCGAATCAGCTGAACGAAGCCTCTGGCCTGTGCCCGGACCGCACCGACGTGACCAACCAAAACTGCCTGAACCAGCAGTTCCTGTCGGGCCCATTCGCGAGCTTCGACGGCTTCTCCACGACGGATCCGGTAGTGAACGCGGCGGCGAGCAAGCCCTTCAGCGCGGACTCCGAGCTCGACGTGTGGGGCACGAGCGCGACCCTCGAGTGGGAGATCTCGGACTCCGTGACCTTGCGCTCCATCACCGCCTATCGACGCCTGGACTCCTTCTTCGTGCGAGATCCAGATCACTCTCCGATCCTCACGCTGGATGCCATCAACGACTACGAACAGGACCAGACGACTCAGGAGCTGCAGCTCTTCGGCCAGGCGTTCGACGATCGGCTCGACTGGACCCTGGGCGCCTACTACTTCTTCGAGAATGGAGACCACAAGGACGTCGTCGAGTTTCCGATCGGCTCGATCATCAGCGGCGGAGAGTTCGAGAACAAGGCGGTCGCCGTGTTCGGTCAGGGATCGTACGCCATCGGGACGTCGGCGGAGCTGACCTTGGGCGTTCGGTACAACTATGAGCGCAAGATCTTCGACACCAGCTCCCAGCGAACCCTCTCGGGCTTCGACGGTCTCGGTGGAGTCGGGATGCGACTGATCACGGACGAGGACGAGGCGACGAACCGGGATCGCGAGCTCACGCCGTATGTCAGCCTGAGCTACTTCTGGTCGGAGAGCCTGATGACGTATGCGTCGTATTCCGAGGGCTTCAAGGGGGGAGGCTTCGAGCAGCGCGTCTTTCCGGCTCGGGAGCGCGCCCCCTCCTTCGAGCCAGAGACCGCTCGTGTGTACGAGGTCGGCGTCAAGAGCACGCTGCTGGATTCGCGGATGATCCTGAACGCCGCTGCGTTCTATACCGACTACGACGACTTGCAGATCAGCGTCTTCGACGGCGTCGCGCCGGTGACCAAGAACGCGGCCTCTGCGGCCATCCGCGGGATCGAAGCCGAGATGACGTTCCTGCCGACTCCGGAGTGGGAGCTGGACTTTTCACTCGGCTACCTCGATGCACAGTACTCCGAGATCGATGCGGCCGCGGTGGGTGTAGGCCGCGACAACGACCTGGTGAACAGTCCGGAGTGGAGCTTCAGCGCCTCTGCCGCGTACAGGCTGGAGCTCGCCATGGGCACCCTGACTCCGCGGCTGAACTGGTCGTTCCGCTCCGACATCTCGAACGATGCCATCAACTCCGCGCCGCTCGAGGAAGATCAGGTGAATCTCTTCGACGCCTCACTGCTGTTCGAGCCGGCGGTGCAGGATTGGAGGCTGATGCTCAGCGCTCGGAACCTGACCGACCGCACCTATCTGGTGAGTGGAATCACGCAGAACTCTGTCGGTGTCAGCGAAGCAGCCTTTGCGCGGGGGCGAACGGTGTCGGCTTCGATTCGATGGGAGTTCTGATGGCTGGGATTGGAGTTCGGACAGCCGGGTTGGAGAGTTCGGACTGCCGGGTTGGAAGTTCTGACGGGAAGGGAGTTTTGATGTCGTCGCGTCCAGGTCTACTGCTACTCGCAGAGCCGCAGTGGCTCGAGCTTCTGGGGGAGCGGTTCGAAGAGGAAGGCTACGACGTGCGCGCCCTTGCCGTGTCCCAAACCTGGGAGACGCGGCCGGACCAAGCGGAGAGCAGACTCAAGGCGGCCCTATCGGAGCTCCAGCAGGCCGTCGGTCCGGGCACCCCGATTGGTGCGATCGGCTTCGGACCCGGTGCGAGCTGGGCGAGCGCGGCCGTACGCCTGGATCTCGTTCGCTGCGGCGTCGCCTACGGTCATGATCTCGCCCACCTTCCTCGCGAGCTGTCCGCGTTCGCGGGCGGAGACCGAGTGCGACTGCTGATTCACTGCCCGGACGTGTCGGAGCCTCCGGCTGGGTTCGAGAGCCCCGCGGGTGTCCGCGTCCGGTTCTATCCGGTCTCGGAGCGCGTGTTGCTCGAGCAGAGCGGAGCACCTCAGGAGGTTTGGATCGCGCGTACTGCGCACTCCGCCACCCTGGAGCTGCTGCGCGGAACGCTCGGTCCGCACTATGACTTGAGCGCGCTCTGGGATCAGCACTGCTATTTCGAGTTCGCCTCGCGCGACACGGAGGCGGCGCTCGATACGATGGTTTCGGAGCCCTACGTCAATCACATCCCGACCCTGACGGGCGGCTTCGGTCGCGACGATCTCCGGCGCTTCTACAGCGAGCACTTCATTCCGAAGAATCCAGGCGATACGAGCCTCGAGCCGATCTCGCGCACGATCGGGCCGGATCGCGTGATCGACGAGATGATCTTCTGTTTCACGCACGATCGCGAGATCGACTGGATGCTGCCCGGGGTGGCTCCCACCGGGAGACGCGTCGAGATCCCGCTGGTCGCCATCGCCTGCTTCCGAGGCGACAAGCTCTACCACGAGCACATCTACTGGGATCAGGCTTCCGTGCTCGTGCAGATCGGACTCCTGGACGCAGCAGAGCTGCCCGTCGCGGGGGCCGAGTCGCCCGCGAAGCTGCGCGATCCGTCGCTGCCATCGAATCGCCTGATCGAGCGAGCGGCGGCTTCGCGCGCAAAGGCTCGGCGCGCACAGGGAGAGTCGTCGTGAGCCGGATGCCGGGCTTTCGAGCGGTCGACCATGTCGGTCTCACGGTCCCTGATCTCGATGCAGCGGTGCGCTTCTACAGCGAGGCGCTGGGAGCCAAGGAGCTCTATCGACTGGGACCGCTCGACTCCGAGTCGATGTCGCCGCCGGATGCGAGCTCGGAAGCACCGTCGAGTTTCGAAGCACCGTCGAGTTTGGAAGCACCCTCGGGAGGGGCGTCCCGGTGCGAGACGGCGCTGGACTGGACGGGTGCACACCTGAACGTTTCGGGCGCTCGGCTCACGCTGTGTATGCTGGAGCTGACACCGAGTCTCTGGCTGGAGCTCTTCCAGTACGACGCACCCGCGGACCGCGCGACCGTGCCTCCCCGAAACTGCGACGCCGGCGGTCATCATCTCGCGTTCAGTGTCGACCTCCTGGAACCTGCGCTGGAGCATCTGGCCGCTGCCGGGTGCCAGGTGTTGGCTGGTCCGATCGAGGTGGACCTCCCGAAGCCTGGCACGCGTTTGCAGTACGTGCTCGATCCCTTCGGCAACCAGCTGGAGCTGGTTCAGCTACCCGACGATCGCTGAACGTGTGAGAGTCTCGGCCGGGGGTGAGTCCGGGAGCGCCCATGCTGATTCCCAGTGGCTACCAGGGATGTTCGCGTCCGTCCCAGGTCCAGAACCGACCCGTCTGATCCGGCTGGAGTGAATCGATCAGAGCGATCAGTCCAGCCGCGCTCTCCTTGGTCGAGATGTCCGCGTGCGGGCCACCCATGTCGGTACGCACCCAGCCCGGATGAACCGGGCAGACGATGATGCCGTCGTCCGCGAACTCGAGAGCGAGCACCTGCATCACCTTGTTCACCGCTGCTTTCGACGAACGATAGGCGATGAATCCGCGATCCTCGAGCGCCAGAGCGCCCATCTGGCTCGAGAGCGTCACGATTCTCGGACGCTCCGCCAGAATGAGATTCCTGCGCAGGCTGGTGGCGATCCGAAACGGCGCCATCGCATTCACCTGGAAGGCCTCCAACCAGGCGGCGTAGTCCATGTCGTCGACGCTCTGATGATCCCCGCCGAGGATGCCGGCGTTGTTCACCAGGACGTCGATCACCTCGTCGGCGAGTCTTCCGGCGAGTTCGGAAACCGATCCCGCGTCGCTGACGTCGAGCGGGAGCACACGAAGAGCGCCATTCGACGAACTGGCCAGAAGCTCCGCTGCAGAGGCGGGATTGCGACAGGTCGCGATGACCCGACGGCCCGAATCGAGCAGCTGCTGCGTCAGCTCGAGTCCGATTCCGCGGTTCGCACCGGTGATCAGGAACGTTTCCATGTGCGCCATTCGACAGGTCCTCCCGAGAACCGATGCCTCGGGATTTTAGGAGGACCAGACTCGTTCGCAAGTCATGGGATGGGACGCCGAAGTCCGCTGCGTGCTTCTCAGCGGAGACGGCGAGGACTTCTGTGCTGGAGCCGACGTGGAGGACCTGATCCCCGCGTGGGCGCGAGGGGTCAATCCCTTTCGCGGTGCTCAAATCAACCCCATGGGCGTATCCGGGCCACGACGCAACAAGCCGCTCGTCGGTATCGTTCAAGGTCGTGTCGCGAACGGAGGCCTCGAGCTCGCGCTCGCATCCGATGTGTGCATCGCGGCGGACGATGCCTCGTTCGCGTTCGAGGAGATCCGCTACGGCACCTACCCGATCGCGGGTGGGCTCTTTCGGTTCATTCGGGCCGCGGGGTGGAGCAGCGCCATGCGCTGGTTCTCACCGGGGATAGCTTCGACGCGCGGTCGGCACTACGAATGCAGCTCGTCGCGGAGGTGCACCCGCGTCGTGATGCCGAGGCGATCGCGCTCGAACTCGCGCGCCGAGTCTCAGCCGGTGCACCCCTTGCATTGCGAGCAGCGATCGCCCACGCGCGAGCCTGGGCCGAAGCGGGAGAGGGCGCAGGATTCGCTCGTTCGATTCCGGACATGCTCGAGCTCCTCCAGTCTCGAGACGTGGCGGAAGCGATACAGGCGATGCAAGAGAGGCGGGCCCCGAGGTTCACGGGGCAATGACGCCCGACCTGCATGCGTTTTCCGAGCGCGAGACGGCCTGAGCGAAGCTTGGGCGTGCGCGAGGACGATCGTGAGTTGACGTACCCGGTCGGAGCATCAACGATACATGCGAGTCAGTGGCGACGAAAGCGTTGATGTGAGAGCGAATGACATCAGTTATTCCGTATCGCGTGCGATTCCGCCGGGTCGGAGAGACCGCTCGCACCTTGGGATGCGTGCTCGTGACACTCGTTGGAGTGAGTGGAGTGTTGCTTCGCTGGGCTGGGCGCTCGGACCTGGCAGTGCTCGGACTGCTGTTTCTCTGCTCCCCTCAGCCGAGTGTGTTCGCTGATCACAACATCAGCGGTCGCGTCGCCTTTTCTCTCGAGTCCGCCGAGGGCGAGGAGAGGTCCTCGAGAGCCGATCGCGGAACACTTGCTCGTCTGGGCGGTCCTCTCGCCCGGAAGGACGCATACGTTCACGCGCTGCTCGGCATCAATGCCTTTCCCACGTCCCAATGGCTGCCGGTACTGGCGTACGGATTGTGTGAGCGAGGGCCGCTCGCGCGAGCGTTGGGTGCAACGTTCGCTGTGAGCCAGGCCAGTCTCGAGATCGAGTTCGTGTCCCGAACGGCCTGGCAGCCGACGAAGCTACGCCTCGAGTGTGCGAAGCCTCCTACGGTCTCCTATGCCTGGTAGAGGCGCAGTGGCATCGCTGGTGTGTCTACCGCGAGGGCTGAGCGCTTCGCAGTTCGTCGCGCTCCGAGTCTCCCTGGGTGTCTACCTGGCGGTCTATTGCCTCAAGCGAATCCCCTATGCCGGTGAGCTCTGGGGGCCGGGTGGCATGCTCGCGGATCCCAATGCGAACATGAGCTCCGAATATCTCCTGTATCCTCCGCTCGTTTTTTCGTCGGAGACCGCGGTACAAGCGCTGCTCTGGGTGATGACTGCAAGCGGGATGCTGCTGGCGTTGGGGGTGGCGCGACGCACTGCGGCCCTCGTACTCTGGATCGGGCTCATCGCGCTCGTCCATCGAAACAATCTGACTCTGAACGTTGGCTTGCCCTATCTCGGTTGGTTGCTGCTCGCGATGCTGGTGCCGCCGTTGGGGGAGGGAAGCGCATGCCGGCCACGAGATGTGCACTGGAAGATGCCGAGCGCGCTCCTCTATGGCGCGTGGCTGCTGTTTGGTCTCACGTACACCTATGCGGGCCTGGAGAAACTCGGTGCGGAGGAGTGGATGCAGGGGAGCGCCTTCCAATTCATCGCGCAGCAGCCGGTCGTCTACGGGTGGGCAGCGTCGATGCTCGAGGCCTCGCCGACCTCCCTGCTCGAGATGCTGAGTTGGATTTCCGTGGGGCTCGAGCTGGTCTGCCTACCGCTCTTGTTTCTGGCGCCGACCCGCGCAGCGGCCTGGGTGGCGCTGACAGGTTTGCAGCTGGCAGTCCTCGCTACCATGGATCTCTTCGATCTGACGGTCGCGGTCCTGCTGTTCCACGCGCTTCTATTCGATCCGTCCTGGCTTGCCTTTGCCTCGCGGACATATCGCGATGGCAGGGCTTGGGCGGCAGGACAGGCTCCCCCTGCGAGCGAGCAGGATCCACGCGAAGAGTCCACGCGTGGCGAGAGCGACGATCGGGCCGAACCGGCAGCCGCGGTTGGGAGTCTCGCGGGCCCCCCCTAGTTCCGGGGCAGAGCGCTTGCTTCGCCAGCTTCGCGCGGCGAATGAGGTCGGACGCGAGCTCTGGGCTCGAGGTGCTCCGAGCTTCAGCCCAGGACCGAGACGGAACTTCCGCTCGCGAGGGTGCCGCCCTCGATCACGCTGCAGCACACGCCGCCTCGCCAGTCGGGTGCCAGCGCTGCGTGCAGACCCGCATGTGCTTGCTCCATGCGCTCGCAGGGATCTGTTTCGAACGAGACCTCGAGCAGCACGCTGCCCACTCGAATGCGGGCTCCTGGTTCCCTGGGGAGCTCGATGCCTTCGACGAGTAGGTTGGCGCGTCGGGTGGTCCACGGTAGGTCCGCGCCCAACTCGCTACAGGCTTCGTCCCAGGCTTCGCGTGCGAGCAGGGTGACCTGGCGGCGGCGAGAGCGACCCCGCGAGTCACCCTCGATTCCAGCCTCGACCGTCACTTGCGCTTCATCGAGTTCTTGCATCGGAGCCCGCGACTTCTCGCGCCGTGCGATTCCGATCAGCTTTCCTGGTTGGGCCACGACCGCAGGCTAGCATGCCCCGATCGGGACTGCGAAGCCCCATCGGATCCGGCTTCGCGATCGGGATCGGGTCCGCGATGGCAGTTGGAGTCTCGATGTCCGAACCATTGCTCGGCCTCTGCGGAGGAGTCGTGTTCTCTGTGCTTCTCAGTGTCTTGCTCGCACCAGCATCGAGGCCCTGACACCGAGCATCGAGGCCCTGAGTTTGAACTCTGACGGGCTGTACGCACTCTCTCGAGCGGCAGCTCCGTCACCGTCGAGTGCCTATGCGACGACGAGTCGATAGCCGAGATCGAGATGTTCGCGTTCGAGCAAGTCGCGATGGCGATGTTCCCAGGCTCCGCTCTCGAGGTCGGCTTGCAAGGCAGCCAGGCCAGACTCGGCATTCGGCAGCTCGGAGAACAGCGAGATGGCCGAGCGAACCTCCGGGCGCAGGTACTCGTGCGGGCGGCGCCAGTAGGCCCCGAGGAACCCGTCCAGACAGTCGTGAGGGACGGGTACGTCGATCACGCGGAGGGCACCGAGATGCTCGCACAGCGCGTCCATGCTGGGCAGTGACCAGCGGTTGCCATCGAGGATCTCGGGAAAGTAGTCGCACAGCCAGAAGCGGCCCGCCGCGGGGTCGTGCGTCAGGATGACGACGCGTCCACGAGTCACCCTACGAAGCTCACGCAGCCCCCGCCCGAGCTCCGGCCAGTGGTGGATGGTGAGCACCGCGAGCGACGCATCGAAGCTGCGAGCAGGGAAGGGCAGCTCCGAAGCCGATGCACGTACGACCGGAGCCGGTGACCGGCGTTGCTGGATCATCACGCGCGAGGGCTCGACGGCGACGAGCGCGCGGTCTCGCGGCTCGTAGGAGCCCGCTCCCGCGCCCACGTTCACGATGCGCCACGCGCCCTCGAGCTCGCGGAGAATGAGCCCCGCAATGCGTGGATCCTCGTGTCGAAAGCGCTGGTATCCCCGCCCGATGGTGTCGTATAGCGCCACTTCGTCCCGCTCAGCATGACGTTGCGCTACCGGTATATCAGCTTCTGGACTACTTCGGCGACGAACTCCGGCTCGCCAGGGGGAGGTCTCCGATCCTGACGCTCCGCAATGAGCTCCGAGGCGCGTTCGGGCGCGAGTTCGCAGCCGGCACGGCGACGTTCTCGACCGGCTCCGTCGGCTGCGCCCCGCTCCACAGGGTCTGGGCCACGAGGATTGCGCTGACCAGCATCACCCAGACTCCCCATTCCACCACGGCGGTCGTGTTCTCTCGCATGGCCGTTCTCTCCCGATCCCGCAAGATGCCATGCGAAGGTATCGCCGCCCCGCCGGCTCCGCTGTGCATAGGTTCACTGGATCGTCAGGAGCGGATCTCTCGTACCTGGTGTCTCCCCGGGTACTGGCAATCCGTGGCTGGGACCCACTCGTGAGCGCGTTCTGAGATATGCTCCAGACGTGTACAGCGGGGAGCCACGAAGCGTGGACGGGTGGAACGTCGAGGACGTACGGGGCGATGGGGCAGCGCAGGCTCAGCTGCGGCGAGCAGGGGAGTTCGCGTGAGCCAGGTCGCCGCACGAGCGGCGATGTGCGGCCACTTTCGAGAGCAGATCGGCTTCTGCGATCTGTTCGGCTCCCCCTTCACGGCGCGGCTCCTCGACCGGATGCTGGGTGACCTCGAGGCAGGTGGACCCGTGGCCGCGCTGCTCGACGACTGGCCGCGAGATCCGCGTGCCGATGCCGTCGCGCTCAGGCTCTGCGGCGCGCTGCATGCCGCGGTGCTCTCGCAGCGTGATGATGCGCTCGCACGGCAATACCCCGGCCAGCGCGCGGACTGGGACATGGACGCCGTCTGGCCGCTCGCAAGAGACCTTCTGGTTCGGGAACGTGAGTGGGTCGCCGAATTCATCGCCTCGCCGCCGCAGACGAACGACGTGCGTCGTTCCATCGTGCTGTTGCTGGGCTTTCTTCGCTTCGCGAAGCGCTATCCACGACCGTTCGACGTGCTCGAGCTCGGCGCCAGTGCAGGGCTCAACCTGAGCTGGGATCGCTTCGGGTACCGCACGAGTTCGTGGTCTTGGGGAGACTCGTCTCGGGGCGACCCCTCTCGCGTGGACCCCTCTCGCGTCGACCCCTCTTGCGTCGACCCGATTGGGCTCTGCATCGACACCGATTGGCGTGGGCCGATCCCGCCGATCGATGCGCATCCGGTCGTGCGCGCCCGCGCGGCCTGTGATCAGGCACCGCTGGATCTCGGCGACCCGGAGCAGCGCACAAGACTCCGCGCCTATATCTGGGCGGATCAGCGAGCGCGACTGGCACGCTTCGATGCGGCAGCGGACCTCGCCCTGCGTCACGGCGTGAAGGTGGATCGCGCCGACGCGGCCGAGTGGGTGCAGCGGCGGCTCTCCGCCCGCGCGCCTGGCGTGGGGCTGGTGGTCTACCACTCGGTCTTCCTCCAGTATCCACGCCGGTCCACGCGCGAGTCCATCCGAGCCGCGATCGAGAGTGCAGGCGCCGCGGCGACGGAGGAAGCGCCGCTCGCTTGGCTGCGGCTCGAGCCCGAGGCAATCCTGGGTGGCCCAGCCGGTAGTCCACGCCTGCTCCTCGACCTGGTGACGTGGCCGGGTGGAGAACGCCAGATTCTGGCTGCCACCGATGGGCACGCGAGCTCCGTCGAGGCGTTCTGATTCCGTTTCGCCTGGCCGGCCCGATGGCAGCCGCCCGAACCCCCCGCATGGATTCGGACGGCTGCGCTCAGCTGCAGCGTCGGCTGGCTAAGGCTGTACCGAGATGGCGTCCAGGTCGAGAGATGAACCAGACAGACCTTCCGCATCTCCTTCGAAGAAGAGCGAGAAGGTCCCAGCGGTCACGGGGTTCGTCGGATCGGGATCGAACCGCACGATGTCCTCGTCTTCCACCGGCCCCAATCCCGGTAGCGTCGCCCCACTCGAGAAGCTCAGTAGCAGCGAGCCGTTCGCGAGAACTTGCAGAGCGTCTACATTCTCCGACGCCAGGCCGAACGCGGACCCATCGAAGACGAGCTCGTATGCACCTCCGATCCTGCGTGCCACGTCCTCGTTGTCCACACTGACTCCACCCGCATCGATCGTGCTGGTGGGACTGAAGTAGATGGTCGGCGATGTTTCGATGCTCGTGCAGGTGCCCGTGAAGACGTGCACGTTGTCGAGTGCTGCAACGACGCCGACGTCGCCAACGGTCCCGGTCGAGAAGCGCAGCGACGTGAGAGCCGTCGCGCCTCCGAAGCTGCCGGTGAAGGCCACCGATCCGTCGATGGAGATGGTCCAGAGGTCAGTCGGGAAGTCGATCTCGGAGCGCACCTGAATCACGTCTCCGCGTGTGTACGTCCCGATCAGACTTCCGCCGATGAATGGAACGAAGGTTCGGATCTCTCCATTCTCGAAGCGAATGTTACGAACCTGGGGCGTGTCGTGAAGAATGGTAAACCCCGTATCCGTTCCCGCCTGAGCCGAGATCAAGAGATCCGCCTCGATGCAGTAGTGGTCCGAGGCGGGGAGATTGCTCAGGTCGAGACGAATCTGGTCTGCTGCCTGGTCCGAAGAGTCGAACAGCAAGGGTTGTTGGCCCAGTGACTCATATCCCAGCACCACCGTAGGTGCCCCAAAGACGACAGACGAGATCGTCTCGCGCGGTGCAGGTCCGTCCCCCGTCGTCGGAGTACTTCCGAGCACGTGAGGTGGCGTTTCGAAGTCCACATCGTAGAGAACGTCCGATGCACGCGCATCGAGCGCTCCGATGAGAGAGGCGATGACGCCGAGAGCGGACACGATCCATGTCTGCGGCGTCTTTGATCGCCCGGTTTCTTGCAGGCTGTGCGCGCGATGAGCGCTTTTCGCGTCTTGCATGTCGATATCTCCTGTGATCGTACGAACGTACGAGTGAGTCGAACGTGGAGTCATTCGAGGTTTCTTCCGGTCTCGGAAACCTAGGGCATCGACACGGTATGCCGATCGTTCGCTCATCTCGAAGTTCGACCTCGGGGATCGCGTCAAGCATGGAAGCCTCAGCATCTGGAGCGACCGATGGCCCGCTGCACTTCGTCTGTCAGACGACGGAGCGATCCACACGAACTGGCTCTCGCTCTAGCGCGAGAACATTCGACATGTGATCGCCCGCAGGACTCTCGACACCTGCCGGTCTGGAAGAAAACCCAGTCACCCAGGAGAATCGGATCCTCGAGATTCCCGACCGAAAGCGATGGGACGGGGGTCGTACCCTGGCGTGTTCGTCGTCTTCCTGGCTGGAGCGTACTCGAGTAGACGGCGTAGTCCGGCGAGTTCCGACGCATGGGCCGGATGACTCCGTTCAGCCGAGCCGTTGTCTGTGGCATCCGATCGGCATCCAATCGGTCGTGCAGCTACCAGACAGTCGCACCGTACGACACGCGGAGCGCGTCCAGGCTTTGTGTCCACAACCTCGAGCTACTCAGGTGCAGCAGGATCGCACCTCGCACGCAGGAAGGTCCGCTTCCTTCAACCGCCCTGCCTTGTCGGTCGATGAATTGGACAGCGCCGCCATGATCCAGATACCCGGGTACCACATAGCCAAGGAGTTGCACTCTACCTCATCGAGTCGCGTCTTCTACGGTACACGAGAGCGCGATGGGCTTGCGGTCGTGCTGAAGCTCTATCTCGGGTCCGTGGCCGAACTGCCGGGTTCGGAACAGCCTTCTCGGGCACACTTCGAGTTCGAGGTACTCCATCGACTCTCGGCACCGGGGGTCATCCGCGCGGTCGCCCTCGAGTCCGTTCGCGGTCAGGACGTCCTGGTCATGGAACGAACCTACGGGACTTCGCTCGCGGACTACGTCCAAGCGCACGGTGCGCTCGAGATCGACGTCTTTCTGCAGGTGGCTCTGTCGATCACGCATGCGTTGGCATACGTGCACTCCGAGCGTGTCGTCCACGGAGATCTCAAGCTGGAGAACATCCTGATCGAGCCGACGTCGCATGAGACCTGCCTCGTCGACTTCGGGCTCTCGCGAGAGCTGGGCCAGCTCAGGCGCGTGGCACTCCCAGAGGCCATGTGCGGTAGCTTGCGGTATCTCTCCCCCGAACAGACGGGACGTACGCGGCACAGCGTCGACTTTCGATCCGACCTCTACTCGCTCGGGATGGTCTTCTATGCATTGTTGACTCAGCGACTCCCGTTCGAAGGCAAGTCGGCTCTCGCACTCATTCACTCGCACATCGCCGTGGTCCCGGCGCCGCCCCAGGAACTGAATCCGAGCGTGCCCAAGGTTATTTCGGATCTCGTGATGCGCCTGCTCGAAAAGGAGCCCGATGCGAGGTATCAGAGCGCCTACGGCCTCGCACGGGATCTAGAGGCCTGTCGGTCTACGCTGCGTTCCGACGGGAGGATCGATGCCGAGATCGTACTCGGGCAGAATGACGCGCTGGAACGGCCGCGCTTCACCGATCACGTGGTGGGGAGGAGCGCGGAGATCGAAGCTCTCCACCAGGCGGTAGCCCGGACGGAGGATGGCGGTGTGGAGCTGCTCTCGATACACGGGCCTGCCGGAATCGGAAAGTCCGCACTGTGTTCCTTGCTCCACAGTCATGCCACCAGCCGTGGAGCCTACGTGGCGTGCACCCGTTTTGAAGCGGACCGATCGAACATTCCATATGCCGGGCTGGCGGGAATTCTGAGTGCTCTGGTCGAGCAGGTGCTCGTCGAGAGTGCGGAGCGCTTCGATCTGTGGCGAGAGGTCTTGCGCCGTGGCCTCGGCCGCATCGGGGCAGCGCTGCAGTCGATCGCGCCGGATCTGGCACTGATCGTAGAGGACTTCCCAGAGCTGGCTCCGCTCGGACCGGAGCAGGCCCGAGATCGGCTGGTTCTGGCGGTGCGACGATTTTTTCTCGCATTCAGTGAGCTCTGTGCGCACATCGTTCTCATCTTCGACGATGTCCACTGGGCGGACGAAGGAAGTATCAGGCTGGTTCGCGAGCTGCTTGCAGACGATGGGCAACACCACCTACTTGTCGTCTTGGCGTCGCGATCCGACCTTTCTACCGACCAAGTCGATCGAGCCAGCGCACACGCGGATGAGATCGTGAGCCTCGAGAAGGAGGCGCGAACCCAGCTGGTCCTGGCGCCCTTGTCTGCTGACGAAGTGAACGATCTGATCGCTGAGACGCTTGGTATGCAGAGAGAAGAGACCCGTGCCCTGTCAGAGGTCATAGGCTTGAAGATCAGCCGCAATCCTCTGCAGATTCAGCGTCTGATCGAGATGATGTGGGAGCGCGGGACCCTCGTGTATCGACACGGGGACGGATGGAAGTGGGATCTGGCTCAGCTCGCCGCATTCGAGGTCGCGCCCGATCTGGCGGTCTGGATGATCGAAAAGCTGCGGATGCTGCCGGCAAAGGATCGCGAACTTCTCACGCTCGCTAGCATCCAGCCAGGCGCCTTCGATCTCGATACCTTGGTGGCAGCTCATCAGGGCGACCGCAGTGACCTGCTGCAGTCTCTGATGGGGTTGGTCGAGACCGGAGTTCTGCTGCCCTGTCGCGAGGGGTTCAAGTTCTCTCACGAGCGCGTGCGCGAAGCAGCTCAATCCTTGATGTCGGCGGAGCAGTGCAGTCGCTTGCACTTTGAAGCCGGTCTAGGGCTGCTGGCGAAGGAGCCTGATCCTGGAGTGCCGGAGCGCATCTTCGTGATGGCGGAGCACCTGCGACGGGGATACGAGCACGTGACCGACGAGGTCCGAGTGCCGGTGTTGCTGGTACAGCTCGAGGCCGGAAGGCGAGCCCTTGCGGCGGGCGCGCCCGTTCAGGCATCTGACTTCTTGCTCGCGGGCACTGAACTCTTCAGCCCCTCGGACTGGGAGCAACAGCCGGATCTGGGCTTCGATCTGCACCTGCAACTAGCGGCCACGTTCGTGCAGCTGAATCAGTTCACTCGCGCATCGTCGATTCTGAAAGACCTCGGGGAGCGCCGACCCAACCGTGTGCAGTATGCCCGGATCAGCGCACAGCGCATTCATATGCTCGCGCTTGCTGAGAGCCCCGACGTCTGTGCCCGCTATTCGTTGAGAGTGCTTGCGGAGCTGGGTCTCAAGTGGCCACTCAACCCATCGAAGCTGCGCGCGCGATTTGCCTACCTGAAGCTTCGGTGGGTGATGTGGGGGAGGCCCACGGAGGCTCTCTTTCCCGAGAAGCCCGCGGGGATCGATCCCAACCTGGCGGCCATTTTCGTCGTGCTCAATGCGTGTGGCCACATCCTATCGCGCATCGACGTTCGCCTGGCGCTACTGGCGAGTTGCACCGTGCTCGAACACTTTGTGCGGAAAGGCTGCCTGCGGGCACCTGCTTACTCACTCGCGGCAGAAGCGGTGGCGGAGCACGCGCTCACCGCCGATTCGGACCGCTTGCGCAGGAATGCGGAGCGCGTCGAAGTGTGGCTCGAGCGAATGCCGGATCCCATGTTCTCACGCGGGGCACGACTTCAGCTCGGTGCACAGATTCGTCCGTGGCTGACGGATCGCCGCAGTGCACTGACGCCCCTTCCTGAGCTGGGCGAGATCGCGCGCGAGATCGGATCTTCCGAGGGTGTCTACTATGCATCCTTCCTGGATACCTACTATCGCGCGCTAGCGGGCGACTCGGTCGCGCTTGCGTGCAAGCGGTTGTGCGATCTCGCGGCTGAGATCGAAGCTTCGGGGCATGAATACGCAGAGCCGATGGGCTGCGCGATCGTACTCCGTTACTTTTCTGCGGCCTTGGTGACAGTCGAGCACCTCGACGAGCTAGTGGGCGAAGTGGATGAGTGGCTCGAGTCGAACGATGGCCGGTCGGATATTCACTGCCGCACGCTGCTGCTGATTCTCCTCTGTGTTCTCGGTCGTTACGATCTGGCATTTGCGCAATCGCAGGCGGTGTTTCAGCGCCTGTTTCGCGTCTTGCCCAACGTGCACATCGCCGACCATGTCCTGTTTCGCGGGCTGGCTGCCGCAGAGCTGGCACGCACCTCCGGGCACCTGCGCGGCGTACGCTACGTCTTTGCGCTCAGAGCGTGCCTGTCGCGGATGCGCCGATGGGCGCGAGGTGGGCCGGACTTTCTCCACATGCTCATGCTGCTGCAGGCGAAGCGCGCGGAAGCCTGGGGGCACACGAGACGCGCGGACCTCATGCTGGCACGTGCTGCAGAGCGGGCACGCAAGCAGAATTTTCCCAATCACGCGGCGTTGGCACACGAGGCGCGTGCCACGTTGTTGCGGCGTCAGAACCGACTGGTCGATTCGGAGTCCGCGCTACGCGATGCGATCGATGCGTATGAGATCTGGGGGGTCCAGTGGAAGGTCTCCCAGCTATGCGCTCTGCTCAGCTCCTAGTCCCCGCGCGTCGAGACTATCGGTAGCTGTAGGTCACGGTGAGGCCCATGCCGAGGTCCGGGCTGCTGTCGGTCAGGCCGAGTGTGGCGTAGGGCGTGAGGCGAAATGCATTGGAGAGGCGCAGGGAGAGATATGGGACCAAGTCCTCGACACTCTCGGCTCGGCGGCGCGAAGCTTCTCGGTACTCGTAGATCAACCCGCCCGCGATGCGCCGACTCAGTCGGTAGCTGAAGCCCGCGGACAGGAGCCGGCGGTCGTTCAGATCTCGGTCCGTGGAGCCGCCGACGATGCGGTACCCGATGTTGAGGAACGAGGTGAGTGAGCCATGGCTCTTCGAGATGTCGATGGCCGCGGTATAGTCGGGAACACCACTTCCGAGACGGAGATTGCGTTTGCTCGTGGGAAGCTTGACCCTGCCGACCAGGCGGACACGAGGGAGGTCCCCTTCCGGCGAGAGCAGCTGGTAGGAGGCCACCGCTGAAATGTCGCCCAGGCCGCGCGATCGGATTGTCGCTGAATCGCTTCGTGCCGTGACCTGGATGAACGGCACGGTGACCTTGGTTGCGTAGCGCCCGCGCGCAACCTTGATCGAGAGGGGCGTGTAGAGGATTTCCGTGTCCGATGCGCGACCATAGTCGCCCGTGCTGTAGTCGAAGCCTGTCGTCAGGCTGACGCGGGTGCGGCTGGACTTGGACGGCTTCGAGGCGCGCTGCAGGAGGGCCTCATCGGCCAGGGCTGCGCTTGCGGTGGTCCCCAGGAAGGCGAGGGCTCCCAACGATGAGAGCGCGCAGCGGAGCATGCACGCTCTGCGCGAACTCGGCGCGTACGCTCCTCTGCGTCGCCACCAGCGCCCCCGAGCGCAGTTCAGCTTCAGCCACGACTGCATCGCCGTTCCTCTTTGAGCCCGTCTCCGAGCGCCGTCCGGACGAGGATATCAAGTCGTCGCTGGCTATGGGAAAAATTCCCTCAATTCGGGCTGCGGTAGTGGACTTGTGGACGCAGCTGCGCGAGAGCCTCCGGTGCTATGCGAGCGAGATCGCCAATCTGTCCTCTGCAGGTGCGGAGTGGCTTCGGGCTGCGAGTCCGAGCTGGGTCTCGAGCCAGGTCATGGCGGCATCCGTGGCATGGCCGGGGTTGTAGAAGAGATCCGCGACCATCTCGCGACGGACCTGGGACAGCTCTCTGGGGGTTGCGAGAGCGTGCTCGACTACGCCGCGAACGTCCTCCGCACGCTCGACTACGATTCCTGCACGCCTTCCCCACGTGTCGAGATCCAGCATGGAGTGTGCGGCGGCACGGGCCGTTCGGATCAGCTTGGGGGTATGCAAGAACACGATCGGCCGATCCATCAATGTGTACTCGTTGGCGACGGACGAGGCATCGCTGATCAGCAGATCCGCGAGGAACAGCAGCGAGGTGACATCTGGCCCACGGGCCACACGGCAGTGCTTGCCTTCGAGGGGCGCGAGGCGCTGGAACCAGTCGATACCGGCATTCTTGGGATGATCGTGAGGCTTGATGATCAGGTTGTAGCGATCCTCGGCCAGGAGCTGGGCGAGGACCTGTTCGCCCATGATCTCGAGCGAGTTGTGCTTGGCGCCGGTCGGTGCATAGAGCAAGGTCGGTCGATCGTCGGCGAGGCCGAGCTCGGCGAGGAGCTTGCTGCGGTCGAAGTCCCCGTTCGCCATGCGGTCCGTTTTCATGAAACCGATGGGGACGACGCGCGAGTCATCCGGAGCGAAGAGTCCGGCTTCGACGAACTTGCGCTGCATGTAGGGCCCCACGACGAAGTAGTGGTCGCACGTCATGTTGTCCGGGCGGATCGCCTTGTTGCGGAACGAGATTCCGTGGAAGATCTGCACCCGCGTCCGCACGGAGCGAGGCAGGATGAGCTTGGTGTTGGCTCCGAAGATCACGTCGAAGTCGCGCTTGCGGATCTGTTCCACCGACAGCACGTGTTCGCGAGGGATTGCGAAGCGGTCGTAGAGCGCAGGCGTATCGTAGCTCCACGGGTCGCCTGGGGTGCGACTTCGCAGTCCACCGGAGAGGAAGACCTCGACGCCGGGCAGCCGCTGGAGGCGTTCGAAGAGCGGTCGAAAGCAGATGAAGTGAACGGGGGCATATCCGGTGAAGAGGATTCGCATGGGGGTTCCTTCGCTGGTTGGACGTGCGCGGCGGGGAACGCCGACTTTGAGGAGCTTCTTCGGGGCTGGAGCCTCGGCGGCGTCGAGCACCTGGAGCAATCGATACGTGGGGCCCAGGATCTTTCCGGTACGAGAGCCCTGTCGCGCGAGACGCACGGCCGGTGAACTGAGCATGAGCAGGTACGTCGCGACGACGACGAGGTCACCGGCGGATAGGTCGCCCGCGCTGTACGAGTGGGCTCCGGACCAGAGGGCTGCCAGGGTGGCCACCCCGACGACGGCATGGGCGCCCCAGGTCGTCAATCCTTGCGTGCGCGTCTGCGCGGCCTCGTGCCGGCTGCTCGAGCGGTTGAGCTGCTTGAATGTGCGTATGCTCGAGGAACGTCGGAAGTCGCGCAGGATCTGTTCTGCGAGTCGGCCTTCCTTGGAACGACTTCGGACGGATCGATCGAAGAGCTCCGATGCCCCCAGCAGGGTGATGCACGTCAGGGCGACGCCAGCTGCGGTCAGGATCATCCCCAGCGCCGAGTCGATCCAGAACAGCACGCACGTGACACCTACCAAGATCAGGGAATTGGTCGCGACGTGCACCAGAAATCCCTGCATCCCTGCCTTGATGCGGGCGGCGTCACCGACCAGGCGCGCCACCAGATCCCCCGTGCTCGACTTGACTCCCCTCTGGTGCACCCGCAGAGCCGCTCGATACGCCGTCGCTCGGAGATCGCGCACGGTTCCGATGGCGAAGCGCGCAAACCACAGACGTTCGAGCAGATCGAAGAGTCCGAGGGCGAGGAAGATGCCGAGCAGCAAGGCACCCAGCGGAAGGGCCCGTTCGAGTAGGGCTTGTGTGTCGGCGGTTCCCTCTGCCCCGAGGACTCCGTCCACCAGGCTGCGTAGGGGCCAGGGCAGCGCGAGACGAGCCGCGACGACGCCGATGGCGGCGCAGGAGCCGCGCTGCAGCCACGCCCGGTGTCGCCGCGCAAAGGGAACCATTCGGCGCGCAATGGACACTGCATCTCTGCGGAATGTGACTCCACTCGGCGTCATCTCAGTAGACCACCTCCAGCTCGAACTCGGCCCGCCGCGCAATCTCGCCCGACTTCGAACCGAATGCCGATCCCGCTCGAAACATCGAGCCGATCAGCTTGATTCGCAGGCGCTCGAACTCTTCCCAGCCGAAGACGAGATCCACCTCCCGACCGAGTTGGCGACGCTTCCCTTTGGGCCGGGTGCGCAACCGCGTACTGCGTAGGTCCCGAGTGGCTTCGAGCTGACGATATTGGTGGAATACGAAGTCGATCGAGGTCTCATCGAGGATGCGCCACCCCAAACCCAATGTCTGGACGGTCAGGTTCGAGAGGTTCGGGTCGAGCAGCTCACCGTAGTAGCGCAGGCGGTCTACCCCGCCCAAGCGCACGCCGTTGTCCTGCAGGCCGGTCTGGCGGAAGCCCTGTTCATCCTCGTCGTCGTCTCCCTCCGGGCCCGAGCCGAGCGCGTATCCAGCGGTCAGGTAGAGCGAACGAGCGAAGTCGGGTCGAAAGGTCATCCCGAGGTCCATGGCATAGCCGCGGACGCGGCGCTCGAAGACCTTGTCTACTTTGCTGCGGCCGTCGCGGGTCGAGTCGAAGTCGCGCAAGGTCTCATCGCCCCGCACCATCGCTGCGTCCGCCCAGTAGCGGAGCTTGCCCAGTTCGAAGGGGAGCTTGCTCCAACCCGACGAGCGAACTCCGAGCCAGGTCAGATCGGCATCCGAAACGTCCTCTCGCTGCTTGTCCAAGCGACGGCCTTTCGGCTCCTCGGGAGAACGATCCGACTGTCGGAGAGCGAATGCGTCGAGCTGATGGTTTTCGGCGTACTCCCAGGAGAGGTGACCGAGGATGCGTGACACGCCTCGCTCTTCTGGATCCAGCAGGCTCTCTTCGTTGTCGATGCGCCCGAGCAGTCGCGCGAATGCGACCTCCACGCGGACCTCTCCGAGCGTGGAATCGAGGCGCAGCGCATCGAGATCTTCATCCCACCACCACTCCCGCGCGTCCTTGAAGCGTTGGCGGCCCGCTTGAATCCCGATCGGCGTTCCGAAGACCTGATCGAGCCGCAGCCAGGACTCGCCGCGCGCTAGGGTGAGACTCGAGTCTCCCGTACGGTCGCGGCGCTGGATGTCCCGGAGATAGTCGAGCTTGAGTTCTGCAAACGCAGAGATGCGGTCCGTAAGTGGATAGAAGAGTTCGACTTCCAAGCGGGGTTGAATGCGCGTTCGGTCGGAGTCGCTCTTTTCGAGTTCGAGGCGGCGGTTCGCCTGGCTCCGCAGCTTGACCGCGCCGCTGATCTCGAGGGGATTCCCGAGCACGGACAGGGTCCACCCGTCCTCCGGGCGTTCCTCGTCGTCGCGCTCGGTCAGCCGGCGGCGACGGCTCTGCGCCTCCTCGCGCGTGACACTCGCGACGGCCTTGAAGGCGGAACGCCGAGAATCGCCGGGCGGCTCGACGTGCGGGGAGCCGTCAGCGGAGAGCGAGGCTTCGGCGGTTGGAGGCGCCTGCGCACATGCTGCGAAGGCGGATGGTGTTTCCGAAATCTCGGGACCCAGGCGGGCGCACGACGTGTCGTCGTGCGTCTTCGCAAGCGTGCCCGCTCCGGGTGCGGCGTGCACCGCGGTACTTGTGGCACCCAGGCTGCTCGCCGCGAGCAGCAGCGCCAGCCCTGCAACTCTAGGGTAGTGCATCCGAGGTAGCCGGTATTTCGGATGCACTACGCTCGGATCTCTCGGCCACACCGTGGCGTGCGCGAGCCGATGCACGGCTCGGGGTCTCGATCGCGCGAATGGATTCGAGACCAGTCGGGCCACCGTTCTCATGGCAGGGCAGTCACCTCGGGTGCGAACCGAGATTCCTGGGGAATCCGGAGCGGCACCGGTTCCATGACCGGCCGAAGCTTGGGCCAGATCTCCTGGCGTGCGCGTCTCAGGTCCTGGGGAAAGTCGACCTCGATCCAAGGCAGATCCGAGACGTCGATCGCACGCATGGACACGTGCTGAGCGGCGCGCTCGACCGCGGCTGCCAACCAAGCGGTGTCACTGCCGTCGGCAAGCAGTGCTTCGGCCGCTGCCACCAGTACGCGCGCCGCGACTGCGTCGAAGCGTAGGACGCCCACGTTCTCGCCCGCAACGCGCGTGTCTGCGAGATCCTTGCTCATTGCGCGCAGGAAGCCTCGGCACAGGTCTACCTTCATGTGCTCGCTGTCCTGCCCCGAGGTCGAGTCGTAGGCGAAGGCGCTCTCGCGCGGCTGGAACAGGCGTACGAGAATTTCGGGCGATATCAGCACGTCGCTGTTCATCACCAGCACCGAGCCGCCCTCTGGCGTTCCCAGGAGCCAGTCGCGAGCGAGCCAGAGCGAGTAGAGACTGTTCGTGCGGTTCCACCTCTGGTTGAGCACGATGCGTGCGCGATTCCCGGCGGCTCGCTGTACTTGCTCGGCTCGATACCCTGCGACGATGAGAATCTGCTCGACTCCGAGGGAGCGAAGCGAGGACAGCTGAACCCCGAGGAGGCTACGTGACCCAACCCGGAGCAGCGCCTTCGGACGGTCCTGGGTTTCGTCCGCCATGCGGCTGCCTCGCCCGGCAGCCAGAATGACCGCCCGGCTTCCGGGCAGGAAAGGCCGCTTCTCGCCCTCGAGTCCACAAAGCGGGCAGGGCAGCGGGGTGGAGCCGTGGATCTCGTGCTGAGTAGCGCTCGAGCTCGATGTGGTCATCTGCTGTTCCTTCCGTCTCGGGTGTTCCGTGAGCCGCTGGAGCGTGGTGTGTGCGCGCGTCTCGATGACGATTTGAGGAAATTTTTCCCACGAACAAGCTACACTGGCGAGAAAATTTTGTGGGAAAAATTTCCATGAACTGGCGGGGCGGCAGGTGCGAACGGGCCGCAGAGCGAGGGGTTTGGGGCGCTTCTGCCGGCGGAGATGCGTTCGCCTGTAGGGGGGAGTAGGCGCGGGCGCCGCTGGGGCGCATCCGGGCCAGCGTGGTAAAATTCCCCGCGTTGCCAACGCGAGAACGCAAGAAGAAGACCTCGTCACCACGCTCGCCGGAGTCACCGCCGCGAGATACGGCCCCGAGTGCGCACGAGTCGGGGACTCCGCCGGTCCTCACGGGAACGGCTCAGGCGGTTCCTCCATTCTTCGTCTCGGCGCTGCGTCGCGTCCTGCGTCCGCTCGCGCGACTGTTGCTCGACTTCCAGGTTCCCTTTCCCTACGCCTCGGGAGTTCTCAAGGCCATCTATGTCGAGGTGGCCGCAGCAGAGCGCACGCTCGAGGGGCGGAGGCAGACGGACAGCCGCGTGAGCCTGCTCACCGGGGTGCATCGCAAGGACGTCAAGCGACTCCGAGAGGAGCCACACGAAGATCGGAGTGCGCCGGAGTCCGTTTCGCTGGGTGCGCAGATCGTTCAGCGCTGGACCACGGATGCTCGCTACCTCGACGACGACTTTCGCCCGCGACCGCTGCCGCGCAGCGCACTGGGGGCTCGGACGCCGAGCTTCGATCATCTCGTCGAGTCCGTGAGCAAGGACATCCGTGCGCGCGCAGTGCTCGACGAATGGGTTCATCTCGGTATTGCGCGCGTGGACGCAGAGGGTCTGGTGCACTTGCGCGTGGAAGGCTTCGTGCCAGAACGTGGGATGGAGGAGAAGGCCTTCTACTTCGGTCGCAACGTCAGCCATCACATCGCGGCGGCTGCGCACAATCTCCGCGGTGAGCAGCCCCCCTTGCTCGAGCGGACGGTGTCGTACGGCGGACTGCGCCAAGAGTCCGTCGCTGAATTGGAAGCATTGGCGAACGAGCTCTCGATGGAAGTCCTGCGGAGCGTGAATCAGCGCGCGGCTGCACTGCAGCGCCGGGACGCACGGCGCAAGAAGGGCCGGCGCATGCGCATCTCACTGGGGACGTACTTCTTCAAGGTGTCCGACGACTCCGAGGATCGATCCTGATGCGTCTTCTGTGCGGTCATGCGGCCACGCTGATCCTGGCCTCGAGCTTGTGGTTGGGGCTCTTCGGTGGAGTGGGCTCTGCCTTGGCTGCGGCGTGCGGAGGAGAGGATGGCATCGGTGGCACCGGACGGTCCGATCCTACCTTGCCGCGCGAGGGAGAGCGTTCCGCTCAGGCTCCGTCTTCCGTTGGGGGAGAGGACGATGGACTGGGGGGCACCGGTCTGATCGGAACCATCGATGCGTTCGGCAGCATCTGTGTCTGTGGTCAGCGGGTCGCCTACGATGCGCAGACCCCGATCGCCTGGGATGGTCGTCCCGCAGTCGCGTCGGATCTAGCGCTGGGGCAACAGGTCCAGGTCGAGGCGATCTCGGCGCCGGACTCGCTTCGCGCTCGACGGATTTTCGTGCGGAGCGCCTTGGTGGGGCCCATCGAGCGGATCGAACCCCGTGAATCCAGTGGTTCCCTTCTGAGTGTGCTTGGTCAGCGTGTGATCGTGCGCGCGCAGACTCGAGCTGCAGGGGCGCTCGACGCTGGCCTCCGCGTGGGCGAAACCGTGCGCATCAGCGGGCAGCTGCGTGCGGATGGAACCTGGGTGGCATCCCGGATAGAACGAGCAGATTCCTCTGTGGTGCGAGTGTCCGGTGTCGTGACGAGCGCATCGCCGAGTGAGATCACTCTCGGATTGCTGCGCGTTGCGCTGCTCGCGAACAGTGATCGCGTTCGAATCGGCGAACGCGTGACGGCTGTCGGCTCTCTGGATGCCGGCCGCTTGGTCGCGACCGAGCTTTCGGTGCAGGATCGGCTCCCCTTGGGGGGGCGGTTCTCTAGGCTGTTTCTGGAGGGCTTCGTCGAGGAGGACCTCGGGAGCCGCGGCTTCCGCCTGTTGGGTATCCAGGTAGAGGGTTTGCGCTCGGGCCCGGCCCAGGGCTCTCGGCCTTCCTCTGGGCCATCCTCTCGACCGTCGGTCGGACGCCGCGTCCGAGTCGCAGGTCGCCTTCAAGGGGAGCGGCTGATTGCCGCTCGGATCGAAGTCGAGCGACAGGACCTGCCAGGATGGGATGTGCTGCTGGGGGATCCTCTCGATCCGCAACGCCAAGTCGACGACACCTCGATCTCGAAGGATGCGGAGGACGCGCGACGAGTCGAGCGGCAGCAAGCGAACGAACCGGATCAGATCGAGCTGGAAGAGCGCCCTCGAGTCGTCGGCGAACGCGACGCGGAGCTACTCGAGCCGCTGGATCCACCGCAGGCGCCCGACGCGCCCGACGCGATCGACGCGCCGGACGCGATCGAAGCTCCAGAGCTGGAGACTCCCGCCATGGAGCCGCCGGAATCCGAGCTCCCGGAGGCCGAACTTCCCGAATCCGAACTTCCAGAGGCCGAGCTTCCGGAGGCCGAACTTCCAGAGGCGGAACCTCCGGAAGTCCCCGATGCTCTGGAAGCTCCCGAGGCTCCAGAGGTTCCCGACGCTCCAGAGGTTCCCGAACTCCCGGAACGAGACGAAATCGAGCGGCCGGAGATGAACGAGGATATCGAGCGGCCCGAGCTCGACGACATGGACATGGACGACATGGACATGGATGAAGGCTGAAGCAGGGCATCGAACGCCGAGATCGACTTGCCCAGACCCTCCGACGACAGGAGCGACTTCTTGAATGGGCTGTCAGCCCAGCCGCCACGCCAGCCGAAGCCAGACCACCAGGAGAACGAGGTTGGAGAGGGCGAAGGGGACGAAGCGGACGCGGACCCGGTTGTAGAAGATGTGAACGACGCTGTGCGCCACGCGCAGGATCACGTACGCCCAGGCGAGCCCGACGAACCAGGGATCCACCGCCTGCGAGACCGCGAGCAGTAGGCAGGCGACGTAGAAGAGAACCGGAACCTGGAGCAGGTTCATGGCGTTGCGATTGGGGAGTGCGACGTGCTCGGGGACTCGGTCCGACTCACCCAGTTTGAAATCCGATGAGGTGAGCATCCCCAGTCGCACGGCGCGGATGCGGCGAATCGGAATCAGAGCGAACACCAGGAGTGTCCACAGTGCCAGCGCCACCATCGGTCTCGAGATGCTGATGGACTCCATTCGAGACTCCATGCTCGAGCGCGAGCCGCGCGCTCACCAGGGGGCCGATCGACCTTCACGAGCGGGTCCCGTCCACTCCAGGAGCCAGCTCTGTTCTGGACTCGTCGTCCCCTCAGTGTAGTGCATCCAGTCGATGCGGCACGACCGAGAGTGCGTCCGGTTCGGAGGACCGCTCGATGCTTCGGAAGACCCTCGTTGGTGGATCACGCAACGCTCTTCGCGCGCGCGTCTCCGCATCGACCGGTCGACGGATGTGGTAGGTTCGATGCTCCGAGAGCGCTTCGCGTTCGTGCAGACTCGCTCCGCCTCTTCCGCCGGCTGAATCGCCGTCAGTGCGCACTGTGTCCTTCCAAATCGAAAAGGAACGAACCGCATGGCTTCCAAGTCTTGGCCTTCGACATGTGTGTTGACCCTCAGTCTGCTCGTCGTCGTGCTTTCCGGTGCGGTCGGACGAGCGCAGGGAGTCTGCCCGCCTGGTGCCTTCACGATTCCGGATTCGGCCAGCACACGTCTCGATATCGTGCCTTCCCTCGCGTACGCCCTCCTCGCAGAGAGCGTGCAGGTCTCCCCAGGGCGGCCACTCGTCCTCGTCGGCATCGCAGGCAACAACATCAACATCATTCTGCAACGCGGTGATCCGCCGCAAACCGTGCGCGTGATGATCGAGTTCGATCTGCAGAACCGTTCTTCCGGCAGTACTTGTCATGTGGGACCCTTCGAAGCCTTCATCACACAGCAACGCGTCATCGCTTCGCGCGAGGACGATCTCTGTGCGGGCTTCGAGGGGACGCGTCGCCTCGACCCGGGACTCTGCGATCCGATCGTCGTGGACCTTGGCGCCCCGGGCTATCTCCTGACGAATCTGGAGGATGGGGTGCTCTTCGACATCGACGCCGATGGCGAACTGGAGCAGGTTGCATGGACCGCTCCGGAGTCGGAGGATGCGTTCCTCGCGCTGGACCGAAATCGCAATGGACGCATCGACGACGGAATGGAGATCTTCGGAGATGCAGTCTCGCTCCGCAGCCAGCGGATCGCCGCGCACGGATTCGAAGCGTTGGCCGAGTTCGACCTCCCCTTGCAGGGCGGGAATGGGAATGGCTACATCGAGCCGCGGGATGCGGGGTACTGGGCATTGCGTCTCTGGACTGATGTAAATCACAATGGCTACTCCGAGCCCGAGGAGCTCGCCTCTCTGTTCTCGGCCGGAATCTTCGCGATCCAGCTCGACTTCGAGGTGGATGGAACGGTGGATAGGCACGGCAATGTCCTCGCGCTATCGAGTTCCGCCTATACATGGTTTGGTTCGGGACGCAGGATTCATGCGCTTTCCACTGCGGACGTTCTCCTCCAGGTCGAGGAGTTGCCCTGAGCCGCCTCGAAGGGCCATCGCACAGTCTGTGCGGCTCCGCCGTTCCGCGCTGGAGCGAAGGCACGCTTCGCCTCGGACCCGCCGGGAAGCTCCGCGTGCGGAGCATGACCCGCATCTCGAGTGCAGATGCCACGGGCCTTGCACGTTTTCGCCTCGAGAGCGCCCGAGGCTGAGCACGTCGGGAGCTCCTCGCTGACCGAACATGACCTCATCCGGGCGGGAGCGGTGATCGCCTTCCGCGCGAAGGAGACTCGCCATGTTCGTCGGCCACGCCCCTGCGGGCTACTTGCTCACCCATGCACTCGAGCCCCACCTGCCGGTGCGGCGCCAGACGCTGATCTGGACCGGCGTATGCTTCGCGCTGCTTCCCGACCTGGATCTCCTCTACTTCTACGCGATCGACGCGCGAGCGCACCCACACCACTCCTACTGGACACATCTCCCGATCTTCTGGGCGGCGCTCTTCGTGCCCCTATGGCTCAGCTTCGCGCGAAACTCATGCGCCGCCGCCCTGACCCTGGTCGCGGCGGCCAACGTGTTCGGGCACCTGGTTCTCGACTCCATCGTGGGCGGGATTGCCTGGGGCTACCCGATCAGCGCGGCGTACTACTCTCTCTTCGAGGTCCCAGCGACGAGATCCTGGTGGGTCTGGAACTTCGTGCTCCACTGGACCTTCCTCCTGGAGGCTGGGGTTGTTGCGGCGGCAGCCAGCGTTGCGCGATCAAGGCACCGTCGATCCGCACTCTCGCAAGGCCGAAGGGGTGTCCGGGCGGTCAACTCACGCCCGCATCGACTCCCGCTGGCGCGGTTCCCGCATTCCGAGAAGACGCACGATCGTCAGGACCTGTAGACCCATCGAAGCTGCAAAGGCCGCCTCGAGCGAGACGGCATCCGCCAGCAGTCCGGCGCCCAGGAAGCCGAGCATGCCCACGAGCTCGGTCCCCGTATTGTGGGCAGCAATGCGCATGGCGCGATCCCGTTCGCTGCCGAACTCGAGCACGAGGTTCTGGCCCGCGATCATGAACCCGCCGAGCCCAGCCCCAACCAGCCCGTAGGTGACATAGGCCGCGACCAGGGTGGGCGACACGAGCAGCAGCCCCGTGCCCGATATCCAGGCGACGGTCGAGAGTAGGAAGACGCTCTTGTACCCGGTGCGATCGCCCAGGTGCCCCCAGACCAGGGTGCCCCCCGACTGCGAAAGCGAGAACAGAATCGTCAGGGCCCCGAGCTGCGTCCCGGTGATCCCGAACTGCTGTCCGAACCAGACGACGTAGAGCGGCAACGCCCCGCGTCCCGCACTCGCGAGCACGCGCGCGCCGAGGAAGCGCCCGAAGTCGGGGTCCGTACGCAGCAGTGCCGGCAGCTCGCGCACGCGACGTCCGAGCGAGGAGCGCTCGCGCAGATCGCGTCCAGCCGGCTCGCGCACGCTCGCGAACGCCCCGAGGCCGAGACTCGTGAGAGCGAAGGCCAAAAGGAATGTGAGCCCGTGCCCCGTCTGGAAGCCGAACCCGTTGAGCAGGAAGCCCCCGACCGCCGACACGCCGATCAGGACCACCCCGGACGTCACGTCACGCAGTCCTAGCAGGCGCCCACGCCGGTCCAGGGGAATGACCTTGGCCATCACGACCTGAAAGGCGACCCCTTGCATACCGAGTGCGAGCCCGAACAGGCCGATGCAGATCCAGACCAGCCAGAGCGCGAGCTCCCCGCTCGGAATGAACAGCGCGATCAGCCCGAGGAGCAACAGCTGGAGCCGCATCGCCGAGCCAAAGATCACGCCGAGCCGCTTCGCATAGGGCCGGTGCTCGACCAAGGACGCCGCCAGCAGCGGAGAGAGGAACTGCCCCAGGCTCTGCACCGCCCGCATCACCGCCGCGCCGCTCGCGTTTCCCGACAGCTCGGCCACGAAGTGTGGCAGGAACGTCGGGGCATTGATCAGTCGAAAGCCCGTCTGGCCGAACACCCCGTGGGCGAGCAGGGCCGAAAAGTTGAAGGGCAGGTTGCGCTCGACGTCCTGGGCGGCGGCTGCCGCGTCCGTCTCGAGATTCCCAGCCACCGCCTCGGGGGCTTCCAGCACATCGGCCATCGTCGCGGAGTTATACCGGTGAACCCGGGTCGTCGTCCATGCCCTCGTCCGGTCTGCGGATCCGATACCCGGGCTGCAGGAGGACGCCGGCCCAGAGGCCGCAGGTCTGGTCGATCCCGAAGCCGAGTCCGGCTGTCGAGCGGGGCCTGACCAGGCAAGGTACTCGCGGCGACACAAGCCCCGATCGAGCTCCGAGCGCTAGCGACCGCGCGCATCTGAGGGCTCTGCCCTCCTGTGGACTTGCGAGACGTGGGCAGGGCCAACCGCTCCGAATTCACGCCCAATGTCTCGAACACATCGCGCACGGCCCGGAGCGCGCCGCCGGGTCGCGAGTCGGGAAACAGCAGACTCCTCAGCGGGCGACCAATCGGACCACGTCCAGTCCCACCTGCATGCAGCCCCAGGGTATCGTGCACCACCTGTTCCACGCGTCTCGCACCTTCGGATAGTCCCAGTCGAGCGTGGTGCCCACCTCGAGCAGATCGATGAAGAGGGCATAGTTCTCCGCGAACAGCCGGTGCCGTTCCCCGTGAGAGGAGATGCGGAGCTGCTCGCGCGAAGCGAACTCCCAGCGCGTCTGAGAAGGCAGTAGCCGCTCGATCGCGGACCCCACATCTCGATTGCGCAGCTGAGAGGCCTGGTGCCGACGAAAGGCATCGAACAGCGCAGCAAGCTCGTCGCAAGGTGGGTCGAAGGCCCGGAATGAATCGAAGGCATCGATCACGATTAAGGTCGTGCCCGCTGCGCTGTGCCGGGCGCAGTCCTCCAAGGCTTGGGCTATGTCGTCCAGGTGTTGGAGCACCAAGCGCAGCATCACGACATCGAACTCTGTCGAGCCGTCGAAGTTGGATAGGCTCGTGCACTGGAAGGTGTGCGCCACTGAGCCCGGTCGGTTTCTCGCGATGTCCACGAGCGGTGCCGAGAGGTCGATTCCTGTGTAGTGCTTGTCTGGAAAGCGTTTGGAGAGCTGCTCGATGTAGTATCCGTTTCCGGAGCCGACATCGAGAACGCTTCTGGCTTCGAGCCATGCACTGCACCGATCATAGAACGCGAGCTCGAACGGCAGACAGAAGTCGACCTGAAGCTGCTGCATGCGGTCCCAGACTCCGAGGAGCCGGGTGTCACCCTGCGGAAACATTTCGTGTCTCCTTTCTACGGTACCGGCGGCGTCCTGTCAGCGACGTCACATCCGCGTAGAGAATGATGAGGTAGATTCGGTGGGGAAGCGCTGGGTTGAGCGCGTGCAGATGGAGATCTTTGCCGACGAGACAGGGCAGGAAGCTACGTCCTCGCATAGCTTCGATCGGATGATCTTCGCTGATCCTCATCGCAACACGTGTCTGTGCATATCCTTGTTCGAATACGATGCGACGCGTCAGGCGGTCTTGGTCCTTCTCGAAGGCAGCGGGATCCTCGAGATAGGGCCGAATCCGATCGAGGAGAAAACCCAACGTGAGACTGCTCTGATCGCACACATTGGCCTCGAAGTCGTACAAGTCGCTGAAGCGATTGTTGAAGTCGATCACTCGCGCCGCTCCGTTGATGTCGTTCTCGGAGTAGCGAGAGACGTCGGATCGGGATTTCCACTGGACTTCGACGGTAGAGCAGGGGTAGTAGGTTTCCCAGCGCTTGTATAGCCCCCGCTTGACTACAGAGGCGATTGCCTCGTCGGTGGAGTATCGGAGCATCTGCTCTCGGATCGGGGACCGCCGACCGCGGAGCCGGTCGTGGTCGTGACGTGCCTGCCTGAGCTTCGACAGCAGCTCGCGGTCGTGTAGATCTACCGACTGGGCGAGCTCGGATGGGACGGCTGTTTCCCAGTTCAGCTCCTGATCCGTTTCCTCCGCAAGCCGATCGATGGTCTGAAGGACCTTCTCGGGGATCTCGTATCGAATGATGGCTTGGCCTGCGAGGTAAATGGGGAGCTGGTGTCTGAGTTCCTCCTCGACGATCAAGATGGGGACGTCACGAAGACAGCGGATGGCCAGCTCGAATACGACATTCAGGTTGTGCTCGGTGAGCAGGCAGATGGTGGTATCGGCTTGCAGGATCTCGGAGATGGCCTCGGAGGGGATGTTCCCGTTTTGAATGTTCACGACCTTGATCGAGAGCGTGAGGTTGCGATCGGAGGGGCTCTCGCTTCTCTGGATGATGTGCTTGATGCGAAGATATTCAAGCATCGAGCGTCGGACTATGCGCAGCTCGCGGTTACTACCGAATGGCATCATGACGACAATTCGTTCCTCGGGCATGGGAGCTTCCGCATCCTCCTGGAAGGCCAAAGGTTCTAGATGACCGGCGTGCGTCACCTCGGAACTTCGGGTGGTTGGGGCGCTCGAGACACTGCGTTCACGGTACCCGCGATCGAGCGGACACTCATCCCCCAAATGGGTGAAGGGATACTTGTGCGCGCGTAGCCCTATGGATGAAATTCGAACAAGTGGAGAGGAGCGAGGGTTGCGGCGAGCTCGACTTGGCTGTTGACGCCGACCTTTCCGAAGATGGCTTTGAGCTGCGACCGTGCGGTCTCTTGGCTCTTCCCGAGGAGTGTCGAGGCTTCATGCAAGCTACGTCCGGCGGCGATCAGTGCTGCGAGCCTTGCTTCCTGGGGCGTGAGTGCGTAGATCTGACGGCAGAGCTCGGCCGTGGCCGGCTGGGCGGACCCGAGAATCTCGATGACGAAGAGCACCGCGAGCCCTCGGTGTTGCCTCCAGGGGCTCGACTCCGAGTGCACGGGGCTGACGATGAGAAGTAGATCCGAGTCGGGCGGATTCGCGCAGAGCCTCAGCCCTCCACCAGCGGCGAGTCCCTTGCCGAGGCTGGTATCGACGGCGTCCTGGAGCAGCTTGCGCAGTCCGTCTGTCCAGGAGGGGCGTGGGGTTCCGAAGCGTCCCCGCTGAAGTTTCAGCAGTCCGTTCGTGGCGAGAAGCGATTCCCCCTTGCGATTGGACCATCGAAGCCTCAGATCCTCTCCGACCAGGAACGCGGCCGCCGAGAGGCGTTCGAGCACGGCGGCATAGCTGGCCTTTGTGCTCCGTGCTTCGAGCATCTGCTCGCGTATCAGAGCGGCGCGACGGATGTGAGGTAGGAGCACATGCCCCAACTTGCGATCCTCGGGAGAAGCACGTCGGCCTTCGAAGTCACGGTAGGCGCGAAGTGCGACTACGGGGCCTTCACTTGCCGAACGAGCAATGATCGCGATGCCGTCACCGACATTGAATCGGCGGCAGAAGTCCTGGTAGTACTCTGTTCGGACGAGATCCGTTCGAGTGATTCGGTCTTCGTTCAGACCGACCATTCGCGGTGCGCCCAGGACCGCATCTACGAATGGATCGACGCTCCTGTAGTGTTCTGTATACGCAGCAGCGCTCGCGGGATCTTGGCGGAGAGCCACGGAGAGATCATGGTCGGCGTGCATCACTCCGAACCATGCGCCCGCGAAGCCATGCAACTCGGAGAATCGCTCGAGAAACGTGTGCCATCCGGCGTCGTCGACCGCTGCGGCATAGATGAGATCGATGAGTTCGAGCAGGTTGGAGTCGATATCTGTCATGGGTACTTCCATTGACTGGACAAGGAGAAGGGGAATCTGAACGGCGGGCAGTTGCAATGAGAGCATTTGGATGGTCGAACCAGCCAATTGCTTCATCGCGCTCTACTTGGGTGCCGGAAGATCGCGGTGCGTGTCTTTGAAGGGCTGGACATTCGGGGAGTGGGACTCCTGGAACGTCTGGATCGAGAATCTGAACGCAGAAGCGCCGAATGGGTATCCTGCTTGCAGGAAAACACTTCATGCCGTCGACGCGCCGGGCTACCAGCAGGGGTGCTCCGGGCGTGGGGCAGGACCGATGCTCGACCGGCAGTCCTTGGTGCTTCTCCGGGCATGCGAACCACCGCGCTCCGGAACGGTGGCGAACCCCGCCGCAGGAATTGGGCTGATTCGCGCGACTCCTTGCTACAAGGCCGATCTGGGCGTTCGGTTCCGGCGCGATGTTCGCGAGTTCAAATCCTGTGTTTGCGGGATTCTTACGTCGCAGCTTCCGAGGCCGCTCGGTTCGCGAGCCGCCAAGGTCTCAGGTCGCCAGGTTCCTAGGTCGGATACAGAATAGACAGATTGCTGTTCCAAACCTTGAGCGCTGTGCCGCGGAGCTGCGGGGTAAAGCCGTCGAGCAGGGTGCGACAGAGCTTTTGGCGGTTGTCCTCTCCGAGAGCTCGAAGCAGGATCTGATAGCTGTTCGACCGTGTCTTGAGCTTGCGGACGGTGTCCTCGAGCTCTCGTACCGCGGACTTCGATGCTTCGGACCAAGCCTTGTGGTAGCTGCGCAGTGTATCGGGCGTGTGCGGCCCAGCCTTTACGTTCTCGATGATGCGGGAAGACTTGTCTGGGATAGCATCCCCAAACGCCCATGCGGTGGTCGTGTAGGCGATCGCCCGCATTCCGTACATGCGCTCTCCTGTCTCCGCGGCGTTGATCAAGGAGATGATGGCGCCAACCGGAAAGAGCACGATCGATCCGATGGCAAGAGCTTCTGCTCCGGCGGTGGCCAGGGCGCTGCGACCGAGCAGGCCGGCAATCTCGAGGAGCGTTGCCGCGTTGTCCGTGTAGCCGACGATGTCGATGGCCCTGGACAGGACGCGGGCTCGATCTCCTCTGAGGTCGAACTCCTGCTCCAAGATTCTCTTCACGACTTCCTTCTGCTGGAGCCGGGAGAGGGGCCTCGCGCTCGCAGTTCTCGAAGCGGCGGGAGCGGTCCGTAGGGACGCAGGGGCTGGTTTCTGAGCCTTGGCACGAGTAGGTAGATGATACAAGGTCTCGCCGGCGCGGATCCGATCTGGATCGGCCACCGGGATGATCTCACCCTGCGGACCCCTGCGTCCGTACTCGTGGATGTGTGTGAAGTCGTTGTGTATCGCCGCCGAATACTTGCTAATCCAGTCCCCAGGCTTCACTCGGATGGCACCATCGGATGCTACTTCCACGCTGTATCGACCGTTGCGGAAGAGGGTCATGTCGAGGCCTCCTGATGCAAGGAATCCTTGTCCTCTGACATCTTCGTCTTTTGACTTCTGGTGGGTGAAAGACTCGGGCGATTGAACGGCTCGGTATGTGGCCGGGCTCGCTTGGGGTTACCCGATCAGCGCTGCGTACCACTCTCTCTTCGAGGTTCCAGCGACGAGATCGTGGTGGATCTGGAACTTCGTTCTGCACTGGACCTTCCTCTTGGAGGCCGCGGTCGTCGCGGCAGCGGCTCTCGTACTGCGATCAAGGTACCGTCGCGTCCTGGCAGAACGTGAAGGCGTGGGGTGGCCTCTGAACTCCGCTCAGCGCTCCCGGAGGGATCGGCGTCTGGATGGCGGGCAGGAAGCCACCGATCTGTCCCGAGATGCTTCCGCCATTACACAAGATGGCGGCCTGTAGATTCAGGCCCAAGTTCGGCGTGGCGAAGATCGGACTGGGGTCCGCGGGGTTGGCGAGCTCCAGGCTGGCTCCCAGATTGACCACGATGCCCAAACCGTTGTTCGCGATCATGTTGGACGCGACCAGGCCTCGGCTGCCGTCCACGACTGCGACTCCCACGCTGCTCCCCACGATCGAGTTTCCGACGACGACCACCGTGGATCCATCCGTGGCGACCACACCGTTGGTGTTGCCGATGAACTGGTTAGGACCTGCGCCGGCGTCGCTGCGGAACTGAATTCCGACGCGTGCGGCGCTCGAATCGATCGCAACCACACCATTCCGGTTGTTCGAGAGCTCGCTGCGGATGACTGTCGCTCGGCTTCCGAAGCTGGCGATCACGCCCGCCGTCGACCCGTTGCGAATCACGCAGCTTTCCACCCCCACACCGCCTCCATTCGATGCCGTGATCTGGGAGGTCGCCGGTCCTTCGAGCAGGAGCCCCACGACCTGCACCGAGGCTCCGAATACGACGATCGTCGTATCATCGGGAGACGCCGCCATGATGCTGGCCGATCCGCCACCGTCGAGAATCACGTCCTTCTGCACTAGGACGGACTCACGGCAGTTCCCCCGGATCTGGATCGTGTCACCGTCCTGCGCCTTCGCGAGCCCCCCGGCGATCGAGTCCGGCTTCTTCGCATTGCAATCCACAGTGATCGTGCGTGCTGGGTGCTCGGGCGTGGCAGGCTTGGGCGACTTGGCGGGACTCTGGAGGCGAGCCAGCGCCGCGTCGATCTCCGCCAGGTTCTGAGAGAATTCGGCGAGCTGAACCCCCTCGTCGTTCGGATCCTCGGTCGCCGAGGTGGTGAGAGGGAGGCCCAGCGAAACCAGGATCGAGATGGACAGGCGGATGCGTTGGAGCATGGTGAATCTCCTTCAATCGGTAGGCGTCCTCCAGCGAGGAAGGCATGGATGGGAGGTGTCGAAGATGAAGGGAGCAGGGCGAGACCGGTAGAATCGACTCGCATGAGAGCTTACAGAAAGGTCTCGCGCATGAAATGGCCAAAACGCTGCGGTGACGACCCAGTGGCGCGCTGAGTGGTACGCCGAGGTCAGCTCGCCCGCTGGGTGTGGCGCGTTCGAGTGCGAATGACGAAATCAGGAACGCCAGGGGTGGCTCGGGAAGCGCCAGGGCCGCGACGAACAGCTCACGAGGAGGATGAATCGAATCTCACGGTCGAAGCTATCCGCTCGAGTGATACCTCGGGCCATGCAAGCAGTCGCGAATAGCACGGAAGGTGATCGCTTCCTCATTCCGGTCCTGCTTCCATCAAGGCCATGACCACGATGCTCAGACGAGGCGGCGAAGCAGCTGACCCTGATTCTGCTCTGCCAGCTTTGGTGCATAGGCCGTACAATCAGGGGTCTATGTCGCCGCAAGCTGATCCTGGGTTCAGGCGCGCACTGCGAGCCGCAGGTGTCGTGTTGGGTGTTGGGCTGCTCTTCTTCATTGGAAGGCAGGTCCGCGAGTCGCTCGGGATTGAATTCTCCACACAGTCCGTCCGCGACTGGGTCGTCTCCTTGGGATGGAGCGCGCCCTGGATCTTCCTGCTTCTCGTGGCATTTCGTCACTTTCTGGTGCTTCCGTCCGCGGTGATCCTGCCCGTTGGAGGAGTGCTCTTCGGCGCTGGCGTCGGTACCTTGCTCGGTGCAGGCGGAGTCTTCGCAACCGCGCTGATCCACTTCGGCATCGGACGCGGGATTGCGCGAGGAGTGTTCTCACCGGAGCGCCTGGAGCGCCTCGCCCGCCGCCAGGCTCGCTTCGAGCGAGCAGGCCCGGCGATTCTCTGCCTCGTCACCGCGCATCCGTTGGGCCCGATGACTCCCTTTCACTGGGGTGCGGGCTTTTCCTCGCTTCGGTTCGTGTCGTTCGTGCTCGCGGTGGCGACGGGCGCGCTGCTGCGTAGCTTCTGCCTGTCGTTCTTCGGGGCTTCGCTTCTGGATGCGGGGCAGGATGCGGGTACAGGACAGATCTGGTGGGCTAGTGCCGTGGTCGTTGGCGCGGTGTTGCTCCCATTCGCGAGTCCACGCCTGCGGAAGTGGCTGACGCATCGATCGCAAGCCGAAGGTGGCGAGCAGTCTGCGCGCCAGCAGGGACTCGGGGTGGAGTGAGGAGCGCTCGGAGAGTGCTGTCTCCAAAGCCCCGATCGGATGCCTCTTCTGCCAAGCCGCCACTGTTGTTTCGGTGCGTCACGTTCCTCTTCTGCGAAAGGAAGCGCACGCGATTCTGAAAAGGCTCAGCTCGCGCTGCGCAGATGGCGGCCCAAGATCATGTCGAATTGCCGGATCTCTATGGGCTTGCTCGAGTACCCGTCGAATCCTGCTTCGATGGACCGCTCGCGGTCACCTTCGAGCGCCTGAGCCGTAAGCGCGACGACCGGCACAGCGAAACCCTCTTGCTTGAGGATGCGGGTGGCTGTCAGCCCGTCCATTTCGGGCATCTGCACGTCCATCGGGACCAGGTCGTATGGCTGCGCTCCGTTTCGTGTAGCCCGAACCTGCGCGAGATGCTGAGCCCGAGCCCCGTGCCGCCACAACGCCGTGCAATGCTCTGATCGGCCTGGGTGAATGGCTGAAAGAGCCCTGCAAGTTGCTCCTCGGTCAACCCGATGCCCGTATCGCGTACCGAGACGCGAAGGAACCCCCGGTCGTTCTTGTCGGAAAAGGACGCCTCAAGGGTCACCGATCCTGTGAGAGTGAACTTGACGGCGTTCGAGAGGAGATTGACGAGGATCTGCCGGAACCGCACGGGGTCCGTTTGGATCTCGACGGGAAAGGGCGCGTCCAGCAAGCAGGAGAGGTCGATCCCCTTCGCCCGTGCGGGCTCGCTGAGCATGTCCACGGCGGATCGGATCAGCTCGGCAGGAGAGCATGCGATGCGCTCGGGCTCCAGGCGTCCCGCCTCGATCTTCGAGAAGTCCAGCACGTCGTTGATGAGGCCCAATAGATGCTTCCCGTTGCGCTCGATGGCGGCTCCATAGCCCTCGACCTCGTGAGCCTGCTCAGCTTCGCGGAGCAGCTCCGCGTAGCCGATGATCGAAGTCATCGGAGTTCGGATCTCGTGGCTCATGTTCGCCAGGAACTCGGACTTGGCTTGCGCCGCTGCCATGGCGGCATCGCGCGTTTCCTGCAGCTCGCGATTCGCCCGGCTCAGCGATGCGACGAGGCTCTTGTTTCGTATGTCCATCTCCACGATGCTTCGCAGGCGATCGTAGGTGTGTCGCACGGCGACGAGCTGAGTCGCGGCGAACAGAAGCGAGCACAGGCCGAGCAGGGGCCAGAGCCCCGACGAACGCAGACTGATGACCGCCAGTGGGCCCACGAGGAGCAGCACCCACACCGCTGCGGACTTGCGCATGGGCGCCAACATCGACACGCCGCCTGCCACCGTACCAGCGATCATCACCGTGATGAAAGTGCGCGGGACGGCTTCGTCCACCGAGAAGAAGACGCTGCTCGCGACCGACCAGCCGAGCGATTGCAGGAGGACACCGCTCGAGAACGCACGTTCCCAGGCTCGCTGCTCCGACGCTGGAGGAGACCTCTTCAGATAGGCGATCGCCGCTACCAGCCGCGCGAGATAGCATCCGATCTGCCCGATGACCCAGCAGCCGACCAGAACCCCCGGGACCAGCCCTCGCATCACATATCCGATGACGCAGGTATTCAGTATGGCAGCTGCGGTCGCCATCGGCGCATTGCGCGAGAACAGCGCCAGCATCTCCTGGCGTACGCGGTCCTCTACGTCATCGCGTGGGACCTCCTCAGCAGGCGCCACGACGGGAGCGAAACGTGCCACGTCTCTCCATCGTACCGGAGGGCGCTGCACTTGATGTGCCGTGCCGGACACCCACGCCGCTGCTTCCCGAAATTCTTGGGCCACCGAGGTACCTTTCACCTGCCGCCGCGTTGCTCGTCTCAGGTCTGCTCGGTCGTTGTGCGCACACTCGCTCCTTAGGCCCCTGCGGTTGCCCAGAACGCCTCCCCGACCGCGGCGTCGCTCCACGAGCCTCTCGCAAGTTCTCTCTCGCGCGTTACGGGGGTGGACCGTGAGATCGGATCAACGTGCATGTCGCGCTCGCTGGTCAAGCCCCTTGCGCGATCGCGTCGGTAGGCGTGCTTGGTCCGCGGTTCGCGTGAACGGTCGAATGGAGTTCGTCGAGAGTGGCGATCGCGTTCTACATCCTGCCTGGCCGTTGGCACGTGAGTGCCTGTACAATGGCCGCAGATCGCGAAATCGAGGAGGTTTGCTCGTGAGTTCAGGATCCGAGTCCGGATCGCAAATCGATCGGACTGCGATGCTGAATGCATTGAATCGTTTGGGCGACCTGCTGAATCACATGCAGAAGCGTGTGGAGCTCGTGTGCTGTGGTGGCGTGATCAGTGTTCTTTACCATCATTCGAGAGCTATGACCCATGACGTCGACGTGCTCCTTCCCAACGACCCGAGTCTCCGGCAGCTGATTGGCTCGCTCGTCGATCAGGTGGGCCGTGAGTTCTCAGTGGAGCACGGTGAGCTCAGCCTTGGTTGAACGATGCAGTGAGCTTCATAGGCCTGCAGACTGTTTCCGAAAGGATCATACTCAGGCACCCGAACCTGACGCTCAAGGCTGCCGGGTGGCATGAACTGCTCGCCCACAAGCTGAGCGCCTTTCGGGGGCGACGGGATGTGAGCGACGCCGAAGAGATTCCGTTCCTCGATCTAGTTCAGTTCGTGTGGCGCAGGGGCTGGAACCTGTCGTCTGCCGTCGACCCACGGGAGTTGGATCCGATTCGCTATGCACTGAAGGCCTCGATTCTGGATCGGATGATCGAGCTCTGGATTGCACCACCCAGAAGTGGGTCAGAGTCCTCACCCGAGTGGTGCTCCCACGTGCCCCCATCGCGCGAGACATTCTCGGTCATTCATCCAGACCACATGGAGATGTGGCGGGACGAACCGTGGTGCCCTGCATGCAGGGAGCGAAACATCTTCGCTCCAGAAAGCTTCATGTTCTTTCTGTGAGAATCCTGGATCTGATCGACATCGAGGCTAGCGGTCTTCACTGGGATTCCTACCCAGTCGAGATCGCAGTGCGCGTGAGAGGTCAGGTGCATTCGTGGCTGATCGCGCCGGCACCCGGTTGGACGTACTGGGATCCGGCTGCAGAGAGGCTGCATGGTCTGACGAGAGATCAACTGGAGAGGGAGGGCCTTCAAGCCCCATTGGTTGCCAGGGAGCTGAATCTCGCCGTCGAAGGAGCGCGTGGAATTCTCTACAGCGATGCCGCACCATGGGACTGGGATTGGCTCGACAAACTATTCGAGAAGGCGGGCGAGACGCCGCGCTTCCATGTTCACTCTATCGAGGAGCTGCTGACAGACTCCGAGTATCGCCAGTTCATTCGAGTCCGCCAGCAGCTTGCAGACTCTGGAAGATTTCGTGCACATCGCGCCGAGGAGGACCTCCAGATCATTCAAGAGGCCTATGCAGCCGTACGCTCTACAGACTCACCTCGCTAGCGCTCATCTTGCAGGTCTTCTGAGGGTCAACCTTTTCAGCTGCCCGGCGGCACGCATCTGGCGCCGCGAAAGTCGTGCGCGAATCCGTGCGCATGTCTATCTTCGGGAGCGTGGCTGAACCACGTGCGCCAAGCACGTCCGCTCTAGGGTCGCTCTGAGCCACACCGTCGCTTCCTGGATCGGCCGCCGGTGCCCATCCAGGACATGGACGAATCTCCGAACTATCGTGACCACCCACTTGGGCCGCGAGATACGATCGCCGAGGACGAGATGAAGCCGTCACTTCCAGCTTCTGCGGACATGAGCAACCAGACATTGCGACTTTCCGATGGTCGCACGCTCGGATTCGGCGAATTCGGGGATCCTGAAGGCGTCCCACTCATGCTCTTCCACGGGTGTCCGGGATCTCGGTTTCATGGGCTCACGGCCCATCGCGCCGCCGAGCAGGCCGGAGTTCGGCTGATTGCACCCGAGCGACCTGGATACGGCCTGTCCGCTCCGAAGGCACCGCGCCGCCTCTCGGAGTGGCCACGAGATGTAGTCGAACTCGGGGACCATCTGCAGCTCGAGCACTTCCACGTGTTGGGAGCCTCTGGCGGGGGACCGCATGCTCTGGCGTGTGCCGCTCAGATCCGAGCACGGCTACTGAGCGCTACGGTGGTTGCATCGGCCGGGCCCATGCAAGCGAATGAAGCTACTCAGGGCATGGCCTGGGCACTCCGCAGCTTCTGGCGGAGCCGGCCCAGCGTGCGGAGGCGCATCGTGCGCACCCTTGGCGCAGTCGCATCGTGGCTGCCTGACCGTTGGATCGTTCCCGTCCCCGATCACCAAGCTAGCGATTTGCTCTCGGCGCCTGAACTTCAGGCCGCCTTTGCGCTCGACATCCGTGAAGCCATGCGCGACGGCGGCCGCGCACTCGCAGCCGAGGCCGACATGCTCGCAAACCCCTGGGACATCGATCTCTCCGAGATTCACATGTCGGTCCGCCTATGGCATGGCGCGCGGGACGAGAACTGCCCGGTTGCAATGGCGGAACATCTGATCGCACAGATTCCGAGGACAGACGCCACGATCTTTCCCGATGAAGGGCACATGTGCGCCTTTCCTCGACTCGGGACGCTCTTCGCAGCATATGCGAGCACTGGCGCCCGCGCGGACGGACTCTCGGCCTAGCCTCCGACCGCGGTCAGCGTCGCCGCGCAGTCACACTGTCCCACACCGCGGATCCGACCTGAGACCTCGAAGCGAACGTCCGCGCACAAGCCGATACCCGGGCGATTCATCGGTCGAGGTGCGTCTGAGGTACCACACATCGTCATCGACGACTTCCTTCTCGCCTAGTCTGGCCAGCCATTCGTGGCGGGCGGTACTCCTCGCGGCAAGTCGGTCGACAGGTGGACCGACTCTTCCTCATGAGCGAGGCAAGAGATCGATGCTTGCCTGTCCGATCCTAGCGAGTTGCCTCACCGAGGCTGATGTTCGTGCCTGATCGACTGCATTGCTGCGAGTTTTGAATCTAGATCGATCACAATTCGCCACGCATCCCCCGGTACTTCCGAGTTCGGAGGCGCGTCCGGGTTTTTTGATCCGATTTTCCCGAACCGAGCCACTCATGGGCCCGGAGAGCGGCGTGGGATTCGAAACCTGCACGCCGGGTCGAAGTCGATCCGGAGGTGCGCGCTCGCCTGACCGACGAGTCCAGCTCTCCAGAACATCAACGTCCGCATCGCAGAGGCCGGCTCGTACCTGCTCCGAGAGCGGAAAAGCGGGAGAGTAGACGCGGAATCTGCGCAGGAGGGATTCGGGATGAGACACTGGACTGGATCACGACTACTCGCAATCATACTCTGCCTGGCTAGCATTCCGTTGTTCGCCGCGTGTGACGTGCCGTCAGGAGGCCGAGGCAGAACGGGAATTTGGGGCATCGACAAGTTCGATGTGGCTGGACCAGAGAGGGTTACCGTCCAACGCGTCGGGACATGCACACTCTTCGTGCCCCCGAACACGGGTGCACCGCGACCCGGCATGGGATGGGGTTCGGCGGACAGCAACTCCGGGGAGCTCTACGATGGAGTGCTGCGTCGCGTCGCTTCTTTCGGCACGCTGGTGACCGCGACGAGTGGCGTGAACTCGGCGTCTGGTGCAGCCATCTCCGACTGCATCGATCAGCTCGACGCCTCCCGAAGCGACAGCCGGGGCGAGTTTGCGGCGGCGGGTCACCTGGATGGGGGGTCGGGAGCGATCAATGCGTCGCGCCTCAACTCCAAGGTGCAGGTCACGTGCCCGGTCACTCTCGATGGCAACTTCACGGCGCGCTCGGATGGACGCGATCTCAAGGGATCGGCCGACGGGCCCGCCTTGATTCTCTGCGGAACCGAAGACCTCCTGGTCCCATGCGAGCAGCCAGGCAATGGAGACACGAAGTTCAACGAGGCGTTGGTTCCCGTGACACGAATCGCGGTGAATGGCACCAGCTTCCTCGACGTGATCGATGATGGCGACCTGTTCGCGGCGCTGGTGACGACCTGCGTGGAGTCCGCTCTCGGCGGTGATGCCGATGCACTTGCGGCCCTGCGTCCAGGGGGGACTGCCGGTGCTCGCGACATCTCTCGCGTCGCGACGCGAAACCAAACCCCGTAGCGTCGACTCCGACTCGGCGAAGCGATGGGTGCGTTGCTTCGCGGCTCGAGTGTGCCCGCAGTCAGCAAGGCCTCCACATCGCGGCCCGGCGATGTGGGGGCCTTTGCGTTCTTTGCCCCAGCTCAGCTCCGCTCCGCCGAGCCTCGCTGATCTCGGAGGAAACCCACGCTACGGCGAGCGCCGCTCGGCCTTCAGCGGCTGGTCGTCACGAGATGTGCTCGGAGCTGCCGCTCGCCCTGGAGCTCCTCGTGCGGCTCGCCTGAACTTGACCGCTCGATACGCGGCCCTGAGAATGGGTGGCAGATCGTGAGGAGGAGCAGGCATGGCGCAGGAAGATGGCTCGGATGCGTATGATGTCATCGTGGTCGGGGCCGGCTTCGGCGGATTGTACGCCCTCTACAAGCTCCGCGAACAGGGACTGCGGGTCCGCGTGTTAGAAGCCGGAGCTGGAGTGGGAGGTACCTGGTATTGGAACCGCTATCCCGGTGCCCGCTGCGACGTGCCGAGTGTGGAGTACTCCTACAGCTTCAGCCGCGAGCTCGAACAGGAATGGAATTGGACCGAGGTCATGGCCGGACAACCCGAGATCCTGTCGTACCTGAATCACGTCGCCGACCGATTCGACCTTCGACGCGACATCCAGCTCGAGACCCGGGTCGCGCAGGCTCGCTTTGACGAAGCGGATTGCTGCTGGTTCGTGCTCACGACTTCGGGTGAAGAGCTCAAGGCTCGTTTTTGCGTGATGGCGACCGGGTGCCTGTCCGCACCCAATACCCCCGACATCCCCGGCAAGGCAGACTTTGCGGGTGCCGTTTATCACACGGGGGCCTGGCCTCACGAGGACGTGGACTTCACGGGATTGCGTGTCGGCGTCGTCGGCACCGGCTCCTCGGGGGTTCAGGCGATTCCCGTCCTCGCGCAGAGTGCGGCGCAGCTTACGGTATTCCAACGCACGCCCAACTACACGGTGCCCGCAGGCAACCGTCCCTTGGCCGACGCGGATCGAGACCGAGCGAAGGCCGCGTACGAGATCATTCGAGCCCGCGAGCGCGAGTCCTACGCTGGAATCATCTTCGGGTTCGGGGGGCACGCTCTCGTACTACCCACCGAGCGAATTCTCGAGACGTCGCCCGAACAGCGCCGAGCCGCACTCGACGAGGATGCGTTTGGCGCGTTGCGGCGCTACTCCGACATTCAGTCCGACCCACGCGCCAACGAACTCGCCTGCGAAATGTATCGCGAGATGCTCCGGCGCATCGTCGACGACCCCGACGTGGCAGAGCGACTGTCGCCACGTGGATATCCGCTGGGCTGCAAGCGTCCCGTGATCGATACCGACTATCTTCCGACCTTCAACCGTGAGAACGTCACGCTGGTAGACCTTCGGCGAGGTGAGATCGAGCGCATCACACCGAGCGGTGTCCAGACAGCGCAGGGGTACTTCGGCCTCGACGTGCTCATCTGGGCGACCGGCTTCGACGCGATGACGGGGACCCTGTTGCGAATCGACGTACGGGGGCGTCGAAATCTCGGGCTCGACCGAGCCTGGGCTGAAGGGCCGCGCTCCTATCTCGGCCTTCAAACGCATGGATTCCCGAATTTCTTCACCCTGACGGGTCCCATGAGTCCCTCCGTGCTCAGCAACATGGTGGTATCGATCGAGCAGCACGTGGACTGGATTGCGGGCTGTATCCGTTATCTCGATGAGCACGAACTCGCGACGATCGAGGCCACGGCAGAAGCCGAGGCTGCTTGGATCGAACACGTCCAGAAGCTCGCTCAGGGAACCATGTGGGTCTCGCCTTCCTGCAACTCCTGGTACCTTGGCACGAACATACCCGGCAAGCCCCGTGTCTTCATGCCGTACGTCGGTGGAGTGGGTACCTACCGAAAACACTGCGATCGCGTCGCGGCCCAAGGATACGAGGGGTTTGTACTCGGCTGAGCGGAATTTGCGATTCTTGCGTCCATTGGACCTTCCAAACGGGAGATCCGCACGGAGCCGGCGCAAATGCGCTCGGGTGTGAGGCAGGGAGCCGCAAGATCAGATTTGCGCTCCCGACCTGCGGTTCGTCCCTTCCCGCAGAACCCGCGCTGCGCGCACGCAGCCTGAGGCCGCGTGCATGCGGTCGGAGCCTCGCGACTCGCCTCAGCGCTTGGTGGCCAGCGCCGACAGGCGTCGGCCGAGCCAAGCGTGTCGCGGTCGTTGTGTACGCGTGCGTGCCACACGGCGATGACGTCAAAGCCGGGTCCGCATCGCTGCCATCGTCTTCTCAGCCGATCCGCGACTCCGGTTCTTGGAGCTTTTGGATGACCCTCCACGCGAGAACGGCTGCGTCCGGAATCAAGACTGCGGTGAACCCAAAGAGCCAGAAGAGCGTAACAACACTACCTGCGAGAGATCTGAGAAGGTTGTCAGAGAATATTGCCTCGGGAAGCAGGCCAGTAAGGAGAGCGGCGAGGACCAGAAACAGGAGATCCATCCAAAGCTGGAAGAAAGCAGCCCCAAAGGACCTTGCGCCCAGTGCGCGCTCGAAGAGAGCGTCGAGGAGTTTCTTGATCAACTTGTGCTCTCCTCGGGTGTATCGTCGATACAACGGATACCACGAAATCACGGTCCTCGAGAGACTCGAACTACGTGGGTAGGTAGCGGACGGCTACTCTTGAATCAAGGTGTCACTGGCTGCCTTTCTCTGGAGACCGATCTACTTCGGCATCGCTGTCGGGAATCGGTTCCACTCCAGTGACTGCGCGAAGATCGAGTAGGATGACGAGAACGCAGATGGCGAGATTTTTCTCGTCACCTTCGGCACGTCTTCTCAATTCGAGCGTCCTGCGCGAAACTCGATCGACGGTTGAAGAGAGGTTCTCGGAAGATCGAAGTTCAGATGTGACATGGCTGAGATGAACGACATTGTCTCTAGCCTCGAATCCGGAGTTCGCCACGATGACCCTGATGCCTTCACCGGGGTTGCAGCTGGAGCGGTTCTCCGGGGCCGTGCCGGGCCTTCCGCGGCAATGTCCCCCGGGACGGCGTTCCTGGAAGATCCCAACACCTCGCTCAAAGGCCCGGTAGGCGCAGTTGCAGAACACGAGCTTCCCCGGGCGCGCAGCCTGACTTCGCTAACGAGATTCCCCTCCATCGTGTATAGGCTCGCGCCCAACGGAACAGTAGTGAGGCGTGCGTCGGGCCCATTGAGCAGCACGATGCCCTTTTCGAAGTCCCGTCGAAGAACGCCGCTCGCGTCGACGCAGCGGGGGCCAAGCGCAGCTCCCAGTGCGACTTCGAAGCCGGGCCACCAATTGTCTGGCGTGTTGTAGGCAGTCGCCCCTAGAAGATCTCGGCCCTGGCTCGTCAAGAGCCATCCGCCCAGGCCGTACTCGAGTTCTCGAAGCCTCGGATCGAGGCTCGGTCCCCAGTCGTCAGGAGCAGGCTCATAGGTACGGAAGTAGTTCACCACACCACGGCCACGCTCGTGAACGTAGTCGATGAAATGGAGAAGGTTCTCGAGCCCTCGGGGTACGCCCCGCCAATCCCAGAACCATCCCCCGACGATATTGGGGTCATTGATCCCACGCTCGACCATGATCCAGTCGGCAGCATCGATCTGGCGTTCTAGCTCTGGATCCCCCGGCTCTGCGTGATACCACACGCGATTGTGCACAATCTCACGCGACGGAAACGCCTTTCGGATCTCCGCAATGCATGTACAACCGAGGCAAAATCGGCACGATCAACGCTCATGAATTTGATGGCGAGTTGCCTCTCGAATCTGCGAGGTGTATCTCGGGGGTCCAAGCGAGGCATTGTGGGTTCAGCGACTGGGGAGGAGCACAGATCAGCCGGTGCCATGCGCGGGAGGCGCTTGGGTATGAAAATCGTCGCACTGACCGTTCTGCTCGGTGCCGCCGACGCGGAGGCGGAGACCAACTTCGGCCCGCTATCCATGACGAAGCTACCTGCGCCCGAACCGATCGGGAAATTCTCAGGCCGCACGATAGCAACAGAGGGAGAGTGGCTAGCGGTTGGCAACCCGCACGGCGAAATACGGTCCGTGTTCGTCCATCGTCAGGTAGATGGGGCCTGGACGTTCTACCAAGAGCTCCATGCCAGCGACCAGAGAATGTCAGGCGCTGCTGAACACCTCGGTAGTAGTGTGGACTTTGACGGCAATCCAACGGCTGTTGGGGATGGGCCCCGGAAGGAGAGTACTCTACCGTGCTCGGCTGCTTGCCAGTCGACAACAACGGCGGCGCGTACGTATTTTTGT